>CAMVDS010000004.1 GCA_947166335.1 uncultured Mollicutes bacterium
ACTATGTACTTGCTACATATGGAACAGGTGCTATTATGGCTGTACCTGCACACGATCAAAGAGATTATGATTTTGCTAAGAAATTTAATCTTGAAATTATCCAAGTTCTAGAAGGTGGAGATATATCTACACAAGCATATGAAGAAGATGGCTTACATATAAATAGTGGCTTCTTAAACGGATTAAACAAAGAAGATGCTATTAATAAAATGATTGAATTCCTAGAATCTAAAGGTATAGGTTCTAAAAAGATTACTTATAGACTTAGAGAATGGATTTTTGCTAGACAAAGATATTGGGGTGAACCAATTCCAGTAGTTCATTATGATGGCTATGATGAAGTATTACCTGATGATGAACTTCCATTAGTATTACCAGAACTTGATGATTATAAACCAAAAACAAGTGGTACAGCACCACTAGAAAATGCTACTGAATGGAAGAAGTATGTAAATAAGAAAACTGGTGAAGTTGGTAAAAGAGAAACTAATACAATGCCAGGTTCTGCAGCTAGTTCATGGTATTTCTTAAGATACATTGATGCACATAATGATAAAGAATTTGCTAATTATGAATTATTAAAGCACTGGATGCCAGTAGATCTATATGTCGGTGGCCCAGAACATGCTGTTGGTCACTTATTATATTCAAGATTCTGGAATAATTATTTATATGACAAAGGATTAGTTCCAGTAAAAGAACCATTTAAAAAGCTTGTTCACCAAGGTATGATTTTAGGATCTAACGGTGAAAAGATGAGTAAATCTAGAGGTAACGTAGTTAACCCTGATGATGTAGTTAGAGATTATGGTGCAGATTCACTTAGACTTTATGAAATGTTTATGGGACCTCTTATGGCAGAAAAGCCTTGGAGTGAAGCTGGACTTGATGGAGCTAGACGTTTCTTAGATAGAGTTTATAGATTTGTTACAGGCACTAATTCAAATATTGAATTTGTAAATGAAGAAACACCAGCACTTGATTTAATTTATAACCAAACAGTTAAGAAAGTATCTGAAGACTTTGATAATTTATGCTTTAACACTGCAATTAGTCAAATGATGATTTTCTTAAATGAAGCAACAAAACAAACTAAAGTTAATAAAGCATATGTAGAAGGCTTTGTTAAGATGTTAAGCCCAATTACACCACATATTTGTGAAGAATTATGGGAATTTATGGGTAATAAAAATACAATTGCTTATGAATCATGGCCAAAATATGATGCAACAAAGCTTGTTAGTGATACTATATTTATGATGGTTCAAGTAAATGGAAAACTAAGAGATAAAATTGAAGTATCTTTAGATGAGACTGATGATTCAATCAAGAATAAGGCTTTATCAAGCGATAAAGTAAAAGCTTTTACTGATGGCTTAACTATTGTAAAAGTAATAGTAGTACCAAAGAAAATAGTTAATATTGTTGTAAAATAGGCAGAATTCTTTCTGCTTATTTTTAAAAAAATGGGGGGGGTATTTTTGAGTAAAGTATGTAAAAATTTATATATTATAGGCATTATTTTTTCAATGCTTATATTAGCTTTTTCAATCGTTTTATATTTTTGTAATAATATAGAAGGATTTGAAGTATTATATGATGTATATGATAAATTAAATGAAATAGGTATTGTAAATATGAATTATAATACTAATATATTAATATGTTCAGCAAATAGTGTTTTAATGCTTATATTAGTTATATTAAAAAAGCCATACAAAAGCATGGCTATTACGATAATTGTTTTATCTGCTTTATCTAGTAATTTATTTGGTATAGTTTCATCAATTATTCTTTTAGTTCAAAATAAAAAAGAAAGATCTGTTACTACTAGAACTTATGAGGATGTAAATGAAAATGGTGAAAAAGTAATTGTAAAGGAAGTAGTTCCTGTAGTACGAAAAGAAAGAAAACCAATTAGAAGATTAGATGTTAAGACATCTGATACAGTTTTATTAACAATAGGAATGATATTAGGACTAGTATTAATATATTTATATGTATTTATGCTTATTATTAATGAAAAAACATTATTTGATTTTTTCTCTTTAAAAATGTCAGCAGCAGAGGCATTCTACTTATTCATATTTGTTTTTGTTTATGCATTATTTGTAATTGTTATATTACTTATTCCTGCTATCTATATCTTTATAAGTATTATTTTCTCAATACTAGTACTTACAACAAGAAGAAAGTTCTTCGCAAAAGCACTTTCTATATCAGGCTTTCTAACATTAAATATATTTAGTGGTATAGCTGCAATAAGAATGCTTAAAAGATTTAAAAATGAAGAAGAAAAAGAAAAAGACTTAATCGCTTGATTAAGCCTTTTTTAATGCTTTCTATTTAATATATCATCAAGTGATAAAAAACATGCACGTGTAGCAATATCTTGAACTTCATCTAAAGAAATGCTTATTCTTTCTTTTAGATAGTCAAAATATAATCTCATTATTCCGGCAGCATAGAAACTAGAATAATAACTTACATTTTTACTATCGGTATGATAAAGTTTATTATAAATATTATTAATTAAAGTTTCTAACATTTCTTCTAATAGATTTCTTATAAAAAAATAAGTATCATTTTTTGCTATTCTTTTATAGAATGATAAATTATCTTTTATGTTTTTTGTTAAGTCGATAAAGATATTATGAATATCATTTTCTGTGTTTCTAAAGTTTTTAGAAAGTGATTGTTCTAAAACGATAGAAGTATCATTCTTATAATCGTTAATAACATCTTCAATACAACTATAATGTAAGTAGAAAGTTTTTCTACCTATATTTGCTTTTTCGGTAATCATTTTAACTGTTATTTTGTTATAGTCATAAACTAATATTAATCCCATTAGTGAATCTTTTATTGCTTTTTTTGTCTTTTCAACTCTCTTATCCATATAAACCTCCTACCCATTTTTACACAAATGTGTAATAATACACAATAATGTAAAAATGGCTATTGAATATATTATGATTATATCATAAAATGAAAAAGGTTTAAATATAAATGAGGTGCAAAATAATGAATGATTATAAGATTTTTATTGACTTATCAACTGATATAGAAGCTAGTTATGTAAGGGATAATGGAATTGAATTTATCCCAATGGAATATAAGATTGGTGAAGAAACAAAAATAAGCTATTCAGTTGAATCAGATGAAGTAATGAAAGCTTTCTATAAGGCTATGAAAGATGGCTTAATTACATCAACAAGTCAAATAACTCCATATAAATATGTTGAATACTTTACTCCTTTCTGCGAGAAGAATATAGATATCTTGTATTTGCCTTTATCAAGCGGTTTATCTCAAACATATTCAAGTGCAAAAATAATTAATAAATTAGTAAAAAGTAAAGAAGAGTTAAACCAAAAATATCCAAATATTAAAATTGAGATTCCTGATACTTTATCAGCAACTGCTGGTATAAGCTTACTTGCTAATATGGCAGTTGAAAATAAGAATAAGGGAATGACTATAGAAGAAAATGCTAAAGCAGTAAAAGAAGCTGTTCTTAAACTTAAAGCAACTTTCCTAGTAGAAAACTTAACATATTTAAAGAGAGGCGGAAGAATTAAAGCTACTACAGCATTCATTGCTGGAGCCTTAAACATAAAGCCTGTATTAATTATAAATAAAGAAGGAAAGCTTGAAACTATTGCTAAGAAGCATGGCGTAAAGAAAGCTGCTTCATACTTAGTTGAAAAATTTAATGAAGAATGGGATGGAATTCATAAATTAGTTTATATTTCACATGCTGATGCCATAGATACAGCTAATTATGTAAAAGATAAGCTACTTGAACAACATAGTGATCTAGAAATTAGAATTGTAATGATTTCACCTATAATTGGTGCACATGTTGGACCAGGTATGTGTGCATTATGTAATTTTGTTAAATAACACTGATTTTTCAGTGTTTTTTTGTTATAATATTATCGGTGATAATATGGAATTAATTAGAAAGATAGAAGAAAAGGATATTGATACATGCTTAAATTTGTTAAAACAAGTATGTGGTGTCCATGCAAGAATTAGACCTGATTTGTTTAAAGATGGTATGACTAAATATAATAAAAAAGAATTAAAAGAACTTATAAAAGATATGGATAAACCAATCTTTGTTTATGAAAAAAATGATAAAGTATTAGGTTATATTTTTTGCCAGATAATAATACAAAATAGTTCAGTTAATCCAAAAGAGATTAAAACACTATATATTGATGATTTATGCATAGATGAAAAAAGTAGAGGTAACCATATAGGCACAAAATTATATGAATATGTCTTAAAGTATGCTAAAGATATAAAGTGTTATAATGTAACACTCAATGTTTGGGAAGGAAATGATAGTGCTAAAAAGTTTTATGAGACCTGTGGAATGGGAGTTCAAAAAACATATATGGAAAAAATATTATAAACTAAATATCGCTTAATATAGCGTTTTATCAACATTTATTTAAAAATATCAACTTTTTATATTAAAATATCAAAACATTTATGTTATAATTAATTTATAGTAAATTAATCGTTCGAAGGGGGCATTTCTATGGATAAAGTAAAATCCATCGTAAAAGCATTACTTTTTGGCGCTATAATGCTTTTATTCTTTGTTGGATCAGCTTTAATTGCTAAAGCACTAAAATTATCTGCAAATAGAACATATATTTTACAAGGTGGCTTTGCCTTATTAAGCATTCTAGTTCCTATCTTCTATATTGGGCATAAGGACTATAGCGCTAGTGATATTGGCTTTAATAAACCTACAAAAGGAATAATGAAGAGACTATTATTCTATGTGCCATTACTTGCAGTATTTTCATTATTAATTTCTTTTAACAAAAATTTAGGAATTAAATCATTAATCGTTCAAGCATTTGCATATGGATCTATGGCTATTGCTTGTGAAGTATATTTTAGAGCAGTTATTCAAAAAGAACTTAGGGGAAAATTTAACGTATTAGTTGGCTTAATTATAATTGCTATTATTTATGCAGCTGCTAATATGTATTATTTCAAGAGAGTAACAAGCTATAAACAAATTATCTTATTATGTGCATTCTCATTCTGTGTTGCAGGTATTACAGGTATAATTATTGAATCTAAAGGTAATATTATCATTACTGCACTATTCAATATAATTTATTTGGTACTTGGTATTAACTTTGTTGGCGGCGGAAAGAAGATATTACTTGCTCAAGGTATTTGCATGTTAATATTAGCTATCTATGGTTTCTACTTATTAATTATGTACTTTAAAGATCATAAAGTTATAAAAGAAGAACCAGTAGAAGAAATTAACAAATCAAACAACGAAGAGTTTGATGAAAACGGAAATATGACTATAGAATAAACCACGACAACGTGGTTTATATTTTTGGAGGTTTTTTATGGATGTAGTTAATGAATCAGAATTTAGTGTTGATGAGATAACAAAAGAAACAATTAAATGTATGCGTCTATCTGGTATAAGATTACTAATCTTAATAATTATAGTATCTATATTTGTTGCACTTGGTGCAGCTGGATTAATATATTCAATAATAGTACAAAAGAATGTATCTGATTTTGCAGTTATAATGAGTTGTTTTATTATATTATTATTAATGCTACTATATTTTAAGTTTATGCATCCAAAAACAATTAAAAAAGGATATCTAAGTGATTTTGGAGATTCTATTAGATTTCAATTTGTATTTCATATAAATAGATTTGATTGTAAGACAATTTCAGCAAAATCAACAACAAAAGGTACTTTCAAATACGAAGAATTGAAAAAGATAGTAGAAGATAAAGGAATACTTAGATTATATATAGCTAAAAGAAATTTCATTCCTGTAAGATTAGAAAACTTTAAAAATAATGAATTTGAAAAAATAAAAAAAGCTTTTGATAACTTAAAAGTAAAATATATCGTTAAAAAATAGATAAAAAAAGAAAAAACTTTCAATTAATTTAATTGATTGTTTTTTTATGGTATAATTTTTTTGAAGGTGATAATATGCTTGATTTTCATATTCATACAACTTATTCAGATGGCACTGATGATTTATTAACTGTAATAGATAAAGTTAAAGATTATAACTATTTTTCTATTACTGATCATGATTCCATTGAAAGTGCTAAATATATATCAAAAAATGGCTTAAATTTGCCAAATTATGTAAATGGAGTAGAACTTTCTACTATAGATTTAGGAAGGTCAATTCATATTCTTTTTTACAATTATGATGTGAATAGTAAAGTATTAAATGATGTAATAGATGAAATAGATTTAAATAGAAAAGATAGATTACTTGAACGTATAAATATTTTAAAGGATAATTATAAAATTGACTTTAAAAAAGAAGATATAGATTACCTATTAAGTCTTCCTAACCCAACAAAACCAAATATTGCATCAGTTATTGTTAAATATGGCTATGCTATAGATGTTGATCAAGCTATTAAAGATTTTTTATATCATAAACTTGAAACTAAAAAAATATCATCTGAATACGTTATAAGAAAACTTAAAGATGAAAAAGGCATTTTAATACTTGCTCATCCACTAGGCGGTATTGGAGAAAAAAGAGTTGATAGCGAACAATTAATTGAAAGACTAAATAGATTTATAGGCTATGGTATAAAAGGATTAGAATGTTGCTATAGTATGTATAACAATTATGAACAACAATTTTTACTTAATTTAGCTAAAAATAATAATTTAATTATAAGTGGCGGTTCAGATTATCATGGCAAGAACAAGAAGGTTCAACTAGGTACTTTATCAGCAGATAATAATAAAAATTATGAGTATATAAATTTAATGGATTTTATTAAGCGCTAAATGCGCTTTTTAATATAATTAATTATATTTAAAAGAAGATTTTTCTATGTTATAATTTAAGACAAGGAGTGATAATATGTTAAAGAATTTAATTGAAAAACTAAAAAAAGAAGATGTAGATTTTAAATCTGTAGATAATGATAAGGAATTAATTGTTACATTTGGGATTGAATTATCATTTTCAAATATAGTATGTGAGTTTTCATATGATAAAGATGAAAAAGTAGTTAGATTCTATAGTGAATTATTAGAATTTAATGATGATACATTTGAAGATGGATTAGAATTAGTAAATGATATTAATTATAATTCGATGTTTGTAAAAGCATATTTAGATGATGATAATATTCTATGCGCAGAATATTATATTAGTGGTATTGATGAATTATCTAATACTCTAATTGATGATTTATTAAGCGATGTTGCTAATTTAGAAGAATTATTAGAAGAATACATCTAAAATATGAAAAAAACATTTATTACAAAGATTCCTGATAAACCAGGGTCTTTTCTTAAGCCTGTAAAAATAATATCTAATTTAGGATTAAATATAACAAGAGTAAGTTATAATAATTCAATTGATACTAATATTTTATTTATTGAAGTAGAAGGAAATAATGATAAAATTGATGCAGCATATAATTTATTAAAGCACGATAATTTCTTATTTAAAGAAGATAAATCGAATGTTATACTAGTTGAATTCAAACTTCTTGATAAGCCAAATAGCTTATTGCCTTTATTAGAATTAATAAATGAATTCAATTTTAATATTTCTTATATTTCTTCTCAAGAAAATAATACTGACTATCAGTATTTTAAGATGGCTTTATATATTGATGATCCAAATAAAATTGATTCATTTTTAAACAAAGCAACAAAGTATTCATCAGTTAGAATAATCAATTATGATAAAACAGAAAAAAGTCTAGATAATACCGTTTTTTATATTTCATTTGCGAATGAACTTGCTAACAAGTTAGACTTAAGTAAGGATAATGTTAATGACTTAATTGAAAATTCTAATTTAGTTATGCAACTTTTAGATGAGAAAGATTCTGATCCTCATAAAACTTTTAACTATATAGCTAAATTTGCTGATTTATTAAATAAAAATAGGGGATTAAATTTCAAACCAAGAATATTAAAAAAGGAATTTAAAGACTATTTATTAATATCAATTGAACCAGCTTGTGGTTCAAATATCTATATTGTTAAAAAAGATGATAATTTAATGTTTATTGATTCTGGCTTTAGAACATATATAGAAGAGATGAAAGTATTATTATCTTATTTGATGCCTAATTTTGAAAAAATGCATAAAGAATTAATAATAACTCATCCTGATATAGATCATTGTGGTATGTTTGAATTATTTGATACTATTTATGTTAATAACGATAGTTATTTAAACTTTAAAGCCGAAAATGAAGAAAAACCAAATTATAGAGAACAAATATTAAACCATGAACCATATGTAAAAATAAGTAAAATATTATCAAATTATATTCCACCAAAAATGGATAAGCTAAAAATAGTAGATAATGGTAATAAAGATTTATTTGGAAATATTGGTAAAATAGATTTCTTTGGATTAGAATTCAATTTATATAATGGTAATGGAGGACATTCAAAAGGGGAAATAGTAATAAAATTAGATAATATCTATTTCACTGGCGATGTATTAGTAAATCCATTAGATTATACTTTAGAACAAAAAGAATTTAATTTGCTTGCTCCATATTTGATGACTAGCGTAAATATGGATTCTAAAAAAGCTAAAGAAGAAAGATTAAAACTTGAAGCTATGATTAAAGATAGTGATATCATATGCTATGGTCATGGTAAGCCAAGATTATAAAAAAAGTAAAAAAGGAAATTTAAATGTATTTAAAATATGATATAATAATAACGGAGTGATTATTATGGCAAATGCTAAATGCTTAAATTGTACAGCTATGTTTCAACTTAATTATCCAAAAGCATCTTCAGTAAGAATACAATGCCCTAAATGTGGAAATAAGGCTACAGTAAGGGATTGTTACGTTGAATATGAAAAATATATGAAGACTAAAACTATGGACTCTTTAAAGAAAAAGGAAGAGGAACTAAAAAAGAAGGAAGCTGAATTGAAGGCAAAAGAGGAAGCCTTAAAAAAAGCACAAGAAACACCTAAGGTAGTTAAGAAAGTTGAAATAAAGAAAGATGGGAAAACACAAATTATGTATAAAGACGGAATCTATATTGGAGATGTTATAGTTTCTAATGGTAGAAGAGTTCGTCAAGGAGTTGGAACATTCAAAAGTAATGATGGAGATGTTTTCGAAGGAACATGGAATAATGATTTACTTGAAGGAGAATGCGAACAAAAATTTGCTGATGGTACTTTTAATGCTGGTACTTTTGTAAAAGGAAAGCTAGTTGAAGGTAAAACTAAGAGAAACTTTGCTAATGGTGTTTATACAGGTGATATCGTTAATGGATTATTTGAGGGAAAAGGAAAAATAGTACTTCAAACAAATCAAGTATATGAAGGGTCATTTCAAAAAGGTAAGCGTAGTGGTAAAGGAGTATGTACTTATCCTAATGGTGAAAAATATGATGGTATGTGGCTAAATGATATGAGAGAAGGAAAAGGTACATATTATTATGCTGGAGGTCAAAGGGAAGAAGCTAGTTGGCATGAAGGTAGACAACAAGCTAATGTACCAACTTATTATTATGATACAAATGGTGTTATCGAAGAAAGATATTATGAAAATGGAAAATTAATTAAGAAAAGAGCTTTAAACAAAAACACTGCTAGATTAGGTCAAGTTGTTGTAAAAACAAAAATAGGCTTATTTGTTGGTGATGTTAGAAATAATAAAATTAATGGTCTAGGAACTTATTACTATGATAACGGAGATATTTACGAAGGATCATTTAGAGAAAATCTAATTGATGGAAATGGTGTATATCATTTCGGCTCTGGTGATAGAAAAGGTGATAGACAAGAAGGCTCATATGTAAAAAATGTAATTGTTGGTAGAGCATTTTATTACTACAAGGATGGTAGAATTGAAAGTAGACAATATAATCAATTAGGGAAACTTGTAGGAAGAAAAATGTTAAATGTAAACACTATTGAACCAGACCAAAGAGTTGTCACATTTAGTAATGGAGATATTTATGTAGGACAAATAATGGATGGTGAAAGATGTGGTAAAGGAACTTACTATTTTGCTAATGGAGAACGCTATGAAGGCTTCTTCAGGAACAATAATAGACAAGGTGTAGGCACTTACTTTTATACTAATGGAGATTTTGAAAGAGGATCATTTGATAACGGACAAAAAAACGGACCATTTACATATACACATGCAGATGGTAAGAAAGAAAGTAGGGTTTATCATAGAGATACTCTAACAGTAAATTCATTGTATGATAGATTAAAAGATTGGGCAGAAGTATAGAAAGGAAAGGAAAAAATTATGGAATTAAAAGGAAGTAAAACAGAAAAGAATTTGAAGGAAGCATTTGCTGGTGAATCACAAGCAAGAAATAAGTACACTTATTTCGCAAGCGTAGCTAAGAAGGAAGGCTACGAACAAATAGCTGCTATTTTTGAAGCAACAGCTAATAACGAAAAAGAACATGCTAAGATGTGGTTTAAAGAATTACAAGGTATTGGTACAACTGCTGAAAACCTAAAGGCTGCTGCTAGTGGTGAAAACTTTGAATGGACAGATATGTATGAAAGAATGGCTAAAGAAGCTGAAGAAGAAGGATTCAAAGCTATCGCTATTAAATTTAGAATGGTTGGAGCAATCGAAAGAGAGCATGAAAAAAGATATCTTGCATTATTAAATAACATTGAAATGCAAAAAGTATTCGAAAAATCAGAAGAAACTATGTGGGAATGCAGAAACTGTGGACATTTAGTAATCGGTAAGAAAGCACCTCAAATTTGTCCTGTATGTGCTCATCCACAAAGCTATTTTGAAGTTAGAAAAGAAAACTACTAGAATTAAATTAGAGCATTAGTCAAAAATGCTCTTTTTTATTGCATTTTATCTATATAATGGTAAAATATAAGTGGTATGAATTAATATTAAATATTAATTGTAGGTGATTTTAATGAAAGTATTATTTGTAATAAATAATTTTTATACTAAAGGTAATGGGTTATGCGCATCAGCTAGACGTACTGTAAAAAAATTAAAAGAACGTGGCATTGATGTTAGAATTTTATCAGCTAAAAATCCTGATCCAAATGGTGAACAACCAGATTATCTTTTAGATGATTTTAAAATGCCTATTTTTAATCCATTAATAAAAAAACAAGGTTATTCTTTTGCTAAAAGTAATAAAAGAATTGCTATTGATGCTATTAACTGGGCTGATGTAATTCATTTAGAAGAACCATTTGCTGTAGAAATGGCAGTAGCTAAATTAGCTAATAAGATGAATAAGCCTTGTACTGCAACATACCACCTACATCCAGAAAACTTATTTGCTACAGTTCATCTTGAAAATACATTTTTAAATAGTTTTACTTTAAAATGGTGGAAGAAGAGCTGTTTTGATAAATGTAAGATAGTTCAATGTCCAACAGAAAATGTAAAAGAAAGATTAGAAGAAAATGGTTTTACTTCAGAACTTAGAGTAATATCAAATGGTTTAGTCTTAGAAGATTTAGTTACTGATGATGTAGAAGCTAAGCATGTTAGTGATGCTAAATATACAATTATTACAATAGGTAGATTTAGCGTAGAAAAGAATCTAAAAACTTTACTTAAAGCTATGAATTATTCAAAACATAATAAAGAAATTCAACTTATATTTGCTGGACGTGGGCCACAAGAAAAGAATTTAAAAAAGCTTGCTAATAAATTAGTAAAAAAAGGCGTAATTAAGTACAATCCTGTATTTGGATTCTATCCACTAGATGAGCTCCAAAAACTATCTAGAGGAGCTGATTTATATATTCATTTAGCTTATATAGAAGTAGAAGGCTTAAGCTGTATGGAGGCAGTACAAACTGGACTACTTCCAATTATTGCAAAAGGTAGATTTAGTGCTACAAGCCAATTTGCTGAATGTGAAAAATCAACATATATTGAAAAGAATGCTAAAGACTTAGCAAATAAGATTGATTATTGGTTAGATAACGATGAACTAAGAAAAAAAGAAGCCTTAAAATACAAAGATTTAGTCTATAAATATAATATAGACTACTCAATTGATGCTTTGATTGAAATGTTTAGCGATGCTATAAAAATGAAGTAATGCTTATTGCATTACTTTTTTATTTAAAAATAAAATATTATATATTTCAATATATAATCAATTGTGGTATAATTTTATTATTGTAAAGGGAGTGTTTTAAGTGAAAAAGTTATTACTTGGAAATGAAGCAATTGCTAGAGGAGCATATGAAGCAGGATGTACATTATGTGCAAGTTATCCTGGTACTCCATCTACTGAAATAACTGAAAATATTATTAAATATGACGAAATTTATGCTGAATGGGCACCAAATGAAAAGGTAGCTAGTGAAGTAGCGATTGGAGCATCTATGGCTGGTGCTAGAGCTATGAGCTGTATGAAACATGTAGGTATGAATGTAATGGCTGACCCATTATTTACCGTAAGCTATATCGGTGTTAATGGAGGCTTAGTATTCTGTGTAGCTGATGACCCTGGTATGCATTCAAGTCAAAACGAACAAGATTCAAGACATTATGCTAAAGCTAGTAAGGTTATGATGGTTGAACCATCTGATAGTGCTGAATGTAAGGAATTTATGAAAGAAGCTTTTGAACTATCAGAAAAGTTTGATACACCGGTTATTATGAGATTATCTACACGTGTTAGCCATTCACAAGGTTTAGTTGAATTAAACGATAGAATTAATTATGAATTAAAACCATATGAAAAGAACATTGCTAAAAATGTTATGATGCCAGCTAATGCAATTAAACGTCATGTTATTGTTGAAGATAGATATAAAAAATTAGTTGAATTTGCTGAAACTACTAAATTAAATACTATTGAAAACAACAATTCAAAGATTGGTGTAATCACAAATGGTATTTCTTATGTATATGCAAAAGAAGCTTTAGGAGAAAAAGTTAATTATTTAAAACTAGGTATGGTTTACCCACTTCCAGTTGAATTAATTAAAAACTTCGCTAAAGGCTTAGATAAATTATATGTCATCGAAGAATTAGATCCATTCATTGAAGAACATTGTAAGATTAATGGAATTAAGGTTATTGGAAAAGAAGTCTTTACAATGCTTGGTGAATACACTCCATCAATGATTAGAAAAGCAATATTTAATATTGATCCAGTTGAATGCCCAGTATTAGATGAAACTATTCCAGTTAGACCTCCAGTAATGTGTGCAGGTTGTCCTCATAGAGGAACATTCTATGTTCTTAAGAAACTTGGTTTAGTAGTTTCTGGAGATATTGGATGTTATACTTTAGGTGCTGTTAAACCGCTTGAAGCTGTTGATTCAACAATATGTATGGGTGCTTCAGTTTCAGCTGCATTTGGTATGGCTAAAGCTAGAGGAAAAGAATTTAATAAAAAGTTAGTATCAGTTATTGGCGATTCTACATTTATTCATTCAGGAATCACTGGATTAATTGATATGGTATACAATAAAGGTGCTAATACAGTCATTATCCTTGATAACTCAATCACAGGTATGACAGGACATCAAGATAATCCTACAACAGGTAAGACTATTAGAGGAGAAGAAACAAAACAAGTTAATTTAATTAAACTTGGTGAAGCTATTGGTATTGAACATATAGTTGTTGCTGATCCTTTTGATGTTAAGAACTTTGAAAAAGTTGTTAAAGAAGAAGTTGAAAGAGATGATGTTTCATTAATCATCGCACAAAGACCTTGTGCACTACTTAAAAAGGTTAAATACACTGGACATTGTGTAGTAACTGATCAATGTAAGAAGTGTAAACAATGTATGAAATTAGGTTGTCCTGCAATAAGCATTAAAAATGATGCTATTGTAATTGATCAAAGTCAATGTAATGGATGCGGATTATGTACTAATGTTTGTCCATTCAAGGCTATTGTTAAGGAGGATTAATTATGAATATAATGATTGTTGGTGTAGGTGGGCAAGGAACACTACTTGCTAGTAGAATACTTGGTAACACTGTTATAAATGAAGGATATGATGTTAAAGTATCAGAAGTTCATGGTATGAGCCAAAGAGGTGGTTCTGTAGTAACATATGTTAAATTTGGCGAGAAAGTATATTCTCCAATTATTGATAAAGGTGAAGCAGATATCATCTTAGCTTTTGAAAAGCTAGAAGCTTATAGAGCAATGCCTTATTTAAAGAAGGGTGGATTAATCATTTGTAATGATCAAGAAATTAATCCAATGCCTGTAATTATTGGTGCAACTACATATCCAGAAAATATCTTTGAAAAAATGAGTAAGAAGGTTAATTTAAAAGTAATAGATGCATATAAACTTGCTAAAGAGGCAGGAAATGCAAAATCAGTAAATGTTGTTTTAATTGGTGTAATGGCTAAATCTACAAATATAAGTTATGATAAGTGGATTGAAGTGATAAAGGCGACTGTTAAGCCACAATTTATTGATTCAAATATTAAAGCATTTGATTTAGGATATAACCTATAGGAGGATTTTATGGCTATTTATCAAAAAGAATATGAATGCATGGATCGTGATGAATTAAAGAAATTACAATCTAAGCGTTTAGTAGAACAAGTAAAAAGAATGTATGATAATGTTGAATTATTTAGAACTAGAATGGATGAAGCTGGATTAAAACCAGAAGACATTAAAGGTGTAGATGATTTATACAAATTACCATTTTCATATAAGAAAGATTTAAGAGATTATTATCCATATGGCCTATTTGCTGTACCAATGAAAGATGTAGTTAGAGTACATGCATCAAGTGGTACAACAGGTAAGCAAATTGTTGTAGGATACACAAGACATGACTTAGATATGTGGAGTGATTGTTTCGCAAGACAACTATATGCTGCTGGTGCTGATGATTCATCATTTGTACAAGTATCATATGGATATGGCTTATTTACTGGAGGTCTTGGTGCACATGATGGAGCACAAAAAATTGGTGCTACAGTTATTCCTACATCTACAGGTAACACTCAAAGACAAATACAAACAATGATAGATTTTGGTTCTACACATTTATGCTGTACACCATCTTATGCTTGTTATTTAGGTGAAACTATTGAAGAAATGGGTGTAGTAAATCAATTAAAACTTAAAGCTGCAATCCTAGGTGCTGAACCATGGACAGAAGAAATGAGAAAAACTATTGAATCTAAACTACATATTAAGGCTTATGATGTTTATGGTTTATCTGAAATTATGGGTCCTGGTGTTGCTTATGAATGTGAATGCCAAAAAGGAATGCACGTAAATGAAGATATGTTTATTCCTGAAATTATAGATCCAGATACTCTAGAAGTATTACCAATTGGTGCACAAGGCGAATTAGTATTCACAACAATAACTAAAGAAGCTTTCCCTCTAATTCGTTATAGAACTAGAGATATTGCATCTTTATCACTTGAAAAATGTTCTTGCGGTAGAACATTCATCAAGATGACTAAGCCACAAGGTAGAAGTGATGATATGTTAATCATCCGTGGTGTAAATGTCTTCCCAAGCCAAATCGAAGAAGTATTATTAAAGGTCGGTGGAGGTATAACTCCAAATTATCAAATTATTGTTGATAGAGTTAATAATAACGATACATTAGATGTATTGGTAGAAATGAATGAAGATATATTCACAGATGATGTAAAATCAATTGAAGCTACTCGTAAAAAGATTACTGATGCACTTAGAAGTGTACTTGGTATTGGTGCAACAGTTAAGATGGTTGCTCCAAAGACTATTACACGTTCAGAAGGTAAAGCAAAACGTGTAATTGATAATAGAAAATTGCATTAAGGAGGGATTTTTATGCTAGTTAAACAAGTTTCCATTTTTGTTGAAAACAAAGAAGGCAAAATTGCTCAAGTATTAGGAATTTTATCAAAAGAAAATATTAATATTAGTGCTTTATCTCTTGCAGATACAACTAATTTCGGTATTTTAAGATTAATTGTAGATGACCCTAAAAAAGCAAAAAATATTTTACAAGGTGAAGATATTATTGTTAAAGTAAATGAAGTTTTAACAGTTGGTATAAATGATAAACCAGGTGGACTAGCTTATGTTTTAGATGTATTAGCAAAAGCAAATGTTGCTATTGAATATATGTATGCTTTTACTGGACATAATAAAGAATATGCAACTGTTGTATTTAAAACAAATGATATTGATAAAGCATATGACTGCTTAAAGATTAAAGATATTCCACTAATTAGTGCAGAGGAGATTAATCAAATTTGGTAATAATTTCACTATAAAGGATGTGTTTTTATGGATGAAACTACTACAGTAGCAACTACGGCTAGTGAGAAGATTACTAGTAGTGCTTTTTGGGAAAATAAATTAGATGAAGCTTTAAAATGGATAACTAATAATGGAATTAAAATGCTTTTAGCTTTAATAGTTCTATTTATCTCATTTAAAATTGTTAATCTAATTGCTAGAAGAATTAAAAAGAATATGGTCGCAAGAAATTGCGATAAGACTTTTACAATCATTATTACTAACCTTTTTAGGAAAGGAATAAAGATTCTATTATTCGTTGCTTATTTAGCTTATATAGGTATAGATACAGCAAGTATAGGCGCAGTTATTGCATCATGTGGTGTAGGTATAGGCTTAGCTCTACAAGGAAGTCTATCAAACCTAGCCGGAGGTATAATAATTGTCATTGTTAGGCCATTTAAACTTGGTGACTATATTGAAGCACAAGGTGAAGGTGGCACAGTTGAAGATATTAGAATATTCTTCACGTATATTGTTACACCTGATAATAGAACTGTAATGATTCCAAATGGTGTTTTAGCTAATGGAGTTATTAGAAACAATTCTCTTAAAGACAAAAGAAGAGTTGATTTCAAATTCCAAGTTAGTTATGATTCTGATTTGAAGTTAGTAAAAGAAACATTATTAAATTTAGTAAGTCAAGATGAAAGAGTATTAAATGAGCCGGCTCCGTTTGCTCAAATATCTGAATATGGTAATTCTTCAATCACATTTACTGTAAGAGTATGGGCTAATACTCCTGATTATTGGAGCCTATATTTCTCTATTATGGAACGTGTTAAAGAAGAATTCGACAAAAAGAATATTGAAATACCATACAATCAACTTGATGTTACTATTAGAGGTAAAGCTGATGAACAAAAGTAAGTTAAGAGGATACGCTAGATTAATCGCAAAATGCGGTTTAAATGTAAAAAAAAATCAAGATGTTATAGTACAAACAGGACTATCGCAAGTTGATTTTGTTGAAATAGTTGTTGAAGAATTATATAAGGCAGGCGCAAGAAAGGTATTTGTTGATTTCTATCACCTACCAATAGTAAAATTAAATAATCTTTATAGGGATAAAGAAGAGATGGCTAAAATCGAAGATTTTGAACTAGAAAAGATAAAATGGAGATCTAAAACACTACCTTGTATTTTATTTTTAGATAGTGAAGATCCAGATGGATTAAATGGAATTGACCAATCTAAAGAATCTTATGCAAGCAGCAAAAGATATCCTATTATTAAGCCATTTATTGATGAAATGGAAAATAAATATCAATGGTGTATAGCCGCAGTACCATCAGTAGAATGGGCAAAGAAAGTATTTCCTAATCTATCAAAGAAAAAAGCTGTTGATACCCTATGGGAAAACATCTTAAGATGTTCTAGAGCATATGTTGGTAATCCTATATCTAATTGGAAGGAACATAATAGTACTTTAAAAAAGAGATATGATTATCTTAATAGCTTAAACTTAGTCGAATTAAAATATAGTAGTTCTAACGGAACTGATTTTAAGGTTGGTTTAATTAATGATGCCTTATTCTTAGGCGGTTCTGAAAAGTCACTTAAAGGTATTAGCTTTAATCCAAATATTCCATCAGAAGAAATATTTACATCCCCTAAAAGAGGGGTATGTGATGGTGTATTACATGCCACAAAACCATTAAGTTATAATGGTGAAGTAATAGAAGATTTCTATATTGTTTTTAAAGATGGTAAGGCAGTAGAAGCACATGCCAAAAAGAATGAAGAACTATTAAAACAAATGATTAGTGAAGATGAAGGTGCTGCATATCTTGGTGAGGTTGCTTTAGTTGCATATGATTCACCAATCAACAATACTAATTTATTGTTCTATAATACTTTATATGATGAAAATGCATGCTGTCATGTTGCTCTTGGCCATGGCTTTACAAACACCATTAAAAATTATGATAAATATACTTTAGAAGAACTTAGAGAAAAAGGTATAAATGATTCAAGAATACATGTTGATTTTATGGTTGGATCAAGCGATTTAAAGATTGTTGGCAAGTCAACTGATGGTAGCGAACATCTAATATTTATAAATGGAAATTGGGCATTCTAGTGCCTATTTTCTTTAAAAGGAAGTGATTAAAAATGGATGATAATTTAATCTTTTCTAGTATTAAAGAGCCTGAAATAATTAGTGATATAGATGCAGTAAAAGCTTATGGCATTTTATATCATGCTCTAGTAGAAAATGAAGAAGATGTTTATCTATTTTTGTCATGCATTAATTTATTAAGTACATTTGCCAAGCAAAATAAGAAGAAAATAACATATTCGTTTAAATCAAGAATATTCTTTTTAAATGAATTACTTGCTTATAATGATTTTAAGAATATAAAGGTTAGTTATTTTTATACAAAAGCGCAAAGCTTATATATGGTTATGGTTAATGATGTACAATTTAGTTTTCATAATGTTATTATTGAAAAAGGAACTTGGGATTTACTTAAAAAATATCAAGCACAATTATCGTGGGATGGCATTAGAAAACAGATGTGCGCTAAAACAGTTTTTAACGTTGCTTTAGCTAAACAAAATTTAACTAGGAAAACAAGAAATTATGAAGATTTAATAGAATATCTTAATAGATTAGAAGAAGAATATAACAATGGAAAAATAATACTAGGGAAAAAAGGACTAGTCGATTTAAACGGACAATTCGTTTAGGAGGTATAATTATGAAGGGTAAACAAAAAAGCTATTTAAGAGGTTTAGCTCATACCTTAAAGCCAGTTTTTCAAATAGGGAAAGAAGGCGTAAATGACAATATGATTACAGATATAAGAAACTATTTAACAAAACATGAATTAATGAAAATATCTGTCCTTCAAAACTGTCAAATGGAGTTAGAAGAGATAGAAGAAATATTTAGCAATTGTGGATTTGAAGTAGTACAAATAATTGGTAAAACTATCGTTTTATATATGCATAGTATTAAAGCGATTAACCCAATAATTTTACCTTAATGAAATCGCTTTTAGTATTATTTCCTTTTTGTTTTGTTTAAAAACAAATAATAACCAAAATGGTAGCGTTTTACAAAAATAATTTATAAACGGCATTAACAAAAAAAGCGATTGTTAAGCCGTTTTCTTTTATATTATAAAATTGACAAGAAAAAATAGTATTAAAAATATTTATTTTTAGTGTAATTTTCAATAAAAAAATGATACAATATATATTAGAGACGAAATGACAATATTAAATTGAGGTGATGTATGTGGCAAAATTATTTATTTTATTTCCAAAATTCGCATTAAAGTCTAAGAGCGCAACTCAGGATGCATATTATGGTCCTGAACACTACGCAAATAACACAGGAGCATTTAGTCCATGGCATTTCAACAAGAATCAAAGCAAATACAAAGCTTGTCTTATTGCTTATTGGGTAATAACAGTTGCACTTGCTGCAATTGGTATTGTATTAATGTCACCTGTATTTGCACTTGGAATTGCAGTATTAGCTATTGCAGCGATATTTGGTGTTTTATCATTAATCTCTACAATCGGTATTGCTTCATGTAAGGGAGCATATAAGAAATTTGAATTAAGTGAAGAACTTTATGGTTACACTAAGAGCGTTGGTGATTCACTAGATGAATACAAACGTTGTCTTGACCATTTACAAGCAAAGTTCACTCTTCCAGAACCATCTAATCAAAGTGGTCAATTTGGATTTGCAAAATCACTTTATGATGAATTCTTTGAAACAAGAGAATTAAGCGTTTATGACATTAAGTATAAAGAATTCACAAAAGCTATGAATTATACTTATTCAAGTTATGAAGGTTATGTATCAAGAACTCTTCAATCAATTCTTGAAAGCTACAAGGATTATGAGCTTGGTCAATTACAACAATCAGACGAACTTAAGATTGATGACATTGTTAATAACTATCCACAACTTGAAAAATTATATAACGAACTAGACAAGATTAATAAAAAATATCAAGCAAAGATTTTATACTTATACGAAGAAGATCAATCTTTATTCCATAACCTAGAAATTTTATCTAAGTTGAAAGAAACAGCATCTCATAATAGTTTTTCTGGTGAGAGACAATATGCTGATAAAGGTTTATTCGTAGAATTATACAAGAAATATGATGAATATACAGCAAAGGTTTTAGAACAATCAGCAAAGGCTTATGATGATTATCAAGCTACAATTGGTACTAAAATGCAAGAAGTTGCTAAAAACTTAGATATCGATATGACACTAGATACAAAGGTTCCTCTAGTATTCACAACAAGAAACGAATACTTAGATTCAGTTAACGATCTAAAGTATAAGAAGGATGAATACGAAAGAAGAATTAATGAAAATATTGATAGAGTTAATTTAGTATTGTCAAGACTTGACGAACGTGTAAACATTTTACGTAAGAGCGATACAGTTGCTGAAGTAGATTTCTTCGAAACATTACTTAATACTTGTGATATTGATGAAATCAACGTTAAGATTACAAGAATTTTCCAAATGTTAAAGAGACTACGTCAACAAGCTGATGACTATAATAGAATTGTCGAAGAATCAAAAGAAGTTATTAGAAAAGAAGTGTTTGAAAAGGAAACACTAAATATCGATTCAGTTCCTCGTAGAGTACAAAGTTATATTGATGAAAAAGTCGATGTTAGATCATTCATTTCTGAATTAAATGTTCAATTACAAATTGATGAAATCAAGAAGAGATTACATACTTATCCAATTTATCTATACAGCGTTTATGTAGCTAACGATGATATCGACCAAGTTATGAAGAGTGCTGTTAGAGGTTATAAATTTGATGGAGTAGATAGTAAAAAGAATAATATCTTACATATTTGTGCAAAGAATAATGCAGTTAAGTGCTTTGATTATTTCTATAAGAGAGTAGAATCTAAGGCATTAGATGTTAATGGTGAAGGTGAAACTCCACTTGATATAGCTTATAAAACAAGCCCAGAAATCTTTAAGAAGTTATCTGACGATACTATTTTATCTAATGAATATCAAGTTAAGTATCATGAATATCAAATTAAGGCTAACCTAGACCAACAAATCATGCAACAAATCTTAAATGCACAAGCAGATTATTGGGAGTATATGGCTAAAAACTCGACTAACCCAGATGTAGTTGATATGTGTAAGAGTAATGCTGATGAAGCATTAGAATTTAGTCAAGTATATGAAGAACAAGGACCTAATAAATTTGCTAAGAACTATGATTTAAAGGTTATTGCTCAAAAATATGAAAAGATTTTAGGATTAGTAAAGAACAGAGAAAACACAGAAAAAGCTTTAAGATACCTAGGTATTTTAAGAAAATATGAAGCTTATTATGACAAGAAGATTATTGATATTTTTGAAGGCGATTTAATTAATGCTATTGAATTATTAAACACTAAGAAAATCGATTCAATTTATGTTGCATTAAAGAATTATATCGCATGTAACTGTTCAAGTTATGTTACATCATTATATAAGACTGAATATCAACAAAATGACTTAATGTTAAGTACTAACATGGTATACATTGAACGTGCTATGATTGGTGTATATTCTTGTCAAAACATCTTAACATTAATTAATAGAGCTGAACCACCAAGAACAGATAAGCTTGGCGAATATGTTACAACATTAAAGAAAGAGTATATTAAGACTCTAGAACAATTATATGAAGAAACACCTAATAGATACGCATATCGTCTACTTGCAGAAGAAGATAGAGCATTCGCTTCTTCACATGATGAAAATGATATTTACTACAAATTACTTGGTGTTACAAGACAATCTTCAATTGCAGAAATTAAGAAAGCATATAAACGTCAAATCCTTGCTCACCATAGAGATAGAGGCGGCGACTCATCTAAGGTTGCTTTAATTAACGATGCTTATGCTAAATTATTACTTGAAAAGGAGGCCTAATAGATTATGGCAGAGGATTTAAAGAAAGAATTAGAAAAGCAACAAGAATTGATGCGTACTAAAGATATATATATTAAAAGATTAAATGCAGAGATTCAAGAAGTTAAAAATGAACTAAAAAGATCAGAAGATAAACTAAAGAAACAAACAGATAAGACACTTGGGGAATTTATGAAGTCTTTAGCTGAAATTTTCACAAGAGTTGACGCAGGTTATGTTGATTTTAAGGATGATATGTCTGATAGCAGACAAATGTCTTACACATTATCAAAATTTAAGACTACTCTTCAATTACAAAATATCGAAGTTATGGTACCAAATGTACTTGAAAACTATGATATTGATGAAATGGAAGTAACAGATGTTATTCCAACAGGTGATAAGAACCTTGATAAGAA
This sequence comes from uncultured Mollicutes bacterium, assembly GCA_947166335.1. Next base: position 22,634 of record CAMVDS010000004.1, read on the forward strand.
AGTAGTACATATTGATAGAGTTGGTTTTAGAAATAAAATTACTAGAGTAATTCTAGTTCAACCACAAGTTATTACTTATAAATATGATGAGAAATTAGATGTAGAAGGTTTATCTAATAAAGATAAAGCTATGGCTGCTATGAAAGCCTTAAATGATGTACTTGGTACACGTGAAGATGGTGGAACTGTATCAGAAGATTCAGCACTTGGTGAACAAATGCTTCAAATGATGAATGATAGTGGCGAAAACAAGTACAACTTAAAAGAAGTTGATGAAGCTGCTGAAGCTAGAAAGATTGCTAGAAAATTAAGTGAAAAAGCTCATAGAGCTGAAGAAGCTAAGAATGAAGCAATGCGTAAAGCTGATGAAGCTAGAAAAGAAGCAGATAGATTATATATTGAAGCTGCTGAAGCTGAAGATAAGAAGATAGAATTAGAAAAGATTGCTGAAGAAGCAGTTGCAAAAGAAGAAGCTAGAATTGCTGAAGAAGAACGTTTGAAAGAAGAAGCTCGTCTTGCAGAATTAGCTAGACAAGAAGAAGAAAGAAAACGTAGAGAGGAAGAAGAAAGAAAGCGTAGAGAGGAAGAAGAAAGACGTATTGCTGAGGCTAAAGCAGAAGCTGAACGTCTTGAAGCTGAAGCTGCTGCTGAAAGAGAAAGACTTGAACAAGAACGTCTTGCTAAGGAAGCAGAACTTGCTGAAAAACAGCGTAAACTAGCCGAAATTAGAGAAGCTGCTAGACTAAGAGCTGAAGAAGCTAGAAAGGCTGCTGAAGAGGCTGCTAGACAAGCTGAAGAGGAAGAAGCAAGATTACTTGCAGAACTTGAAGCTGAAAATCAAGCTACTGAAGCTCAATTAGCTGAAAAGGCTAAAGCTGCTGAAGAAGCTAAACGTCAAGCAGAATTATTACAAAAGAAAACTGAAGTTCCAAAAGAAGCACCAAAACCAGAACCAGTTGTTGAAGAACCACAACCTGAACCAGTTAAGGAAGAAACTAAGCCTGAACCTACTCCACAACCTCAAAAAGAACCTGAAAAAGAGCGTAGAGGTTTATTTGGATTTGGTAAGAAAAAAGAGGATAAAGTTGACAAAAAACAAGAGTCTGTAAGAAGTGCTTGGGAAGAAATGGCACGTGCTAGAGAAGAAAAGGCTAGAATTGAAAGAGAAAGACAAGAACGTCTAAGAGGTTCTAATCCTGATGATATCTACAACCCACCTATTTTCGACTTAGGAAACGATCCATTACAAGACATTCCACAAGACAATGTTAAGAAAAAAAGAAGTAATAGATAATTATAAAAATTAGGTTATTTCTTATTAATTCATATATTGAATATATTGAAAATATGTGGTAAAATGGTATTATGATAAGTGTATATTTAAAAATTGTTATTAATACTATACATAATTTTTAACAAAATTAAATGAAACCGATTTAAGGGAGGAATTACAATGAGTAATATTAAATTAACAGTAGGTATTGACTTAGGAACAACAAACTCAGAGTGCTACATCTATTCTGATGTTACAAACCAACCAGTTCTTCAATACTTACACGGAAGTATGTCAGGTATTTATCCTTCAGTAGTTTACTATGATAAATCTACAGACAAGTTCCTTGTTGGAGAAAAAGTAAAGAATAATGCAGATTTATATATGGATGCATGGAAACATATGAAGATTAATATGGATAAAGGTGATGCTTATACTGAAGAATATAACGGTGTTAAATTAAACCCAGAACAATTCTCAGCTAAAGTATTAAAATACATCAAGGATGGTCTTGATGAATTATATCCAGAAAATGAAGTTGAAGACTTAGTTATCACTGTACCAGCTTATTTCAAAGATAACGAAAGACGTTCAACTGAACAAGCTGCTAGAGATGCAGGATTTAATCCTACACATGAAATTCGTTTAATCAACGAACCTACAAGTGCTACACTTGCATATGGTGAAGATGTAGAAGATGCATCTAACGTACTTGCGTTTGACCTTGGTGGTGGAACATTCGATGCTACTTTACTAGAATGTGAAAATGTTGATGGCGTAAGATTCTATCAAGCTGTTAGAACAGATGGTTCAGTTATCGGTGGTAAGAACTTCGATGAAAAGATTTCAGAATTCTTATACAATTCATATGTATCTACTGATGAAGGCAGAAAATATGATGGAAATGCTGAATTCAAGAAAGAATTCATTAAGAGATGTTATGGTATTTCTGAAAAAATCAAAATTGCTTTATCTAAACAAAATGAAGTTAAGGGTACTGATATGATTCGTATTCAAGGACAAAGAATCGTTCTAGATTACGCATTATCAAAGACTCAATTTGAAAATATGATTGGATCTCTAGTTAACCAAACAGTTGAAATGGCTAAGAAGGTTGTTGGAGGAAGAGAAATTCAAAGAATTATCTTAGTTGGTGGTTCTACTCGTATTCCACTAGTTGGACAAATGATTAGAAGTGCTTTCCCTAACGTAGAAATTTCTGATAGTGATCCAGACTTAATCGTTGCTCGTGGTGCTGCAATCCAAGCTTCTATCATGGGTAATAAGAAAGAATCATTCTTAAACGAAATTTTAACTAACCCACTAGGAATTACTGTTGCAGGTGGATTTGTTCAATACATGATGCTTGAAAACACACCTATTCCTTACGAAGTAGTTGAAAGATTCTATACAGCAGGTAAAGGACAAAAAGCTGTTACTGCATATGTTGTACAAGGTAAGGATTTAAATGTTGAATCTCCTGAAAACCAAATTTTAGGAAAGATTGAATTACAAAACTTCCATGATACAACTGATAAAGTTCCAGTAGATGTAACTTTAAGAGTTGATAACTCAGGTAAGATTGATGTTATCGCAAAAGAAGTTCACGAAGATGGTCAATCATTTGCTGATACATTCCAAATTGGAAAAGGTTCTTCAGTTCAAAAATCTAATTTTGAAGAATTAAAGAAAGCTGCGAATGAATTCTTTAAGAATTTACCACCAGAGAAACTTCAAAAACCAGAAGCTGAAATTAGAGCTAAATTACAAGAAAATCAAAATCCTATCACTGAATGGATTCTATTCAGATTAGATAATCAAAAAGAATACATTAAGACAGCTGAAGAATATAGAGTATTATTATTCAGAGCTCTTCAAGCATTACGTCAAGGATTATAGAATTAATAAAAAGCAACTAAATAAGTTGCTTTTTTTATAAATGAAGAAGGAGGGCTATAGTGAAAAAATTTAAGATAATTATGCTTATATTTTATGTATTAATTGTTTTAGTATTATTATATGAAGCAATTATTCCTGGAAAAGTTTCCGCTAAACAACATTCCTTCTTTAAAAAAGTAATAAATGACATATCAAAAGTATTTATAAAAAATAAAACAATAAAACCTAATGAATTAAAAATAAATAATAGTTTTAAAGATAAATATTATACAAATGAAACTCTTTTGCTTGATATAGAAGTCTTACCTTCAAATGCTAGTTATAAAACTTTAACTTTTACATCATCTAATACTAATATATTAGATGTTGATAGTAGTGGTTTAATAACTTTTAAATCTGAAGGAAATGCATCAGTTTCTATAGAACAAAAAGAAGCTAATCTAATGAAAGTAATTGAATTTAATGTATTAGAATATGTTGAACCAATAGAAGATTTAATAAAACCTAATTCTATTATTTTAAAGTCTTATGACGAAATTACATCAATACCAGTTGGAGATTATGTTAAATTTTATATAGAATATGATAGAGATGATGTTACGGATAAATTATGTAAGCTTGAATCAAGTGATGAATCAATTTGTAAAGTATATGATGAATATGCTTTTGCCATAGCTAGTGGTAATGTTACAATTACAGCTACACACTTATCTACTAATCTAACATCAACTTTTAATCTAACAATTACTAGTGGTGAAATAATTAATCCAGAATATTATAGATTAATAGGAGATTCAGTTCTATATATTAATGATGAAACAACTCATACATATAGTGCTGATATAGATCCTAATGCATCAAATATGTTTAAAGTGATTAAATATTATGTAGTTGATCCTACTACTAATTTGAAAAGTGATATAGCAGAAGTTGGAAAGACTGGAAAATTAAAAATTAAAGGATATGGAACTGCTTATATAGTTGCCCAAGGTTATAATTATAAAATGTCTATGGTAGTAACAATTCATAATATATTACCTGAATTTAATTTAAATGATAAAAGAATAATTCTAGGAGATTCATATAAAGTAACAGTTAATCCAACTAATAGTAGTAGCTTAACTTATGATAAATATTCATATTTATCAAGTGATGAGAGCGTAGCAATTATTGATGGATTAGGTAATATTCAAGCCAAAAAAGAAGGCAAAACAACTATAACTGTAATAGTAGATGATGGCATAGATAAGAAAGAAGAATCATTTGTATTAACTGTAGAAAAGAAAGTAATTGAAGATAATATTGGAGAATCATTTGGCAAAATTATAAGGAAAGGTATAGCCCACTTCTTAGGATTTATCGTATTTGGCATAATATCATTTATAACTTTCTATTTATGGATTAAGCCTAATTATGAAGGAAGTAGTAAATACATTTTATTAATAATTGGCATAAACGGATTAGTATTTGCCATACTTACAGAACTAATACAAGTAGTATCTCCTGGTAGAGATGGAACAATTAGAGATGTCCTATTAGATTATTTTGGCTATACTATCAGCTTTATATTCATGATGTTTGTTATTATGATTATGTATTTAATAAAGAAAAATAAGAAAAAAACACCTATAAGTGAAAATAATAGTGATAATTAAAAAAATAACTTGGAAATTGGCTCTTTTGAGCCTTTTTTCATATTTTAAAAATAGAAATGTGATGAATAGGTGAAAATTTATTAATATTCTATATTAATATTGAATAAAAGCTTGACCTATGATAAAATATTTTTATAAGTGTAGACTTATATTTAATTTATTTTATAATAAATTCCAAATTGTCGTATTGGAGGTAATGCACTATGAAAAAAATGAGATTAACAAAAGTTTTAGCAGTTTTAGCTTTAGCGTCGTCTGCATTCTTATTTGCTGGATGTGGTAAAAAGCCAACTGAAACTGACCCTGTGAAGGATGACACAATAAAAGTTGATGGCTTTACAATTAAGGTTTTTGGAAATGAGGCTGAAATTGTTAGTATTGATCCAAAAGGTTCATCACTAGTTATTCCTGAAACTTTAGGTGGTTATAAGGTTACAAGAATGTCTTATTCATATAAGGATGAAGATTTAACTAGCGTTTCAATTCCTGCAAGTTTAACTCACTTAACTGGAAATGGATTTATGGGATGTACTAATCTATCTAGCGTAACATTTGCTAGTGGAGCAACTATTTCAGATATTCCATCAAAAGCTTTCCAAGGAACAAAGCTTACATCAATTAACATTCCAGCAAGTGTTAAATCAATTTCATATGAAGCATTTAAAGATGTTACAACATTAACAACAGTTACTTTTGAAAGTGGTTCACTACTTGATTCAATTGGACCATTCGCTTTCTATAACTGTGATGGTATAACATCAATTAATCTTCCAAGCAATTTAAAGATTATTTCAGATAGTGCATTTGAAAAGTGTGATAACTTAGCAACAGTTGATTTCTCTAGCTTAACAATTTTAGAGACAATTGATCAATTTGCCTTTGCAAACTGCGAAAGTTTAACTACTTTAGATTTTAGTAATTCAGAAAGCTTAATTAAGATTGGCTCTAATGCATTTAGAGGATGTACTAATATTTCTTCTATAGCATTTGATGATGCATTAAGAGAAATCGGAGATAAAGCATTCTATAACATACAAAAAGTAGAAGACATTGTATTACCTGCAAACATCACTACAATTGGTGATGAAGCATTCGTTAATGCAGGATTAAAGACAATGGAAGTAAAATTCGGTGGAAGCACAATAATTGGAAACAACGCATTTACTCAATATGATGTAGTAGGCGATATTCTAATTCCAAAAGAAAATCAAATCACTAGTTTAAAAGTTGATGGAAGTCTATCAATTTCTAAATTATTTACAGCTTATGCTCCACAAGTAAGAAAATCAATATCTACATTAAATGTTACAGGTACAAGCATTGCTTCAAGCGCATTTATTGATTGTACTAACATTAGTACTTTAACAATTGCTTCTGGCATAAATAGAATTGGTGCTAGTGCATTTGAAGGTTGTACTTCAATTACATCAGTAACATTAAATAGTGGCTTAAGTGAAATATCAGCTTCTACATTTAAAAACTGTACAAGCTTAGAAGATGTTACTTTACCAGATACAGTTAGAATGGTTGGAAATTATGCATTTGATGGATGTGTTAAAGTTTCTAACTTAGACTTATCTAAATTAACATCAATTGGTGATTATGCATTTAGAAATACATTAATTCCTACACCTACATTCTCACCATCAATTACAAACATCGGTGCTTATGCATTCTATGGTTGTAGTGAAATTGATTCAGTAGAATTAAATACAAATACAGGCGTTACAACAACAATTAAGCAATTTGCATTTGCTAATTGTCCAAATATTACATCAGTTGTATTATCAAAAGGATCATTCATGGAAAGTAATGTATTTACTGGAGATACAAACGTAGAAGTACTTCACACTAGAGGTGAATATGGACTTGATTCATTATTTGGTGAATCAAAAGATGCAGTTGCGAAAAAGATTACTGAAATTGAAATCTTAGAAGGAACAACAGCAATCGAAGCAAAAGCATTTGCTGGTTGTCTATCAGTAACTACAATAATCATTCCTGAAACAGTTACTAAGATTGGTAACGAAGCATTTATGGAATGTAGAGGTATTACATCACTTAACTTAGATGATTTAACTAATTTAACAACAGTTGGTAAATATGCATTTGCTGATTGTGACAAATTAGTAATTGATAGCCTTCCTGCAGGCGTTAAGACAATTAGTGAAGGTTTATTCCAAAACGATGCAGCAATCACAAACTTCACATTCAATGATGGTGTAGATAGTATTGGCTCATATGCATTTGATGGATGTGCTAACTTACAAATAGATGCATTAAATGATACTATTACATTTATTGGCGATTATGCATTCAATGGATGTTTAAAACTACAAATAGATACATTACCTGAAAATGTTGAACAAATAGGTTCATATGCATTTGCTGGTTGCTTACTTGTAAGTTTCAGTAAAACAACTGATGCACTAGGATTTATTGGTGATTATGCATTTAAGGGTTGTCAATCAATTGAATCATTTGAATTTGTAAATGATTTAGCTAAAGATGATAATCTTGGTATTTCAATTCTTGAAGGATGTACAAAGATAGAAGAACTAAAGATTTTTGGTTCTACAAGTTTAGAATATTTATTCGGTACATCTGTTGCTTTATTAAAACCAGTTTTATCTAAAGTAACAATAAATGCAGGTTCAGAAGAACTTGTTGATAATATGTTTAATGGCTTTACAGCTTTAAGCGTAGTTGATTTAACAAACTGCGACATTAAGAGAATTGGTATGAGCGCATTTGAAGCTTGTGAAAGCTTAAAGACAATTGATATTTCTAAAGTTGATGAAATAGGCGATAAAGCATTTGCTAGATCAGGATTAGAATCAATTACAATTCCAGCAAACGGAATTGTTCTAGGTGTATCTGTATTTGAAGAATGTAGATCATTATCAGTATTAAATTTCGATTTAAATGACACTGATTCTAAATTAAATATAACTGAAATTCCTAATGGTACATTTAAAGGAACAATCTTAATCGATGTAGTATTACCTGATTCAGTAACATCAATTGGTGAATATGCATTTAGTGATATTTACACATTAAATACATTTACAATTAGTGAAAATTCAGCATTAACATCAATCGGTGCTTTTGCATTTAACAATTGTCAAAATATTTTAGATTTCTATATTCCAAAAGGTGTAGAAGAAATGGGAACTAATGCATTTGAATTATGTATTGCATTAAAAAATGTTGAATTTGATGAAAACAATAAAATTGAATTAATTCCAGCATCTGCATTTGCTTCATGCTATGCATTAACTGAAATCAATTTACCAGCATCTATTAGAGAAATTGGTAAAGAAGCATTCTCTTATTGTAAGTGTTTAACTGAAACATTTATCTTACCAGCTAGTCTAGAAACACTTGGCGTTAGTGTATTTGCTGGTGCAGAATCATTAAATAACTTAATCATACCACTTAAGGTTGAAAAAATTCCAAATTCTGCATTTATAGATTGTTATATGTTAAAGAATGTTATTTGGAATGCAAATATCAAGTCTATTGGCGATGAAGCATTTATGAATACTCCATATGAAACAGCAATTCCACTAACTGTTGGATATATTGGAAGAAGTGCATTTGCTTGCAAAGATCCATCTAAACTTCCAACAACATTTACTGGAGTAGATTTAGAATTAGGTTCATCAAATGGTGTAGCATTATTCATTGGTGAAGGCGCATTCTATCAAAGTGGATTAAAATCTATTACATTAGGATCTAAAGTATCTGAAATGGATATTAATGTATTTAGTCAATCATCATTAGAAGCAGTTAACCTTGAAGCATTAGTAATTACAATGATTAATGATGGTATGTTTGAAGAATGCTCTAATTTAGCAACTGTTACTCTTGGAGATAACAAATCAATCAATACAATTGGAAATACAGCATTTAGATTAACTCCTATTACTTCATTTAATTTTGCAAATATTGTATCAATTGGTAATTCAGCATTTGAAGAATGCGATAAATTAAAAATTGATTTATCATTAGGTACTTCTAAGAACGTTTCAATTGGTGATAAGGCATTTAATAAATCAGGTATTGAAAAACTTGTTCTTGGTGAATTTGTAATTGCAATTGGTAGTGAAGCATTCTCTGAATGTGAATCATTACTTTCAGCAAATTTAAGTGCATTAAATATTACATCAATTAGTGATAAGTTCTTTAATTTATGTACTTCTTTAGCTGAAGTTAGCATTAATAGTAACATTAGAACAATATGCGCTAATGCATTTAACGGTACAGCTATAACTACTACAGAATTCTTAGCTGCTGCAGTAAATCTTGAACAAATCCTTGAAAGTGCATTTGAAGCATGTGATGATTTAACAAGTGCAACTATTCCTAATACTGTTTCATATGTTGGAGCTAAAGCATTTAAAGATTGTAGCGCATTAACATCAGTAACATGGAGTTCAAACTGTAATGTTATTAATGATGAAACATTTAATGGATGTCAAGGAATTACTAGTTTCACAGTTCCAGAAAATGTAAGCTATATTGGTAAAGCAGCATTTATCGTTGGTTCTAATTTAACTTTAACATTCCAAAGTGATACACCACCAAGTGTTGATGTTGAATTCATCGATAAGAAGGAAAATTTAACTATTACAGTTCCTGCTGGAACAAAAGATACATATCTATTAAATTACGCATTTAGTTTATATGCTGATGTAATTGCATAGGAATAAAATAATATATTAGAGTTGGGTTTCCCAACTCTTTTATTTTAGTTATATATTAATTTATAAAAAAATATGATAAAATAATATAAAGGGCGTGATAAAATGAGAAAATTTGCTATCCCATTTTTACTACTAACTGTATTTTTTATGGCAGGTTGTGGTAAAAATAAAGATGTGTACGCATCAAGCAAAAATACTATTTTTAAATTTCAAGTTGAAAATGGTAATGATGCAGTTATCACAGGATTAAACGATAAATATAAAAACCAAGGAGATATCATTATTCCATATTCAATCGATAAAAAGGTTGTTAAAAGAATAGAAGATAGGGCTTTTTATGATGCTTATAGATTGGTTAATATAGATATGTCTAAATCTAAGTTAACTGAAATAGGAAAAGAATCATTTGGAAAATGCGTGGCATTAGAGAATATAAAATATCCTAACACTATTGAAACAATCAAAGAAGCAGCTTTTAGCGATTGTACTAATTTAGTTAAAATGGATTTATCAAATCTAACTTTAACAGATATAAGTAAAGAATTATTTAGAGGCTGTAGTAGTTTAACTGATATTACACTTCCTAATGCATCTAAAAGGCTAGGAAACAATGTTTTCCTAAATTGTGATAGTCTAACTTCAATTGATTTATCAAACACACAAATAGAAGAATTTGGCGGTCATGCTATATATAGTTTGAAAAATTTAAATAAAGTAGTATTCCCTTCTACATTAAAAACTTTAAGAGACTATAGTTTAGCAGAAAATAAGAAGTTAGTTATTCTTGATTTTTCACAAACTAGCTTAGATAGTATAGGTGAAAATACATTTTATAGTTGTAGTATGTTAACAAAGATAACTTTTCCTAAAACTATAAGTACTTTAGGTCAAAAAGCTTTCTCCCATTGTGTTAAATTAAACAAAATAGATTTATCAAATACAAAAGTAACTGAATTACCAGCACAATGTTTTGAATATTGCTTAGGAATGGATTCAATTACCCTTCCTTTAGGTTTAACAACAATTGGATCAAGAGCTTTCTATAATTCAAATATTAATTCAATTAGTATTCCAAAGACTACAACATTAATAGAGCTTGATGCATTTAGATATTGTAGTAATCTTAAAGTATTTAACGTAGATATGCAAAATGAAGATTATACATCAAGAAATGGTGTATTATTCACTAAAGATTTAGCTACATTAATTGCTTATCCAGCATTAAAAGAAGATAAGAATTTTTCTTGTCCAAATCAAACAAGCAAAATTAATTCTTATGCTTTCTGTGATGCTATTAATCTTGAAACAGTAGATTTAGAAACAGCAAGTAATGACTTAAGTGAAATAGAAGCTTATACATTTGCTAACTGTACATCACTTAAATCAATAAAAATTGCTGATAGTGCAGATTACAGCATTAAAAAAATCGGATTTAAAGCCTTTATGGGTTGTACATCTTTAGAAAGTTTTGATGCTTGCAGTTCTATAACAGAAATAGGCGAAAGTGCATTCTATGGATGTACTAAGCTTAAAATTGTTTCACTTGCAAGTGCTCCACTTTCTAAGATTGGTTCAGAAGCTTTCTTAGGATGTAATATTGAAACACTAACATTATCTGGCCAATTAACTACAATTGGTAGATCAGCATTTACATTATCTGCACCTGATAGTGATAATCCTGCAAGCATCCTATTTGGAAGTACTTCACATATGCTTGATGAACTAATGTTAAGAAGCACTGGATGTGGCTTAGAAGATTATTATGATTTAGGAAGAATTCAAACATCATAAAAGGAGTTTAATTACTCCTTTTTCTTTTTGAAAACATTTTAATATGAATATACTTTGTATATTTCATATTTTTGTTATATAATAATAGTGGTAAAAAATATTTTGAGGTGATTATATGGATAAACTTAAAATAAATATGTTATCAAAAGCTGATAGTGTAGATGGCCAAGGCGTTGGATCTGCTTACCTTGAACAAGTTGCTCTTGTAAAAGAAGCTGACGATTTATTTGATATATCTGTTAACAAAAAAGGAAAGAAATTTGATATTTATCATATCCATTCTGTTAATCCAGGTTATTATTTTAAACTTAGAAGATACAAAAATAAATTATTCGTATGTTACGTACACTTTCTACCAGATACATTAGATGGCTCTATAAAATTACCTAAATTATTCTTAAAAATATTTAAAAAATATGTTTTAAGTATGTATAGAAGAAGTGATGAAATTGTTGTTGTTAATCCTATATTTATTAAACCATTAGTAGAACTAGGAATTGATAAAAATCATATCACTTATATACCTAATTATGTAAATAAAGAAGACTTCCATAAATTAAGCGAAGAAGAAATAGATAAAGTAAAAGATGAATACAAATTAAAGAAGGATAAATTCACTGTTTTAGGTGTTGGACAAGTTCAACATAGAAAAGGCGTATTAGACTTCGTAGAAGTAGCTAAACAAAACCCAGATATTGAATTTGTTTGGGCTGGTGGATTCTCTTTTGGTAAGATCACAGATGGTTATAAAGAATTAAGCGCAGTAGTAGAAAATCACCCAGATAATGTTACATTCCTAGGAATTGTTCCAAGAACAAAAATGAATGAATTATATAATGCGTGTGATTGCCTATTTATGCCTAGTTATAACGAACTTTTCCCAATGTCTATACTAGAAGCTATAAATAGCGGAAAACCCGTTTTATTGCGTGATTTAGAGCTTTACGAAGACATTTTATTCCATAAATATGTTGTTGGAACAAATAATGAAGAATTCTCTAGTCAATTACAACGTTTAAAGAACGATAAAGACTTCTATAAAGAGCAAAGCGAAAACTCTACATATTTGTCTAATTATTATTCAAAAGAACATGTTTTAGAGATATGGAGAGAATACTACGTTAGAATCTATGATGATTTCTATAATAAAGGAATCAATAAGAGAAAGAAGAAAAAATTTAAAGTAAAAAAAGAAAAGAAGAATAAAGATGAGCAAAAATAAGGCTCATCTTTTATTATTTTATAAATTATGATAAAATAATATGGGTGATTATTATGAAAAGTATTTTAGTTACTGGAGGTATGGGCTATATTGGTAGCCATACAGTAGTAGAATTAATTGAAAAAAACTATGATGTAATTATCGTAGATGATTTAAGTAATTCAAGTATTGAAGTATTAAATAGAATAAATAAAATCACAGGTAAAACACCTAAGTTTTATGAATTAAATTGTTGCAATTATGATGCTTTTAAAAAAGTATTTATGGAAAATAAAATAGATGGCGTTATTCACTTTGCTGGCTTTAAGGCTGTAGGAGAAGGAGAAAAACTACCTTTAAAATATTATGATAATAATTTAATTTCTTTTATTAATTTATTAAAATTAATGGATGAATTTAAAACTAATAACTTAGTTTTTTCATCTAGCGCAACAGTTTATGGCCAACCTGATACAAACCCAATTAAAGAAGATTTTCCATTTAGAGTTTGTAACACATATGGTAGAACAAAACTAATGATTGAAGATATGATTAGAGATTATGCAAAAGCTAATAAATGGTTTAATGCTGCGATTTTAAGATACTTTAACCCGATTGGAGCTCACCCATCTGGATTAATTGGAGAAGATCCAAATGGTATACCAAATAACTTAGCACCATATATTAGCCAAGTTGCTGTTGGAAAACTAGAAAAGCTAGGTATTTTTGGTAATGATTATGATACAGCTGATGGTACAGGAGTTAGAGACTATATTCACGTATGTGATTTAGCATATGGTCATGTTAAAGTATTTGATAAATTATTTACTAATTCTGGTTTAGTTACATATAATTTAGGCACTGGAAAAGGTAATAGTGTATTTGATGTATTGCATGCTTTTGAAAAAGCGTGTGGTTTCAAAATACCTTATGAAATAAAACCTAGACGTGCTGGAGATGTAGCTATTTATTATGCTTCACCTGAAAAAGCATATAAAGAATTAGGCTTTAAAACTAAATACGATATTTTAGATATGGCTAAAGATTCTTGGAACTGGCAAAAGAAAAATCCAAACGGTTATAAGAAATAATTATTATAACTTGATTTTTAGTGAAAATATGTTATTATATTTATGTAATAAAGATAATAAAGGCAAAAATAGACGTATATAAATAGTAATGACGTCCTTAAAAAGGACGTTTTTATTTTATAGAAGGTGATTTTATGCGCTTAGAGACAGAAAGATTAATATTACGAAATATAACACTTGATGATGCTCCTGGTATTTATGAATATGCTAAAAATAAGAACGTTAGCGAGAATGCCGGGTTTAAAGCTCATGAATCTATAGAAGAAACAAAAAGTATTATAGAAACTATTTTAAAAATAGATAGTCTAGCTATTGTTTATAAAAAAAACAATACGGTTATTGGAGTAATAACTCTATCTAAAAAACTAGATGACATATATGAACTAGGTTATTCTTTACAAGAAGAATACTGGCATCAAGGATTAATGAGTGAAGCTGTTAAAGCGTTAGTTGATTATGCTTTTAAAAAGTTAAATGCTTTTGAAATAGACGCAGGTTGCTTTATAGATAACTATAGAAGTGAAAAATTACTTTTAAATGCTGGATTTAAATATTTGGGTATTCATGAAAATGATTATCTTAATTATGATAATAAATATAAAGATTGTAAAAGATTTAGACTAACAAAGGATGAGTATGGAGGTTAGGATTATGGATATTAAATATGATCACAAGAAAGTAGAAGAAAACAAGTATGATTTTTGGCTAAAGGGTGGATTCTTTACTGCTGGAGATAAGAGTAAGAATCGTTACTGTATAGTAATACCACCACCAAATGTAACTGGAAAACTACATTTAGGACATGCTTGGGATACAACTTTACAAGATATCATTATTAGACGTAAAAGAATGCAAGGCTATGATACTTTATGGCTACCAGGTATGGACCATGCCGCAATAGCTACTGAAGTTAAAGTTGTTAATAAATTAAAAGAAGAAGGCATTAATAAATACGATCTAGGTAGAGAAGGTTTCTTAAAGAAAGCTTGGGAATGGAAAGATGAATATGCCTTAAATATTAGACAACAATGGGCTAAATTAGGCTTATCACTAGATTACACTAAAGAAAGATTTACTCTAGATGATGGACTTAAAAAAGGCGTAGAAAAGGTATTTATTGATTTTTATAACAAAGGCTTCATCTATAGGGGTGAAAAGATTATTAACTGGGATCCAGTTAGTCAAACAGCTCTATCAAATGAAGAAGTAATTTATAAAGATATTCAAGGTGCTTTCTATCACATAAAGTACTATCTAGAAGATTCTAATGAATACTTAGAAGTAGCAACAACTCGTCCTGAAACACTATTTGGTGATACAGCTGTAGCTGTAAACCCAGAAGATGAAAGATACAAACATTTAATTGGAAAGAATGTAATTCTACCAGTTGTTAATAAAAAGATTCCAATTGTTGGTGATGAACATGCAGATCCTACATTTGGTACAGGTGTTGTTAAAATTACACCAGCACATGACCCTAATGACTATGAAGTAGGAAATCGTCATAACTTACCAAGAGTTAAAGTAATGAATCCTGACGGAACAATGAATGAACTAACTGGTAAATATAACGGAATGGATAGATTTGATTGTAGAGAACAATTAGTAGATGATTTACAAGAAGCTGGTCTATTAATAAAGATTGAACCAATCGTTCATAGCGTAGGACATTCAGAACGTACAGGAGTAATGGTTGAACCATACTTATCTAAACAATGGTTTGTTAAGATGGATGAACTAGCAAATAACGTTTTAGAAAATCAAAAAGACGAAAATAAGAAAGTTAATTTCTATCCACAAAGATTTGAAAAGATCTTAAACCACTGGATGGAAGACTGCCATGATTGGTGTATTTCAAGACAATTATGGTGGGGTCATAGAATTCCAGCATGGTATAAAGGCGATGAAGTTAAAGTACAAGTAGAAAATCCAGGAGAAGGATGGGTTCAAGATGAAGATGTTCTTGATACTTGGTTCTCATCTGCTTTATGGCCATTTGCTACACTTGGTTGGCCAGATAACACAGAATTATTAAAGAAATTCTATCCAACAGACTGTCTAGTTACAGGATATGATATTATTTTCTTCTGGGTATGTAGAATGGTATTCCAAGGACTTGAATTCATGAAAGAACGTCCATTCAAAGACTGTCTAATCCATGGATTAATTAGAGATAAGAATGGTAAAAAGATGTCTAAATCTCTAGGTAATGGTGTTGACCCTATGGATGTTATTGATAAATATGGATGCGATTCATTACGTTTCTTCCTAACATCTAACTCAGCTCCAGGTATGGACTTAAGATTTGATACAGAAAAAGTAGAAGCTGGATGGAATTATATCAATAAGATTTGGAATATTAGTAGATATATTCTAATGAATACAGAAGATATTAAAGAAATTAATGTTGACTTTAATAACTTAAATGAATCAGCAAAATGGATTATAACTAAATTAAATAATTTAATTAACGAAGTAGATAAGAACTATGATAAATATGAATTTGGATTAGTATCAAAAGATATTTATAACTTTGTATGGGATGATTTCGCATCTAAATACATTGAAATTACAAAAGTAGATTTACAAGAAAATAATACTAATACAAAACATGTATTATTATACGTACTTGATGCAATATTAAAATTATTACATCCATTTATGCCATTTGTTACAGAAGAAATCTACCAACATATCCCACACAAATGTGCATCTATTTCAATTGATGAATGGCCAAAAGATAACGGAATTAGATCTGATTTAACTAATATTGATAGATTATTTGAACTTATCACTTTAATTAGAACAATTAGAAATGATAATAATAAGCCAATGAGTAAGGAATTAAACTTCATTTGTGTTGCAAATTCAAAAGAAATAAAAGATTCTATTTTAAGTTTAGAAGCTTATGTTAATAAGTTCACTAATTGCGGCAAATTAAATGTAAGTTTAGAAGAACCAAATGGTAAATATCAAGTATTCCATAAACTTGATTTTACAATCTTCATTAAGACAACAGATTTAATTAATATTGAAGAAGAAAAACAAAAAATCGAAAAAGAATTAGAACATTTACAAGCAGAAATCAATAGAGCTAGTCAAATGCTATCTAATCCTAATTTCGTAAATAAAGCTCCAGACTTTAAGGTAAATGCCGAAAGAGAAAAGCTTGAAGCATATACAAATCAATTTAATTCTTTAAAGGAAAGACTTAATAATTTAGATGAATAAAGATTGGTTAAATTCCCTAGAGGATAAAACAACCAATAACGTTAAAGAATTTCTTAAAGTTTTAGAAATTGATTTTAATAATATTATAAAGATATGTGTTAGTGGTAATTCTAGTAGGGTTACCACTATTACTACATTAAAAGAAGTTTTAAATTATAAGAAATTCCATTCTGGAGCAATTATTTTTAGTAATGATGAAATATCTTATAAAGATAGAATAATTGATGAAGAATCTTTTGAATTTCATTTAGGATGCATTAAAACTATTCAAGAAGAAAACAATTTAGAAATAGGAAAATATGAAGCATTATTTCTTGCTGGACTTAACTTCTTTAGAGAACAAAAAGCACCTATTATAATCGTAGAAGATGCATTTAGTTTTATTAAAGACATTGATTATAATTATTATTTACTTACTGATTATAGTGATGATAAAACTATTTATTCATATAGTAAAATTGATAAAAAAGATTATTACTTATATCCTTCTGAATTATGTAGTTTTAGTTATTTAATGTTAGACTATGACGTATTAAATTATGGCTCATTTAACGCATTACCTTACATTTTAGGAATATATTTTATTAATGAAATATTCCCTGAAATAAAGAATAAAAAAATAAGGAAAATAGTTAATGATATTAGGCCTAATTTAATTAACGAAAGAGTTAATCATAATCCTAGAATTGTTTTAAATTACATCGTTAATGACATAGATTTAGAGACTGAAGTTGATAATCTAAAATCTATCACAAATAGAAATGTTATTGTTGTATCAAACATAGATTCAAACATTAATAGTTACACTTTAAAAGATGTAAATGAACTAAATGATATTATTAATGGTGCTGATACAAATGATTTAATCTACATTGTCTTTAATAAACAATTTGTAAAAGAAATAAAAAGATTTTTCACAAAATAGGCTAAATTAATACAAATTAATTTAATTATATGGTAAAATAATAAAAGAGGTGATTTATATGTATTATTTTTGTAACAATTTCCACAATAAATTCTCTGAAATAGCTTATAAATTTATGGGATGTCATTTTAATAGATATACCAAAGAAGCTACATTTAGAGTTTATGCACCACACGCTACAAAAGTTTATGTTGTAGGTGATTTTTGTGATTGGGAAAATGGTATTGAAATGAATAAAATCACTGGTGAAGGTATCTATGAAGTAAATGTTAAAAACGTTAATAGATTCGATAAATATAAATTTAAAATTATAAACAATAATAAAGTTTTATTTAAGCAAGACCCATATGCTTTCCATAATGAAACTGGAGAAGAAACATGTTCAAAGGTTTATGACTTTGAATTTGAATGGTCTGACCAAGAATGGATGGAACACAGAAAAAATAATTCTGTTTTCAACAAACCATTAAATATTTATGAGGTTCATCTTGGAAGCTGGAAGAAGAATAAGGATGGTACATATTATTCTTATAGAATGACTGCAGATAAATTAATCCCATATGTAAAAAAGATGGGATATACTCATATTGAATTAATGCCATTAAATGAACATCCATTTGATGGATCTTGGGGTTACCAAGTTACTGGTTATTTCTCTGTAACATCTCGTTATGGAACACCAGATGATTTCATGTATTTAGTTAATAAAGCACATGAAGCTAATATTGGTATTATAATGGACTGGGTTCCTGCTCATTTTCCTAAAGATGCATTTGGATTATATGAATTTGATGGTGATAAAGTATATGAAGACCCAGAACCAACAAGAATGGAATTTGCAGGTTGGGGAACACGTATATTTAATTATGCCAAACCAGAAGTAAAATCATTCTTAATCTCAAGTGCTCATATGTTACTTGATGTATATCATATCGATGGTATTAGATGCGATGCAGTTGCTGCTATGCTATACCTTGATTATGATAGAAAGAAATGGATTCCAAATAAATTTGGTGGAAATTATAAGCTAGAAGCTATTGATTTCTTCCATGATTTAAACACTGTATTATATAGAGATTATCCAAACATTATGATGATTGCTGAAGAATCAACAGCCTTCCCTAATGTAACAAAACCAGTTTATGCTGGAGGCTTAGGATTCTCTCATAAATGGAACATGGGATGGATGAACGATAGTTTAGCTTATGCCTCTATTAACCCATTTTTTAGACATGACCATCACCATAAAATGACTTTCTCATTATGCTATGCATATAGTGAGAACTATATTCTACCTATTAGTCATGATGAAGTTGTTCATGGAAAATATTCTTTAATTGATAAGATGGGTAGAGATTGTGGTGGAACATTATCATATGATGAAAAGTTTGCAAATGATAGAGCATACCTAGGATATATGATGACTCACCCAGGTGGAAAATTATTATTCATGGGTAGTGAATTTGGTCAATTCATTGAATGGAATTATAAGAAAGAACTTGATTGGTTCTTAGTAAATAAATTCCCAAGACATAAAGAAATGCAAAGATATGTAGAACATTTAAATAAGTTCTATCTAAAGCATTCAGAGCTTTGGGATAATGATCAAACAATGGAAGGATTCACATGGATTAACGCAGATGATGCTGGAGGAAATGTTTATTCGTTCATTAGAACTAATAAGAAAGGTAAAAAATTAGTTGTAATTATTAACTTCTCTGGTAATAACTATGATTATTATAGACTTGGAGTTCCAAGAGGAAGTTATGTAGAAGTATTTAATAGTGATTTATATCAATATGGTGGTAACAACTACCAAAATACTGATATACTTAGAACTGAAAAATACATGTCAAACAATAGTAAGTATTCTATTACAGTAAAAATACCTAGATACTCAATCATTATATTAAAGAAGAGGTAATAAAACATGAGGGATATATTTTTCAATCCGTTTTTCGAATATAATAAGAGCCCACAAGGCGCTATCATAAAAAATGGAATTGTAACTTTAAGAGTTAGCTTTATACAATCATATAACATTTGGAATTTATGTGTTGTCTTAAAAAGCGATTCTAAAGGTATTGAAAAAACATTCCCTCTTTTTTATGAAAAAACAGATACATTTAATGTATTTAAATGCGAATTTTCGCTAGATGAAGCGGATATATACTGGTATTACTTTAAGTTTGATGATTGTTATGGAACACATTATATTTGTTGTGATATCAATATGGATGCGACATTAACTGATGAAATTACATATAGTTTCCAACTATCAGTACATAACGGCTTTAAAAAGGATTTAAAGTGGTTTAAAGGTGGTGTAATGTATCAAATACTACCTGATAGATTTTGTAATTTAGATAATGATTATTGCCATCCTAATGGTTGGATGCATAAGACTTGGGATGAACATCCACAATATCTACCAATTCATGGTAAGATCTTAAATAACGATTATTTTGGTGGTAATTTAAAAGGTATTACATCTAAACTTGATTATATTAAAAAGCTTGGTGTAAAATCTATTTACTTAAATCCAATATCACTAGCTTTTTCAAATCATAGATATGATACAGCCGATTATATGGAACTTGATCCTATGCTAGGAACTGAAGCAGATTTTATTGAATTATGTGCTGAAGCTAAAAAAAGAAAAATAGGTATTATTATTGATGGTGTATTTAACCATACAGGAAGTAATAGTAGATATTTTAATAGAGAAGGATATTTCGATGAAATAGGTGCTTATCAATCAAAAGAATCTAAATATTATAACTGGTATAGATTTATAGAATATCCAAATAAATACCATTGTTGGTGGGGATTCGATACTTTACCAGCTATAAATCAAAAATCTGATTTTGTAGATTATATATGCGATAAAGTAATCCCTAAGTGGATAGGTTTAGGCGCATTGGGATATAGACTTGATGTTGTTGATGAATTAAATAGTGAATTCGTTGAACGTATAAGTAAAGCTGTAAAAAAAGCAAACCCAAAAGCAATCCTAATAGGAGAAGTTTGGGAAGATGCATCTAATAAAGAGGCATATGGATTTAGACGTCATTATTTTGATGGTAACGAGCTTGATTCTGTAATGAATTATCCATTTAGAAAAGCTATTATTGAATTTGTATGTTACGGAAATGTTTATAATCTAAGAAACACTTTAAGAAGTATTATTAATAATTATCCTAAAGAAGTTTTAGACTCTCTAATGAATGTACTTGGTACACATGATACAGAACGTATTCTAAGCGTTTGTGGAAATGTTAATTTCCATAGAATGGATAGAGTAGAAATCGCTAATTATAGGATGGATCAAACAAGATATAAAGATGCCGTAGAACGTCTTAAAATGGCCGCAATCTTGCAATATACACTACCTGGAGTGCCTTGTGTATTTTATGGCGATGAAGTAGGTGTTGAAGGCTATAAAGATCCTTTCTGTAGAAAGACATTCCCATGGAATGATATGAACAAAAACTTACTCAGTTTTTATACAAAACTTGGAGAAATTAGAAGACAAAATAAAGAGTTTATTGATGGAAAGTATAAAGAAATTTATGCCGATAAATCTCTTTTCGCCTTTAAAAGAGGAGATAACATTTATGTATTAGTAAACAATTCAAATGTTAATAAATATTATGATATAGATGCCATTGATTTAATAACAGGAGAAAAAAATACATATTTTAGAATATACCCACATACAGCAAGAATTTTGAAGAGGTGTTTATAATGAAGAAATATGCTGGAATTTTATTACATATTTCAAGCTTAAATAATGATTCTATAGGTACTCTAGGAATAGAGGCCTATAAATTTGTTGACTTCCTAGAAAAGTCAAAACAACATTTATGGCAAGTATTACCACTTAATCCAACAAGCTATGGAGACTCACCATATCAATCTCCATGCACATTTGCTTTTAACCCTTATTTTATTTCACTTGATGAATTAGTTAAGGATGGCTTATTAGATTCATATGACAAGACTTTACTTGGTAAAGGTATAGATTATTATAAATTATTCCAAAACAAGGTAAAAATACTTAAAAAATGCTATAAAAACATGTTTAAGGTTAAAAGAGAATATGAAAAATTTAAAAATGATAATAGAAGTTGGCTAACAGATTATGCGGTATTCTCATTATTAAAAGAAAAGAATAATTATAAGCCTTGGTATGAGTGGAAAGAATTCAAAAAATATAACAAAAATGAAATAAATCATTTTGTTAATAATAATTATTCAAAAGTAGATGAAATAAGATTTATTCAATTCTTATTTTATAAACAATGGATAAAATTAAAAAAATATGCAAATAAAAAAGGAATAAAAATTATAGGTGATATTCCTATTTATGTAGCTTATGATTCTGTTGATTGCTGGAAAGCACCACACATCTTTGAACTTGATAAAGATTTAAAACCTATTAATGTAGCTGGCTGTCCACCTGATTATTTTTCAAGTTATGGTCAACTTTGGGGTAACCCATTATACAGATGGGATTATTTAAAAAAGACTGATTATGCTTGGTGGGTAGAACGTATTAAAGAAGTTGCTAAAACTTATGATATTATACGTATAGACCACTTTAGAGCATTTGCTGGATATTTTAAAATTCCATATGGTAAAGATCCTAAAGATGGTAAATGGGTAAAGGGTCCAGGTATTGAATTGTTTAATGAAATTAATAAGCATGTTAAATGCGAGATAATCGCTGAAAATCTAGGTTTTCTAGATGATTCTGTACATAAATTATTAGAAGAAACTGGATACGCAGGAATGAATGTAATGCAGTTTGAATTTGGCCCTAAAGAAGAATTTAAACATGGTTATGATTACAACAATGTCCTATATACAGGAACACATGATAATGAGAATTTACTTGCTTGGTATAAATCACTTGATAAGGATACATTAGCTAAGGTTAATAAGACTTGTGGCTTAAGAAGTAATAGCGCTAATCCAAATATAAAATTAATAGATGCATGTATGAAACAAAAGTGTAAATATGTAATGGTACCTATTCAAGATTATCTAGGATTAACTGATGCTAGAATGAATATACCTTCAGAACTAGGTGGAAACTGGTTATATCAAATGAAATATGATGATTTAAGTAAGAAACTAATAAATACTGTTAAGAAGGTAACAGAAGAGAATAAGAGAGGTTAAAAACTCTCTTTTTGTCTCTATATTAAATATATTATTTAAAAATACTTGACTATTTAGTATTTATTTGATAAAATACATTTGTTGCAGTATGCAACCGCACAAAAAAGGTTATAAATGCAAGTGCTACCTTAATGGCGTGTCTTAAAAATTTTGAAGGAGGTGTGCATATATGTATGCAATAATTGAAACTGGTGGAAAGCAAGAATCTGTAAGTGTAAACCAAGAAATCTATGTTGAAAAGCTAGATGTTGAAGAAGGTGCTACTTACGAATTCGATAAAGTACTTATGATTGGTGGAGAAGAAACAAAAATTGGTGCTCCATACGTTGAAGGTGCTAAAGTAGTTGCTAAAGTCATCAAAAACGGAAGAGGTAAAAAAATTATCGTTTATCATTTCCGTAGAAAAAAGAATGAACACAAAAAGCAAGGCCACAGACAATCATATACTAAGTTAGTTATTGAAAAGATTTGTTATTAATATGGTAAGTGTATCATTCAAAAAAGAAAATAATAGAATAGTTGAAGTTGAAATTAAAGGACATGCTAATTATTCTGATAAAGGAAAAGATATAGTATGTGCTGCTATCTCTTCAATTGCTATATATTCTATAAATCTTATGGAAAAGTTAGGCTATATAATCACTAATAAAGTAGAAGATGGTTATATTAAAATTATTAACAATCTAAATAGTGATGTAGTCGATAAAATTTTAGAACAAATGGAAACTGAATTCATTAATATAAGTGAAGAGTATCCAAAACATATATATTTAAAGCATTAGGAGGTGCTAGTATGATTAAGATGAATATCCAATTATTCGCTTCTAAAAAGGGAGTTGGTTCTACTAAGAACGGTAGAGATTCTCATGCAAAAAGATTAGGAGCTAAATTAGCAGATGGACAATATGCTACTGCGGGATCTATTATATATCGTCAAAGAGGAACAAAAGTTTTACCAGGTAAGAATGTAGGCATCGGTGGAGATGATACATTATTCGCAAAGATTAACGGTATCGTTAAATTTGAACGCGTTGGTAAAGACAAGAAGCAAGCTTCTGTTTATCCTGTTGAAGAATAATAAAATGCCCCATTTGGGGTATTTTTTTAAGCTTGGAGGTGAAAAATATGTTTGTTGATGAAGTAAAGATTAAAGTCACTAGCGGATCTGGTGGAAATGGTATAATTTCATATCGTAGAGAAAAATACGTTGAATTTGGAGGGCCTTGGGGTGGATCTGGAGGAAACGGTGGATCTATTATTTTTGTTGGTGATGAAGGTATGTCTACTTTACTTGATTTTAGATATAATAGACATATTAAAGGTAATCCAGGTGAACGTGGAATGAGTAAGGGGATGAATGGTAGAAATGCCTTAGATACTTATGTAAAAGTTCCACTAGGTTCAACAATATATGATGATGATTTAAATAAAGTTATAGGTGATATAACTGTTGATAAACAAGAAATTGTTGTTGCTAAAGGTGGTAGAGGAGGACGTGGTAACTGTGCTTTTGCTACTCATAAAAACCCTTGCCCAGCAATTTGTGAAAAAGGTGAAGCTGGAACTGAAAAAAATATTAGAATAGAACTTAAGGTTTTAGCTGATTGTGGTCTAGTAGGATACCCTTCTGTTGGTAAATCTACTTTAATTAGTGCTATATCTAATTCAAAGCCAAAAATAGCTGCATATCATTTCACAACTCTAGCTCCAAATTTAGGAGTAGTAGGAGTACCTGATGGTAGAAGCTTTGTAGTTGCTGACCTTCCTGGTTTAATAGAAGGTGCAAGCCAAGGCTTAGGATTAGGTTTGGAATTCTTAAGACACATTGAACGTTGTAGAGTAATAGTTCATGTTATTGATATGGCAAGAACTGATGGAAGAGATCCATATGATGACTATGTTAAAATAAGACATGAATTAGAAGAATATAAGCTTGATTTGCTTAAACGTCCTGAAATAATTGTTGCTAATAAAATGGATGTAGAAGGCGCTAAAGAAAATCTAGAAGAGTTTAAAAAACACGTAGATAAAGAGATTTTCCCTATTTCAGCTTATACAAAAGAAGGACTTACACCCCTACTTTATAGAATAAGAGATTTATTAGATGTAACTCCTAATTTTATAATGTATGAGGATAAAGATTTTGTTAAAGAATATAATTTCACTCCAGAAGAAGAAAAATATGTTATTGAAAAAGTTGATGGAGTTTATAATATCACTGGTAGTGGATTAAAACGTCTATTTGAAATGACTGATTTCTCTAGCTATGAAGCTACTCGTCGTTTTGCAAGACAACTTAAAACAATGGGTATTGATGAAGAACTTAGAAAACTTGGAGTACAAAACGGAGATATCGTTAAGATATTTGATTATGAATTTGAATTTATAGATTAATAAAAAATGGAACTAATTATTAGTCCCATTTTTATTTTCTAATTCTAATTTATATTTCTTAATATCATGTTTTAACTTTTTATTGATTTCATCTTTTGCTTTCTTAACATCATTTTGCATATTATTATCAAGCTTTTTAATAAAATCAGTAAGCTGTAAATCAGAATCTATTATAGCATTATTACATTCAGAAGTAGATTTCTTTAACAAATCATCTAGATTTTTTAACTGCATATCAAATTCAATACTCTTTTGCATATATTGCCTTATAACATTATTAATTCTGCTTTTAGCTTGGGTAGTATTCTTTTCTTTTTCTATTTGATAACTTGCGTTTAGTCTTTCTAAATTGCTTTCATAACTCAATTTCTTTTCTTTACGCTCAGTATATAATTTAGCTAAATTAGTTATTCTATTTTTAGCTTCTGTTTCTATAGCATTATCATAGTATTTTTTCATTGACATAGAATTAGATTCTAATGCAGCAACTTTAATATCATATTTTCTATCATAATCTGATAGATAATTATCTAATTCTTTGATTTTTTCTTCAGAATCCTCTTTTAGATTGATAATATCAAAACTATATTTAGTTTCTACATCTCTACTAGTTTTCTTAGCAATGACAATCTTAGATTGTTCTTCATCAAGGGCTATATTTCTTTCTCTATTAATCATTTCAAAGTTAAAGTCAAATGTTTTCTTCACCTTTTCAATGCTATTAGCGCATGCTTTAGCGATTTTTTTGAATTCGTTTTTATATTCATCATTAGTTAAATATGAGAATTCTTTTATAGAAGAAGTTGATTTATTTATTACTTTTAAAATAAGTGAATTAAATAAATACAATGTCTTAATGTTTGGCTTTTGCATGCATTCATTAGTGATGTTATACAATTGCTTAAACATATTTTCTATTATTTCTTGTAACTCATCATATTTTTCATAATATTGATTAACAAACTCAAGTTCATATAATCTCTTGTTTTCTTTTTTAGATAGAAGAGCTTCACCTTCATCTATTTTAAGCATTTCGTTTTCAAGGTTTGCCATATCCTTAGCTTGTGATTTTAGACGTAATCTTAAAATATGAAGTCTAAATGATTTTTCATCAATTTGTTCCTCAAAGTCTCTAAGCTCATCCTTTTCATCATAATTTCTTTTGTTTCTTTCTAAGAAGGCATGCTTAGATGCTTCAAGAATATAAATATCATTTTCGATTTCTTTTATTTCTGTTTCAATTAATTGAGTTTTATTTGTTAATTCTCTAAATTCCTTTTCAAATTCTTTTTTCTTTTCAATAGAAGCATTTAGATAATCATTAATGATTTCATCAACATCAGGTGTGAATCTTAATTCTTTATCAGAAAAATATGTTTCTACATGTTCTTGAAGATATTGGAATTCTGCATTCATCATCTTGAAGAAGACACCTATTTTTTCAGGATTGTCTTTTTCTTTTTTAACATCATCAATTGTTTTTGTTAATGTTCTAACTATATCTTCCTTTAATTTTGATATTATAACTAAAATAAAATTAATATCATTTTCGAGTGCTTTAATTTCTGTGTTGAACTTAGATTCGAACATTGTATAAATGTGTTCAATACGGGTTTTTTCAGTATTGTAGGAAGATCTTGTTTTAAACACTGTGTTATCAAAAGAAGTGTTAATTTTCTTGATTTCTAAATCTATTGTTTCTAGACTTTGCTTTAAATTATTGTTAGTTAATTCTTTATTGCATTCATATTCACTAACTTTATTTAGATAGTTAATATTTTCTATTTTTTTATCTAATATTACTTTATGATGTTCTAAGACATTTTCTCTTTCTAATTGGTTTAAATCTAAAACCAAAGTAGTAGTAATATCATATAAATGAGAATATAATTCAATTGTTCTTTTTTTAGATTCTCTTAGTAATGAAAATCTATTAACAAAGAAATCAAGATCATTTTTCTTATCGTTAAGCTTTTCATGTAATCTATTGATTGTTGCATTCGAATCAAGTGATAATCCACTTATCTTGTTTTCTTTTATAGCATCACTCAATAAGGAATCCTTTTCGAATTCGGAAATACGCATTAATGAATATACATTCTCTTTGTTTATACGTGTTGCATTTTGATTGTCTATATCTTGCTTTAAAATTTTTAGATTTCTGATTTTTGTATTATCTTTTTCTTTTTCAAGAAGAAGATTATAATCTTTTTCAATTTCTAGAATTCTTTTTTTCTCTTTATTAGAAGCTTGAAGTGATAATAACTTAATTTGATCATTAGCATTTTCAAGCAATATAACATCATCTTCACTAGATAATTTTAAGAAATCATTACTAAAAACATTCAAAATGTTTTTTTGCTTAACAGAAGATTCTTTTGTTAATTCTTCAATTTGCTTATGATGTGAAGTAGTTTCTTCTCTAGAAATTGTTCTTAATTCTTTTTCTTTTTCAATGAATTCTGTTCTTGTTTTTCTCATTTCTTCATTGAATTCAGAAGATTTCTTTAAGTAAGTATGTCTTAATGATTCTATATCTTCATTTAATCTTTGTTGGATGCTTTTTATTTCTAGAAGAAGTCCATCAATTGTTGATTCTAATTCTCTTTTTTGTGTTGCCTCTTCAGCATCTATTTGTTGTACATAGTGTTGTAATTCTTTTCTATTTAGATGTTGTAAATTCTCTAATCTATCATTTTCTTCATTTACTACTTGGTCGTATTTTTTATTTTCTTCAATTATTACTTCTTTAAATTCTTTTTTATATTCTTCAATTGTTTGATTATTAGATGCAACTCTAGCCTCATGTTTTTCTTGAATCTTTTCATTTTCTAATGAATATTTTGGAGCTAAAGTTTTTATTTGAGAATCAATTTCTTGAAGAGTTTGATCGCATCTTTTTGTTGAATTGATAGTACTCTTTTTATTACTTTCAATACAGTTTAAAAGGTTGTCTCTTGTTTTAGAAGTAGAGGTGTTGTGATCTTCAATTATCTTATTTAATTTAGCAAGGAAATCATTAACTAATTCAATTGCACTTTTTGAACTCATATCAATTAAATTTGCCATTAAATAAACACCTCCAATCATACTTATTATACAATTTTTAATAACAAAATACTATTATGTTTTTAACATTTAATGTTAAAATTGGCATTTTTTTGCAAGAAAAAAGGAAAGTACAAAAGAAAAAAGAAAATACTTTTTTGTCCTATTTTATAATTAATTATTTAGAAAACGGCTTATTTTAGCCTTTTTTTATTGCTTATATAGGATTTTTGAATAATTGTGAATAAAATGTAAAAAAATATATGAAAAAAATTAATTATATGATATAATCATATAGGTATTAGTTAAAAAAGGAGGCGTTAATTATGTATGCATATATTAAAGGTGAAGTAACAGCAATACATCCATCTGAAATAGAACTTGAAAACAATAATATTGGCTACTTAATTAAAATGCCTAATCCTTATGTCTTTAAATTATATGATGATGCAATTGTTTATGTGTATCAAAAGGTAAATGATGATGGTATTGAATTATATGGATTTAAGACTTTAGAAGAAAAGCAATTATTTTTAAAACTTATTAGTGTTAATGGTATTGGTCCTAAGAGTGCTTTATCAATTTTAGCAACTGGTGATGTTAATGGAGTTATTAATGCTATTGAGTTAGGTAATTCTGCTTATTTAACTAGATTCCCTGGTATTGGTCAAAAAGCTAGTCAACAAATAGTTTTAGATTTAAAGGGAAAAATCAATTTCAATAGCTCTCAAACTAGTAGTCAATCAGAGCTTGCTGAAGCACTATCTTCCTTAGGATACAATAAGAAGGATATTGAAAAAGTAGAGAAAAAACTTGATATGAGTTTAAGCATAGAAGAATTAATTAAAGAGGCTTTAAAGCTTCTAACAAGGATGTGAGATTATGGATAGAATAGTTTCACCTGATAGAAGAAATGATGATGATCAAACTTTAAGGCCTAAATATTTAGCTGATTACATTGGCCAAACTAAAGTAAAAGAAATGGTTGATATATATATTAAAGCAGCTAAAAAAAGAGATGAGCCAATTGATCATGTATTATTATATGGACCTCCAGGACTTGGGAAGACAACATTAGCTCAAATTATTGCTAATGAAATGGGTGTAGATATTACTATCACATCTGGCCCAGCCATCGAAAAGACTGGTGATTTAGCTGGATTACTTACTCAACTTAAACCTGGTGAAGTTTTATTTATTGATGAAATACATAGGCTTCCAAGATATGTTGAAGAAATGCTTTATTCAGCTATGGAAGATTTCTCACTAGATATCGTTGTTGGAAAAGATACAACAAGTAGAACTATTAGAGTAGATTTAGTTCCTTTCACTTTAATAGGTGCAACAACACGCTATGGTGATTTATCTAGTCCACTTAGAGATAGATTTGGTGTAGTAGAAAGATTAGAGTACTATACTACAGATGAACTTAAAGATATCGTTGGTAGAACAGCTCGTATATATGAATGTCCTACTGATGATGATGCTTGCTATGAACTTGCAAGACGTTCTAGAGGGACTCCAAGAATTGCTAATAGATTATTTAGACGTATTAGAGATTTCGCTTCAGTCTTAGGAGATGGAAAAGTTACTCTAGATATTACAAAAAAAGCACTTGATAAGCTTGACATAAATCCAGATGGTCTTGATTTTAGAGATATTAAATACCTTAAAGGCATAGTTGAAAACTTTAAAGGAGGACCCGTTGGAATAGATGCTTTAAGCCAAACAATTGGTGAAGAATCATCAACAATAGAAGATGTTTATGAACCATATCTACTTCAAGAAGGTTATATTCAAAGAACACCAAGAGGTAGAATAGCAACTGAAAAAACTTATAAACTTCTTAACAAGAGCTATGGAGGATTATTATGAGAACTGATGAATTTGACTTTGATTTAGATCCTTCCTTAATTGCTCAAACTCCTATTAAAAATAGAAGTGATTCAAGATTATTAATCCTAGATAAAAATACTGGTGAAATAGTTCATGAGAGTTTTAAAAATATCATTAATTATTTAGATAGTAACGATTGTCTAGTTTTAAATAATACGAAAGTAATTCCTGCAAGACTTCATGGAACAAAAATGCTTACTAATGCATACATTGAAGTATTGCTTCTTAAAGATTTAGGTAATGATGTTTGGGAAACATTATGTAAGCCAGCTAGAAGAATAAATGTTGGTGATGTTGTTGTTTTCTCAGATAAACTAAAAGCAAAATGTATAGAAGTAAAAGATGAAGGAATTAGGTTATTTGAGCTTATCTATGAAGGAATTCTAATGAATATATTAGATGAGCTAGGCGAAATGCCTCTGCCACCATATATTAAAGAAAAGCTTGCTGATAAGGATAGATATCAAACAGTTTATGCTAAATATGAAGGTAGTGCTGCAGCTCCAACTGCAGGTTTGCATTTTACAAAAGAATTGTTAGAAGATATCAAGAAAAAAGGTGTAGAAATAGTTTATGTAACACTACATGTTGGACTTGGTACTTTCCGCCCTGTAGTAGAAGATGATATAACTAATCATAAAATGCATGAAGAATTCTATATCATCGATAAAGAAGCTTCTGATAAATTAAATGAAGCTTTAAGACTTAAAAAAAGAATTGTTAGCGTAGGTACAACATCTACTAGAACATTAGAATCAGCTTATGATAATGGTTTTAAGCCATGTAGTAAAACAACAAACATTTTCATTTATCCAGGATATAAATTTAAATGTGTTGATGCACTGATTACTAATTTTCATCTACCAAAATCAACTCTTGTAATGCTAGTATCAGCACTCGCAGGAAAAGAAAATATAATGCATGCATACAGCGTAGCTATGAAAGAAAGATATAGATTCTTTAGCTTTGGCGATGCTATGTTTATTAAATAATTTAGGAGGTAAAACAATGAAAAAGATATTATTTTTCATACTAACTATTGCTATGAGCTTTACACTAATGGCTTGTGGTAAAAAGAATAATAAAACAACAAGACTAGTAAATGAAAAAGACTGGGTTACACCTGGTACATTACTAGCACAATACAAGGAAGAAAACAAAAAAATATCCGTTGTAAAAATGACTTATAGATTTAAGGATGATGATGGAATAAAATACATGGGATATATGTCATTTGTAATGTTCAATGATTTAGCTCCTATTTCAACTACTAACTTTGTTAAATTAGCTGATAATGGTTTCTATGACAATTTAACTATTACAAGAGTAGTAACAACTGACTTAATTCAAGGTGGAGATCCTGAAAAAACAACAACTTCAACTAAGAAGGCTAAACAAAGTACTATTAAAGGTGAATTTGAAGAAAACAAAGTATATAACAATTTAAGCCATAGAAGAGGCGTAATCTCAATGGCAAGAACTGATGTTTATGATTCAGCTTCATCACAATTCTTCATTGTTCAAAATACATTTACATCAGCAGATTCTAATTATGCTGCATTTGGTTGGTTACTTGAAGAATTAAAGGAAGATAAGTCTTCATATAGTGTAGAAGAAAGAACAAACACAATGGTTGATGGATACAAAATATTATACGATTATGATTGCTTAGATAAGATTTGTAGCTTATCAATTCAAAACAATACTACTGATGGTGAACCTGTTCAATTAGTTGAAATCGTAGAAGCAACTGTTGCTGAAAAGAACATCAACATTTCTGATAGCAAATACATCAAATAATATTTGAGGTGAAAAAATGGGAATTTGGGATTTAAAGGCAACTGATAATTATGCTAGAGTGGGTATTTTACACACAAAACATGGTGATTATGAAACACCGATTTTTATGCCTGTTGGTACAAAAGCAACTGTAAAATCCCTAATGCCAAATGAAATAAAAGAAGTATCTGATGGACTGATATTAGGTAACACTTACCATTTATGGCTCTCACCTGGAGCTGATATTGTTGAAGCACATGGTGGAATACGTGGTATGATGCACTGGGATGGATCCCTTCTTACAGATTGTGGAGGGTTTCAAGTATTTAGTTTATCAGAACTTAGAAAAATAACTGAAGAAGGTGTTTATTTTAGACACCATAAGAATGGTTCAAAACTCTTTATGTCTCCAGAAATATCAATTGATATACAAAATAAACTGGGCGCAGATATAATAATGAGTTTTGATGAATGCCCACCTTTTAACGAATCTTATAAATATATGAAAGAATCAGTTGATAGGACAATAAGATGGGCAAAAAGAGGAAAAGACGTACATAAAAAGCCTGATGAACAAATCTTGTTTGGTATAGTTCAAGGAGGTCCTTTCCTAGATTTAAGAAAACATTGCTTAGAGGAATTAGAAAAAATAGGTTTTGAAGGTTTCTCTATAGGAGGGCTATCTGTTGGAGAATCTAAAGAAGAAATGCATAAAGTATTAGATTTCTTAAAGAATGAAATGCCAAAAGATAAACCTAGATATTTAATGGGTGTTGGAGAAGTAGAAGATATTCTTAATGGTGTAGAACGTGGTATAGATATGTTTGATTGCGTTAATCCAACACGTATAGCAAGACATGGTGTTGCCATAACAAGCCATGGAAGATTAATAATAAAAAATGCATGTTTTGAACGTGATATGGCTGGATTAGATAAAGAATGTGATTGTATGGTATGCAAAACATTCACTAGAAGCTATATAAGACATTTATTTAAAGAAGAAGAAATATTATCAATGAGACTAATAACTTATCATAATTTATATTTCTTAAAGACTTTAATGCATAATATTAGAAAAGCCATTAAGGAAAATAGATTTATGGAGTTTAAAGAAGAAACTTTGAAAAAATATAATTCAAAGGAATTGTGAAAACATTTACATAGTTTTTAATAATTGAAATATGTTTTTTCAAGTGCTATTATGAATGTAGTATGTATATATTAAATGCCGTGATAAAGACGCTAGAGTGATAAATCTGTAGAGAGCTAATGGTTGGTGAAAATTAGCGAGGAGTCATTCAATTAGCCATCGCTTTTGAGTAGGGCCTCTGAACGATTATTCTATTAGGAAGCTCCGTATAGCTGCGTTAAAGCAAAGGGATTGATAGATCCTAAAGAGATGTATATAAATACATAAATTGAGTGGTACCGCGGGTAATCTCGTCTCAAATGATATTTTGAGACGGTTTTTTTATATATAATACTAATATATAAAAAGGAGAAAAGAAAATGATTATTAACAAACTAACAAAAGAAATTGAAGAAATCGCTTGCCGTATCAAGTCTGTTAGAGAAGATTGTGGTTTAACTGACAAAGAAGTTGCTGCAATGACTGATATGGATTTAGAGGATTACCAAGCTTTAGAAGAAGGTAGAAGTGACATTACATTCTCTTTCATCTATAAGTTTGCAAGAATCTGCAATATCGAAATCACATCAATTATTGATGGTAGAACTCCAAAACTTGCGGATTACACACTAACAAGAAAAGAAGAAGGAATGAATATTTATGGTAAGCATGGTGTTGTATATGAACACTTAGCTCCATTATTCAAAAATCGTTTTGTTGAGCCTTTCTTAGTAACTATTCCTTATAATGAAGAAGCTCTAATGGGACCAAAGAAAATGGTTACTCATAGAGGACAAGAATTAAATATCGTAGTTAAAGGTACAATGAAAAAGATTATTGGTGATGATGTTGAAATCCTTCATGAAGGAGATACAATTTATCATGATTCATCAATTCCTCATGATGAAACAGCACTTGGTGGTGAAGATCTTGTATTCTATGCCTTTGTAGTTGATCCTGATAAGTCAGGTTTAGCTAGTATGAAGCGTATTACTCAAACTTCATCATTAACTAATACAGATGCTGCACACATTAAAGATCCTATTTATGAAAAGTGGATTGATACTACTTTAGATGATAAAGGAATCATTAATGGCATCACATTTAAGAATGAAGACAAATTTAACTTTGCTTTTGATATCGTAGATGTTTTAGGTAAGACTAAACCTAATAAAAGAGCAATGTTATATGTAGATAAAAAATTTAGAGAAAGAACATTTACATTTAATGATATCGCTAGATATTCATCAATGACAGCTAATTACTTTGAATCACTTGGTATTAAAAAAGGTGATACAGTAATGCTAGTATTAAAGAGACACTATCATTTCTGGTATGCTATGATGGCACTTCATAAAATTGGTGCAATAGCTATTCCTGCTACAAATCTACTAATGGTACATGATTATGTATATAGATTTAAAGCAGCAAGCGTAAAAGCAATCGTTGCAACAGATGATGATGATGTAACTGATAGAATTGATGAAGCCGAGAAGGAAGTAGGATGCAACTTAATTAAAGTTTGCGCTACAACAGTAGATGATCCAATTCCTGCAGGATGGCATGATTATAATAATGAATTCATTAAATTCTCTGATGTTTATGATAGAAAACCTGATTCTGCATGTGGAGATGATTATATGGTAATGTTCTTCACAAGTGGAACAACAGGAAATCCTAAGCTTACAGCTCATTCACATAAATATCCACTAGGACATTTCATTACAGCTAAATACTGGCAAAATGTTGTACCTGATGGATTACACTTTACAATGAGTGAAACAGGTTGGGGTAAATCTTTATGGGGTAAACTATATGGACAATGGTTATGTGAAGCAGGAGTATTCACATATGACTTCGATAAATTCGATAGTTCTAATGTCCTACCAATGTTTGCCAAATACAATATCACAACATTCTGTGCGCCACCTACAATTTATAGATTCTTCATCAAAGAAGATTTGTCTAAATATGATTTATCATCAGTTAGATATGCAGCAATTGCTGGTGAAGCACTAAATCCTGAAGTTTATTCACAATGGATTAAAGCTACAGGTGTTAATCTAGTTGAAGCATTCGGACAAACAGAAACTACAGCAGTAGTAGGTAACTTTGTTGGTGCAACAATTGTAAGAGGTTCTATGGGTAAACCATCTCCACTATATGATGTTGATATCGTTGATCCAGATGGAAATCCATGTAAAGATGGTGAAACTGGTGAAATCATCATTAGAACTGATAAGAGAATCCCATGTGGATTATTCAAAGAATATTATAGAAATCCTGAAAAGACAAAAGAAGCATGGCATGATGGAATGTATCATACAGGTGATACAGCATGGCATGATGAACAAGGTTATTATTGGTATGTAGGTAGAATTGATGATGTAATCAAATCAAGTGGTTATAGAATTGGGCCATTTGAAATTGAAAGTGTCATCATGGAATTACCTTATGTATTAGAATGTGCTGTTACAGGTGCACCTGATCCAATTCGTGGTCAAGTTGTAAAAGCAAATATCGTATTAGTTCCTGGTAAAGAAAAGTCTGAAGATCTAAAGAAAGAAATTCAACAATACGTTAAGACTAATACAGCACCATATAAATATCCAAGAATTGTTGAATTCTTTGATGAATTACCAAAGACAATTAGTGGAAAGATTAAACGTACAGATTTAAGAAAAATGGGCAATAAGTAGGTGATTTTATGGAAATAATTGATGCACATGCGCATATATATCCAGATAAAATTGCAGAAAAAGCAAGTCAAGCAGTTGGCGAATTCTATGGTATCCCTATGGAATACAAGGGAACCGTAGAAGGACTACTTGAAGAAGGAAAAAAGGCTGGAATATCACGTTTCTTGGTACATTCAGTAGCAACAACTCCGCATCAAGTACATTCAATTAATACATTCATTAAAGCTGAGATGGATGCTCATAAAGAATTTATTGGCTTTATTACTCTTCATCAAGATTTAACTGAAGAAGAAATAATAGATGAAATTGATTTTGCTATTAAAAATGGATTTAAAGGAATTAAATTACATCCTGATTTTCAAAAGTTTTATATTGATGATCCAGCACTTGATAAAATATACAAAAATGCAAGTGGAAAATTACCTATCCTATTTCATATGGGAGATAAAAGATATGATTATTCAAGCCAAGAAAGATTAGTTAGAGTAGCTAATAAATTTAAAGATTTAAAATGTATTGCTGCTCACTTTGGTGGATATTCAACATGGGGTAATTATAGAGAATATGAAAACCTAAAATATAACAATGTTTATTTTGACACATCATCATCCCTTTATTTCTTGGAACCTTACAAGGCAATCCAACTAATAAGGACATTTGGTGTAGACAAGTTTTTCTTTGGAACTGATTATCCAATGTGGGATGCCAAAGAAGAATTAGAAAGGTTTTTTGCTTTAGGATTAAGTGAAGAAGAAAATAAATTAATCTTAAGTGAAAATATAAAAAAATTACTTAATTTGTAGAAAAAATAAAAGGAGGAATATCAAAATGAAAGTAATTATTTGCGATGAAACTTTAAGAAAAAACTTAACAAGTAAAGAATTAGAAATGAGTTTCAAAGAAAAGCTGGAAATAGCTAGGCATTTAGACGACCTCAAAGTAGATATTATTGGTGTAGGACCAGTTGAAGATCCTAAAACTGACTCCGTCTTATTTAGAACTATTTCAACATTTATTAAAAATTCAAAAATTAGTTGTAGTGCAGTAGCTACAAAAGAATCAATTGATTTAGCTTATGATGTAGTAAAAAATAGTAAGGATTCAATCATAGCTATTGAATTTCCATCAACAGTTATGCAAATGGAATACTTATATCATAAAAAACCAGAAAAGATGATTGAAACAATTAAAGAATTAATAAGCTATGCAAAGAGCTTAAATGTCAAAGTTGAAGCCGTCTTCACTGATGCAACAAGAGCTGAAAAAAAATATTTATATGATGCTATTAATGCAGCAAGCGAAGCAGATTATGTTTCAGTAATGGATAGTGCTGGAATTGCCTTACCTAACGAATTTTGTGCATTTGTAAAAGATATTAGAAAGAACACAAAAACTAATAAATTAGGTATTGGATGTTCTAATGCTTTATCACTTGCAAGTGCATCTGTAATCTCATCAATTAATGATGTTGATTTTGTTAAAACTACTGTATTTGGAAAAGAACTTCCTAAACTAGGTAATATTTGTAATATTATTAAAACTTTAGGAAATAAGAATAAATTTGAAATGAATGTTGATGCAACAAAAGTAATAGATTTAATTGATGTAATTAGAAACGATCATGATTCAAATAAAGAATCAATTACTAAAAATGAAACAGTTTCTGATATTAAATTATTAGATAAGAATGTTAGTGAAGAAGAATTAAATGATATTATTAAGACTTTAGGCTATGATCTATCAGTTAATGATCAAAATGCAGTTTATGAAACATTCTTAAATACAGTTAATAAGAAGGCACAAATAAAATTAAAAGAGCTTGATGTAATCATTGCTAATGTCGCAATGCAAGTACCTCAAACTTATAAATTAGATAGTTTTGTAATTAATAGTGGAAATAAGATTAAATCTACTTCAACTATTACATTATATAAAGGAAAAGAAGAATTATTTGGTATTGCTTATGGTGATGGTCCAATTGATGCATCATTTAAAGCAATTGAACAAATAATCGGTAGAAGTTTTGAACTTGATGATTTCAAGATTAAATCAACTACTGAAGGTGCTGAATCAATGGGTGAAGCACTAATTAAGCTAAGATATAATGGTAAATTATATTCAGGAAGCGGTGTATCTACTGATATTAACGGAGCAAGTATTAGAGCATACATTCAAGCAGTTAATAAGATAGTTTATGATGAGGAGAATAATTAATGAAATTATCTTTCTCAACAAATGGTTGGAATTCTAATTTAACTGAATTAGTTTCCATTGCCAAATCTCTTGGAATTGAAGGTATTGAAATTCATAATGCCAAGAGCTTCCAGGAACATGCTCCGTTTAGTGATGAAAATGTCTTAAGAACATTAAGATATTTAAATGAAAATAATGTTTCTATTTCTTGTATTGATTCTACAGGTAATCTTGCAGATTCATCAAAGAAAAAAGAAACAATTTATGAAATTAAAGAATTAATAATTCTTGCTAAGAATTTAAGATGTGAATATATTAGAATTCATGCAATGCATGTAACTGATTTATCTAATGAAGAAGAAGATGAATTAATAAAAGATATCATTAATGAAGTATTAGATTTTGCTATTAAAAATGGTATAACTCTATTACTTGAAACTATGGGTATTTTCGCTGATACATTAAGAATTAAGAAAATGCTTGATAGCTTCGCAGATGATAATTTGGCTGCAGTATGGGATTTTCACCATACTTATCAATTTGGTCATGAAAGTGTAAATGATACTATTAAAAACTTTGGTGCATATGTAAAACATGTTCACGTTAAGGATTCTAAGATAGAAAATGGTAAAGTAAATTATGTCTTATTAGGTGAAGGAGAACTTCCTATTAAAGATGTATTTGCGGCACTAAGAAGTATTAACTATGAAGGATATTTATCACTTGAAATGCGTCCTCAATGGATTGATTCAGTTTTAAGTGCTGATATTGTATTCCCTCAATTTGTTAATTACATGTCTTTCTTAAAAGATAAACCTTCATGGAAATCAAATTTATTTAGTAATAAAACTAATACTGGTAAATTTGTATGGAAGAAAGAAACATTAATTGAAAAGACATTTAGTGATGTCTTAGATACAATGGTTGAAAACTTCCCAGATCAAATTGCGATTAAATATTCAACTCTTGATTACACAAGAACTTATAAAGAATTTAGAGATGATGTAAATAATTTTGCTAAATCTTTAATTGCTTTAGGTGTTAAGCATGGAGATAAAGTCGCAGTATGGGCAAGTAATGTTCCAGAATGGTATATAGCTTTCTGGGCTACAACAAAAATAGGAGCTATCCTAGTTACTGTAAATACTGCGTATAAGATTCATGAAATTGAATACTTATTACGTCAATCTGATACAAAGATTTTAGTATTAACTGAAAGCTATCAAAAAACAAATTATGCGGAAATAATTAATGAATTATGTCCTGAACTAGCTAGTCTTAAACTTGGAGAAAAAATGCATGCAAAAGCACTTCCTTTCTTAAGACATGTTATTACAGTTGGATTTAGAAATCCAGGTTCTATGACATTTAAAGAAGCGCTAGATTTAGGGAAAAACATACCTTTAAGTGAAGTGTTAAGAAGAGCTAAAGAAGTAGATATTCATGATGTATGTAATATGCAATATACATCAGGTACTACAGGATTCCCTAAGGGAGTTATGTTAACACATTATAACGTTGTTAATAATGGTAAATGTATTGGAGATAGAATGGATTTATCTACAGCAGATAGAATGATGATTCAAGTGCCAATGTTCCACTGTTTTGGAATGGTTCTTGCTATGACTGCATCTATGACTCATGGTGTATCTATCTATCCACTACCTTATTATTCACCACGTCCTGCCTTAGAGTGCATTAATCAAGAAAAGATTACATGCTTCCATGGTGTACCAACAATGTTTATCGCAATGCTTTCTCATGAATACTTCCCTAATGTAGATTTCTCTTATATGCGTACAGGCATTATGGCAGGTTCACCTTGTCCAGTAGCTGTAATGAGAGAAGTTATTGAAAAGATGAATATGAAAGAGATTACTATTGTCTATGGTCAAACAGAAGCAAGTCCTGGTTGTACAATGAGTACTACTGAAGACCCTATTGATGTTAGAGTTGAAACAGTCGGTGGACCACTTCCAAACATTGAATGTAAGATTGTGGATCCTGAAACAAATCAAGATTTGCCAGATAATACAGTAGGTGAATTTGTGGCTAGAGGCTACAATATAATGAAAGGTTATTACAAGATGCCTAAAGAAACAGCACAAGCTATCGATAAAGATGGATGGCTACATACTGGAGATTTAGCTTTAAGAAGACCTGATGGTAACTATAAGATAACAGGTAGATTAAAAGATATGATAATTCGTGGTGGTGAAAACATTTATCCAAAAGAATTAGAGGACTTTATCTATACTTATCCTAAAGTAAGTGATGTACAAGTAGTTGGTGTACCTGATCCTAAATACGGTGAAGAGGTTTATGCTTATGTCATCGTAAAAGAAGGAGAGGAAATGACTACTGATGAACTTAGAGACTATATGATTAAAAATATAGCACGTCACAAAGTACCAAGATATATTGATTTAGTTAAATCCTTCCCTATGAACGCAGCGGGTAAAATCTTAAAATACAAGATGCGCGAAGAGGCCGAAGAAAAAATAAAAAATAAATTAATTTAAGAGGTGGAAATTATGGAAATTAAAATTGTAAAAAATGAAAATCCAAAACAAAAACCTGATGAAAATTCACTAGGCTTTGGTAAGT
>CAMVDS010000005.1 GCA_947166335.1 uncultured Mollicutes bacterium
GGTGGTGGTGGAGGTGTATCTGTTGTCTTTATTAGTGATGATTTAAATGAAGCTGTTGTCGCATTTAGAGGTACAGCCCTAAATGAATGGACAGATGACTTCTTAGGTGCTAATCAAATTGATTCCTTACAACAAATTAATGCCCTAGAATGGTATAAGATGGTTTATGATAAATTAAATCTATCTAATTATAAAGTAACTCTAACAGGACATTCAAAAGGTGGTAATAAAGCTAAATACATTACTATCTTAAATGATACTGTAAATAGATGTGTTTCTTTTGATGGACAAGGATTCTCTGATAAATTCTTTGAAAACTATAAAAAAGAAATTGCTTCAAGACAAAAATATATCACAAATCATAATGTCGATTATGATTATGTAAATATTTTAATGAATGATATTGGTGATAGAATTTATTATTATGGTTTTGATTATGGTCGTGGTGGATTTGCTGAAGCACATTGTCCTAACACTTTCTTTGATTTTAAAGAACTAGGTGAATATAGTATGAAGGTTAATCCTAATGGACAAAGCCCTGAAATGCAAATATTGGACCAATTCTTTAATAGTTTAATTAGATCCGCTATTAGTGATAAAGAACGTAGTGAAACTAATGAACTTCTTGGAATGTTAGTAGAAAAAGCCTTCAAAATAGGTGTAGATGATTCTACTACTGAAGAATATGTAGGTTTCTTATGCGATATGGTTGGAAACCCTAAATATTCGGATAATACAGCCTTTTTACTAACATACCTTATAAAGTATTCTAAGGAGAATAAAGACTTCTTAAAAGCTTTAAAAGATATAATGTTACACTTCAATGCCCAAAGTATTGTAAATATTATTGGAATGATTGAAGATTTAGTAAATTCTAAGAAACTTAATAGATTAATCAATCTATCTAACTTCTTAATTTTACACTTAAATAGAATTGTTGTAAAAAAGATTCAAAATACTGCAAAGAAAAAATATAATATCAATTTAACTAAAGAACAAATTAAGAAAGTATTAATTATTATTTCTATGGTTAAGGGAATGCTTAAGACTTTAGAAATAAGTGCTGATGGTTCTGATTTAATTGTTGATGAATTATTAGAGGAAGAAGATTTAGCTCTACCAGAAAACTTAAATGTAGTTGTTCTTGCAGGTGGTTTATCTATAGAAAGAAATATAAGCTTATATACAGGCTATATGGTTTCAAATGCCTTAAAAGAAAAAGGACATAATGTTATTTTACTTGATTCTTTTATGGGTTATGATGATTATGAATTAGTAATTGAAGATGCATTTAGTAATATTGATAAATACAGTCTAAAATTAAAAGACATTCCTAAGGATGTCCCAGATTTATGGGCAGTTAAAAAAAGAAGGACAGATCAATCTCACTCCTTCTTCGGTCCAAATGTCTTACAAATTTGTAGACAAGCTGATATTATCTTTATTGCCCTACATGGCGCAAATGGTGAAAATGGTAAGGTACAATCTACATTTGATCTACTAGGTATAGATTATACAGGTAATGACTACTTCTCTAGTGCTATATCAAGTAATAAAATAGTATCTAAACAAATTCTAATTAATAATAATGTTCCTGTACCTAAAGGTTATATTCTAGAAAAGAATAGCCCAATCATTGAACCAATTAAAAAAGATATGAATTATCCAGTAATAGTTAAACCAAATAACGGTGGAATAGGTTTAGGTATAAGCATAGCTACAGATATTGTATCATTTAAAAAAGCGCTTAAGGAAGCCTTTAGATGGGAAAATAGTATTATAGTTGAAGAATATGTTATAGGTAGAGAATTTAAGGTTAGTACTATTAGCGGAAAAGCTCTTCCTGTATTAGAGGTACTTCCTCTAAATACAACAGATTCAGATAGTGGTAAAAGATTATCTGGTATAAAAGATAAGAAATGTCCAGCAAATATTTCTAAAAAGCTAGAAGAAAAATTAATGAAGACAGCTGAAATAGCTAGTGCTTCATTAGGCTTAAAAGCATATTCTAAAGTTGATTTCATAGTAAGAAATGATGGAAGCTTTGTATGCTTAGAATGTGATAGTCATCCTCATTTAAATAGTGATTCAGATTTTATTACAGAAGCAAGCGCAGATAATATGAGTTTTGATGAAGTATGTATTAAAATACTTGAATTAAGCTTATTAAAAAAATAAGTAGACGAAATCGTCTACTTTTTTTATGATGCGAATAATACAGCAAGAAGTGCCATTAATTCTCTTCTAGATAAGAATCCATCTATTAGATAAACAATTCTTCCACTATATTCTTTTATTTTATCTCCATCTACTTCATAGATGATACTTCCTGAATATCTTTTAACTCTTCTTCCGTCAAATGATAAAATAATACGTCCTGAATATTCTTTAATATATTCACCATCTATTCTATAGATGATTTTACCACTATATTCTTTTACATATTCACCATCAATAAGATAAATGATTCTTCCACT
Organism: uncultured Mollicutes bacterium; assembly: GCA_947166335.1. The sequence goes on from CAMVDS010000005.1 coordinate 2,478, forward strand.
GTATTCTTTTATTTTACCATTATCTATTTCAAGTAATATACGTCCACTATATTCTTTAAGTCTAGCCATATTAATCCTCCTTATTCTTTTTCCAAGGCCTATTTTTCTTAGTCCAACCTAAATCATTCCAATAATTTTTATCTAATTCATTATATCCATTTTTTTGCATCAAATGCATTATAAAGAAGAATGCTTTAGTTTTGAATTTTGGCTTAATTTTGCCATTTCTCTTTACTATCTTTTTAGATATTTTATTAATCTTCTTATCTATTTTCTTTATTTTTTTAGGTTTCATTTCATTTATACTTGGTGCCATCATAGCTACACCTAACTTATATACTTTAGGTACACCTAAATAGAATAAAGAATCATTCATATCCTTTAAAACATTCTTTTTACCAGCACCTGCGCAAGTAGTTATTACTACTGCTTGTTTCTTAAACATAGCTTCATTTGGCCTATGAGCCATCCACATATATCCCAAGTGATCTAAAAAAGCAAACATAGAACCAGTCGCATGCATACAATATACAGGGCTATCTAATATAATTAAATCACTTTCAATTAATGCATCTACTAATGGTTTAATTTTTTCATAGTGGGGACAATTAGATTCTCCTTTAAAGATACATGTAGCACATCCTAAACAGAATTCATTAAAATCTTTAGGTAAGAAAAATTCTTTTATTTCTCCATCTAATTTATCAACTAATCTATGTGTTAAAGTATAAGTATTTCCTTTATGATTAATACCATTAATTACTACTATTTTCATGATTATCACCTATAAACATTATACTACTTTAATAAGGACTCAACAATGTTTTTCTCTATGTATTCTAATCTATCAAATATAAGTGGTTTAAAATAACCTGTGACAGATACAACTATGTTATTTATCCTATCAACGTATATAACATTACCACCATCACCTATAGCACAAGTTATATCATTATTTCTTTTTGGCATCCACCATAAATATCCATATGCATATTCACCTTGTGATATATCTTGAACTACTTGTACTTTTGTCATTTCACTAATCCAATTACTACTAACTATTCTTTTATTATTATATACTCCATTATTTAAAACCATTAAACCTATTTGAGCCATTTCATAAGCAGATAAGCTTAATCCCCATCCTGCAGTAGGATTATTCTTAGGGTCTAGAAACCACACAGTTCCGTGATTTTCCTTCATTTTTATATAATTCATTTGATCTTCCTTATTATGACAATTGGCATCAGTTCTAGGAGTAATATTTAATGGTTCAAATAAATATTTATTCGCAAAATCTAGCACATTCATATTTGTTGCTTTTTGGATTATACCAAATATTATTTGAACACCTAAAGTGTAATATCTAAATTCATTAGTAATACCACTTTTACCACCTAGAAAATCTAATACTTTATATGTCCAATCATCTGAAGTAAATACTTTTGTCCACGGTTCACTCTTACCCTTAAATGGCGCAGTCATAGTTATGATGTGTCTTATAGTAACATCATAAATTGTCTTTTCTCCGCGTTTAGGAATGTAATCAGTAAAATAATCCATTATTTTTTCATCAACACTTTTTATATAACCTTTATCTATGGCTATACCTAAAAGAATAGCCGTAACTGATTTAGTTACACTCATAACATTCATAGTATCAGTTCTCTTAAAGTTATTACGATAAGCTTCTATCTCTAGCTTGTTATCTTTATAAGCTACTACTTGTAAAATATTTATATTGTTTTTACTCTTATAATTATTTGAAATATGTTTCATTTTATCACCTTTATCTTCAATATAATTGAATTAAAAATTATATTCAAGTATTATTTTTAAACTTTTTTTGCAAAGAAAAAGCTTGGTTTAAAACCAAGCCTTTATTCTTCTTCAGTTATAAAATCAACTATAACCATTGTTTGATATGCAGTAGGATCATCTGTTTTAACTTCAGGAATATCTAATACTTCTATAGTAACCCTTTGATTACCTTTAGTAAATATGACCTTTGTTCCCTCTAACTTAGCTTCTTTTATTCCATCTTCTGAATCATAGTAATAAGTAAGTTCTGCATTATTTTCCACATTTTCTCTTCCAAATCCTAAATCATCTAACTTTAAAGCAAGGTCATTTAATAAATCATCTATTTGACTAGTTTCTTTAAATGTAATTCTAACATCAAAGTAATAATCATAAATATGACCTTTTTGATATTTTTGATTCTTTAGACAACTCTTTGCTAATGTGTAGAAATGTGTTTTAGTAAAATCAAAAGTCGCAAAACCATTTTCAGTTAATGATTCATTTATATCACTTTCACTATATTTTTTATTTGCTTTAAACTTTAGACATAAAGTGTTATCGTCAAATAAATACCTAACTGATTTTTCTTCTCCTAATGTCACATAATATTCACTATCTATTCCAAATTCACCAGTACATAAGTAATATCCAGAACTTAATAATTCATCCTTATATTTATCAAAGTAAGCTTCTGCGTCCTCTCTTGATGCAAAATCAATATAAACGAATGAAACTAAATCATATTCAAAGATATATAAAATTGAATCACTATATTCATAAGTAATATCTTCAGCATTAATGCTTACAATACTATCGTCTTCTGGAAGAACGACTAAGTCATGTTCGTCTAACATATAATTAATATGTTCTATATCACTATATGTAGTATAATCAAAATCTTGTTTCATAAGTACTACTAATCCTTCTTCTTCGCTATATTCTACATAAATAGATATATAACAATGTTCATCTGGCATTATTAATTTTCGGTAGTATTCAGCATGATCAAGTTCAATATCAGTATTATATTCTTCATAACCCCATTCTTCACTTGCAAGTGCACAAACATAGTTCAGCCATACCATTTCATCTACATGCTTATCACATGCTAAGAACACGTCATTTTTCATAATTCCATCGTAATCAACATATAAAGCATAACTAGCGCCATCAATAAATGGAATATATTTTACATATGGAGCATAGAATATTGCTGTTAATGCTCCTATATCTTCGCTATTCCATTCAGTTCTTGCATCTGGTAAAACAGGATCTTCCATCCAATTAGTTATTATAGTTTCTTTTTCTGCTTCTCCAAATGTGATATCTATTTCAACATCAAAATTAATTGATTGAGTAGTTTCTACTTTACCAGTTAATTTAGCTTTACTTGCATCATTGTCATCAATAGTTAATGTGACAGGACCCATTAGTTCTGCATATTCTGCCATTTTATTAGAAGCTAATAACATAAGAGCTTTTAAAGTATAATCATTTGAAGTAAATTCACCTGGTTTATCAGGAATGTTAGTAAACATATCCCATGGATTACCATTATAGTTTTCATTTAAAACATCTATTATTGACGCAAGAACATTGTATTTTTTACTTACTTCAAAAAGTGCTGAACCATAACAATAGAAATATGTATTATCTTTTGTTATTTGTCCATCTTCTATATATAACTCAAATACTTCACCATTAACACTTACATCTGCTCTATCTCTTAATCCTTCACCTACGTAATCAAAATAAATATAATTCTCTGTCGATACTGTAGTGATTAAAGAATCAGTTTCCATAACATAGTCAGAAAGTAAAATGTTATCGATAAATTTAGTCATAGCTAATTCTGGATCAAATGATGGAGTTACATCTGTATCTTCTGTATCTCTAGTTTCTGTTGGTTTTGTATCTGTTGGTTTAGTTTTACTATTACTATCACATGCAGTTAAAAACAAACCCACTGATAGAAAGCCCATAAAAGCAAATACTTTTTTTATAAGTTTCATAGATAAACCTCCTTATAAATATATTAGTTATTTTTATTATACCACTAAACAAATAAAAAAGCTTAATACCCTCGTATTAAGCCTAATATTTAAGTGGTGGAGCGGGGTGGTTTCGAACCACCGAACCCGTAGGGATCAGATTTACAGTCTGACGCGTTTAGCCTCTTCGCTACCGCTCCAAATGGTGGAGGTTAACGGGCTCGAACCGCTGACCCTCTGCTTGTAAGGCAGATGCTCTCCCAACTGAGCTAAACCTCCATTTTTTTTAAACCGCTCTTATATTATAACACATACATTTTTAATGTCAACATTAAAAAGGGAAATAGAAGCCTTCTATTCTTCTATTTCCTCTTTTGTCTCTTCCTTTTTCTTTTCATCTATATCTTTATTATTAGAATCATCTGTTGTTAGGAATTTTAATCTTAAAGATACTATATATGCTAAAGCCATCTTTATACCATCAGGTATAATAAATGGTAATACACATATAGTTAATACTTTCCATAAACTTGTTATATTTGATTGATTAAATAATAAGAACCAAATAGAACCAAATAAATAACAGATAAAAAGTCCAACTACTGCGGCTATGATTTTCTTTTTTATAATTAAAGGAACTAAAGTCATTAATATGAATCCTAAAATATATCCTCCTGTAGGTCCTGCAAGAACACCAACACCTGATTTAAAGCCTGCAAAAACTGGTACACCTATTAATCCTATTACTATGTATAATAATACTGATATTAATGAATCAATAGGTTTAAGCATAAACATACATAAAAACACTGCTAATGTTTGTAATGTAAAAGGTACAGTTGTTGGAATAGATATTAATGACATTACACATATAATAGATGTGAATATCGCAATATATACTAAATCTTTTACTTTCATATTATCACTTCCGTAAAAAACGGCTTATATTAGCCATTTATTGTTTTATTCTTTTGAGAAAGATCCCTTATCTGCTCCACATAATGGGCAAGTCCAATCTTCTGGAAGATCTTCAAAACTAGTTCCAGGAGCAATTCCATTATCTGGGTCTCCTACAGCTGGATCATAGACATAACCACATAAATCGCAAACATATTTATCCATAAACATTACCTCCTAATTAATTATACCATATTTAATGACTAATAACAGCCATTATAATTTCATAAATTGCTTCTGCATAAGCAAATATTATTAATATTACACCAACAAAAGGTATTAATAAATCCATATTCTTATCCTTATGAGTTTTATTATATGAGAATAATAGAATAAATGGTATCGCAATAAACAAACCTGCACATTGTCCAAAATTATAATATTTAGAACCAGGAATATATATTGCAAATGCTAAATCTAATAAAGATACAAGTAAGAATAATAAAGATACATGAATAGAGAAAGCAAGTGAATTCTTATTAGTTCTTAAGAAGGTATTATATTCTTTCTTAGTTGAACCAAGTTTAACATATATTCTTTCTCTATTTTTAATCCAAAGTGACATACAAATAAATACTAAATAGATAAGTGGTGATTTTGTTACTAAGAATGGATATACTTCAAATGGTAAATCTATAAATTCAAATCTTCCTAAAACAGAAACTATATATGAACCTAAAGCAAATGTTAGAGGTAATGCTGCTAAGCATCTAAATAATACTACTTTTCTAACTGATACTCCTTCTTTTAGTTCATAATTTAAGAAGAAATTAAATAATGTTAATATAAATAAATCGCCAAAAACATTAAAGTCTGTTTTCTTATTAAATAGCGATAATACGACATTTTTTGCACTAGATGAGCTTCCTGAAATCTCCAAGATTACCCTACCTATATATCTATCATAAATAAATATGATAGCTAGTGCAACGCCTAAATAAGCTAACCCATAAAATAAAACTAAAGACTTATACGTTCTATTTCTAGATAGAATTATTGAGAATGTAGCTAATAGGAAGAAAGGAATAGATAACTGTCCTATAGCCGCAAGTGTATTATATATCCAACCAGGATAAGCTAGAGACTTATCAAAATAAGATAGACCAATAGATAATACTAAACAATACTGAGAAAATGCTAAAGCTATCCATGCTATAATTCTTAAATGTCTATAAGATAGAGGTCCTCTATATCTAATATCATTTGGTCCAAGCATTTTAGCTATTAATTTATATTTTTTATTAGTTTTTCCTTTAAGTTTTTCTTCTTTATAATATTCATTTATTTCTTCATCTTCTATTGAATCAGTATCATTATAAATATCTATTTCTTCTTTATATTGTTGTTTATATGTTTGTTTAGTTAAATTGATGAATTTATTATCCCATAAAGGTACTTCTTCATCTATTAATGATTTAGAACCTATAACTACATCAAATTCATCTTTTAACTCTTCCATATCACAATTATAATCTTCAAAACTATATCCTAAATTCTTATAGAAGTTAATTGCTTGATCATTATCTACTCTATCAGTAAATAATCTCATATATTTATAACCTAAGCTTTTAGCGTAATCTTCCGTAAGCTTTAATGCTTTTTCCCCAAAGCCTTTTTCTCTAAATTCTTCTTTTATTCCAAAGAATCCTAACCAAGCATTATCTTTATCATTTTTATAAGAATAAATGCCTGTTACACCAACGCATTTATCCTTATTAAAAATAAGGAAAAATTGGCTTTGTGAAGAGTTTTCTATTGAGCATATGTAATTGTTTTTCCCATTATATTCTGGGAATATTTCGTTTTGAACTCGTATAGCATAATCAAGGTTTTCTTTTGTGATTAACTTAAGTTCTAGCATAACAATCACCTCTATAAATATAAAGAGAGTTATTCGCCCTCTTTTTCTTCTTTATTTTCTTCGTTATTAGATTGAGTCATTTTAGCGTATTCTTCTAAGCTTACTTCTTCAGCCTTTTCGTTTTTAGCGCTCTTCTTACCAATTCCAACAGTATCATCAACAGGCATTGTAAAAACAATACCTTGACCAGGAGTTTGGAAACCTACTTCTTTATATAAAGCATGAAGTAAATCATCCTTTATTTCTTCAGAAACAACTAATAATACTATTTCTTTTTCTGGTGTTACTACATAATCAAATCTTTTAGAAATATCTTCTTTTGAAGTACCTCTAGCATTGATAACAGTTCCACCTTTAGCACCACAGTTTTTGGCAACTATCATTACTTGTTCATTGAAGCCTTTATTAACAATACAAACTACTAATTCATATTTTTTATCCATATTATTTCTCCCTTTCTATACCTGCTAAGAATTGATATAACATAACTCCAATCATTGATTTAACTGGAACTGTAAAAGCAATACCTTTACCATTTTTAGTTTGGAAATATTTATCTTCATAAGCAGCTAATATTTCTTTAACTCTATCTTCTCTAACAACAGAAAGTAATACAGCCTTTTCACTTACCTTAATACCTAAGATATCTTTTCTAGGTGTTGTACCACTTGCATAAATAATTTCTTGTACATTAGCTCCAAAACCTTCAAGGTTTGATACATAGAAATCAACCTTTTCTCTATTAATAATAGATACTAAAATTTTTAATTTTACTGGAGCTTGTAAGCCTTCGGTTTTGTCCTTAGTTAAGGCTTTTTCTATTTCCTTTTTCTTACTCATAATACCTCCTACATAAAATTAATAATTTGTTCATCTTCACTACTAATAATTGTTTTAAGTCTATGCTTTTCAACTACTTTTCTTTGTACTACTGACTTAAAGCCTAGTAATTGAATTGTAATAAGTGGTGTCATAGCAACCATTGCGACTATTCCAAAGCCAGTACCTAGTAAGTTTTCTGATGCTACACCATTAACACTAATACATGCACCTATCGCAAATGGTAATATAAAGCTTGATGTAAGTGGTCCTGATGCAACACCACCTGAGTCAAATGCTATACCAGTATAAATTGATGGTACAAAGAATGATAATCCTAGAGAAATTAAATATCCAGGAATTAAATAATATAATATTGAGAAGTTAAATATAATTCTAAGCATTGAAAGCATAATTGAAATAGCAACACCAATACATAAAGCAATAAGCATTGTTCTTTTCTTAACAGCACCAATTGTTACTTCTTCAACTTGTTTTGTTAAGACATGTACAGCAGGTTCTGCAAGTACAACAACCATACCTAGTACAAATCCGAATATAGCAAGTGCTACTTTATTCTTTGCCATTAAATCTCCTAATTTAAAACCAATTGGTAAGAATCCTACTTTTGCAGCTGTTAAGAATATTACTAATCCAACAAAAGTAATTGATAGGCCAATACCAATACGCATTAATTTAATTTTAGGTAATTTAATGAATATAAAGTTTATAATTAAGAATACGGCAACTATTAATGCTAAAGCTATTAAAACACCCATTCCTTCTTCAAATAAACTTCTAAAGAAATGAACTACTACATTATCAGCAATACTATATGAATCTAATTCATTAGTTATAATTTCAGGTCCTAAGTTAGAACTATTAATAGTTAAACCTAAAAGTAATACTACAAGAATAGGACCAACACTACATAAAGCAATTAAACCGAATGAATTTTCTTTAGAATCACGTCCACCAACTGTTGCAGCTATACCTACACCTAAAGCCATTATAAATGGTACTGTAATAGGACCTGTTGTTACACCACCTGAATCAAAAGAAATGGCTAGGAAATTAGCATTTCCACTTTGTATTAATAATGCTGTAACAGCAAACATTGCCATATAGAAGAATAATAACATCATGCTTAAGTTTGTTTTTGTGATCATCTTAAGCACTGCAAGTAATAAGAATAAACCAACACCTACAGCAATAGATATTATTAATATCCAAGGGTTACCATTAAATACTCCTTTTATTTGTCCAGCTAAAACGGAAAGGTCAGGTTCTGCTATTGTAATTAATAAACCCATTATAAATGCTACAATGAGGATTATTAAAATCTTTTTCGTTTTAACTAATGATGAACCAACTTGCTCTCCCATATCAGACATAGAAAAATCTACACCTAAACTAAATAAGCTTATTCCAACAATTAGAAGTAAGGCACAAATACCAAATACTAATTGTTCTTTGCCTGATAATCTAGCAAGTGGAGTAAAAGATAAAATTAAAACAATTAGTGTTACTGGAAGTACACTCATCGCGGATTCTTTAATTTTATCTAGCAATGCTTTAAACATAAATATCACATCCAAATAAAAAATTTACAATAAAATTATAACATAGAATTATTTATTAAAGAATTCTATAATTGCATTTATTGCTATAAATTGTTGCATTTCGTAACTTATTGTTGCCTTTTTATCTCCTCTTTGGCTTCCATATAAGCCAAACCCAGCATGATTTCCTCCTTCAATCACAACTTCTTTGTAATCTGAAGGAAGGTTTTTCTTATTCTTCTCATATGCTTTTTTATTTAAGCATCCATCATTCGATCCATAAATAGATAAAACTTTCATATCATCTAAGGACTTTGTAGAATAAGAAGCTAGTAAAATTACGCCACTAATTTTATCTTTATTTTTATTAGCATAAACACTAGCCATACTACCACCTAAAGAGTGTCCCATCATAATGTATGAATCATAATCATAATTCTTAATAATTTTACTAGCTTCATTACTTCCAAAGAAAGCTAAATTAAATGGCATTTTAAGTAAGAAACAATCTATTCCATTATTAGCTAATTCATTTAACATAGGTGCATAACTTGTATATTCTACTTTTGCTCCTGGATAGAAAATAATCGCTTTATTACTACCTTTTCCATCAAAGAAGTAACCATTACTTATTTTATTTACAGTAACATTTTCATCACTTATTAAAAAATTCTTTACATCCTTTTTCGCATGATAATAAATTGATGTATAAGTAAAGAAAGAAACAGTAATTAAAAACAAAGAAAAGATAGTAGAAAATAGAATTACATATCTTTTCTTTTTTAATTTTGTTTTTTTCTTAATTAGTAATGATAAAAATATAGATACACCTATTAATATTATTAACAATATACTAATTATTAATGCATATTTCATATTATCGCCTCTAATATAATATTATTGTTGGTTCTAGTTTGAATTCTACTTCTATATCTCCTTCGCCTAATAATTCTTTTAATTCATTAGTTGTCATTAATTTTATTCTTCCTAATTTAGAATAAGAATAAGTATTAGAACCATAGAATAAACATAATTTATCTCCTTGGTATATAGCAAGCTCACCACTAGTTAAAGTCATTGACTCATCATTAGTAGGAAGGCTAAAACCTAGATTTCCGTACTTTTCAAATCCACCATTTTCTTTTAATGTTAAAGTTAAAGTACCAGCTTCTTTAACTTTATCATAAAAAGCATCTGCAGTATCATTATCATATAATTCAAAATTAACATTTGTTCCATTTATTTTTAGTAACATACCCGGAAACCTCCTAGTTGGAATAATCTCATAAGCCTCATTTTTTGCGGCTCCATTAATAATCAATAAAGCGCCTAATAACGCAGTTATACAAACAATAATAATACTAGGTATTATACGTTTCATATAAAACACTTCCTATCTTGAACCTTTATAATTTTTACCATATTCTTTAGTATAATAATCTATTCTTTCATTATTATCATAGATACTAGGATATAAATTATCTTTAGGATCTATACCCGCTAATCTGCATACTTCTTCATGGCATCTTCTTGTTAGATCTAATTCCATTTCTTTTTTATCTAGTGCTTTATTAGGAAATATAGGTTCACCTATATTTAGATTAAAGCACGCAATTTGTTTAAATATCTTTCTTCTTATCCAATTAGGCTTTCTATAGGAGAAAGCAAATGGAATAATTGGTTTATCACATTTAATTGAAAAATAAGATATTCCTCTTTTAAAAGGTCTAATAGGTTTATAATATTCCCACATAGATCCTTCTGCGTATATGTGTAACCATTTGCCTTGATCTAGTATTTTACAAACTTCTTCTATATATTTTTTAGTACCTTTACAATTATTATCTGGAATAGGTATACCACCTACAGCCCTAATGTTTTTGGATTGTTCTCCTCTTATGTTTGTAGCCCATACTAAAACATTAGGCCAGTTGTATCTTCTAACTGTCCTCATAATAGCAAGATAATCCCACATATGAACGTGGTTAGATACACTTATTACACCTTTTTTAATTAAAGCTTTATTTCTTTTTAAGATTTTCTTTCCTTTAACTTTTAAGCCCATTCTTATTTTAGTTAAAAGAAAGACTAATAATACAATTAAAAACCTAACCCAAAATCTTTTAAATCTAAACTTTTTAGAATTATCTATATATGGATATTTTTCATCAAACTCTAATCCATTATTCTTTTTAACGATTAAATAATGACTAGAAGTATCTATAGGATAAGGAAACTTATCAGTTTTTGGATCATAATATTCAATTTTCTTACTCATAAATATCCCCTCCTTAAAAATATTATACTTTATATTTTTACTTTTTTAAATTGTTTAAAAAAATAAAGGTGTAATTATTTAGTCATTAATAACTACACCTTTATAACGCTGGGCGATATAGCCCTATTTATCGAATTTAGTGGTAATTTCATTATAATATGTTTTTTTTATAAATGCAATAAAAAATTTCTAAAGATAGAATTAAACTGTTAATTATGGTATAATTATACTAGAAATGAGTTGTGGTATTATGATACAAAAAACAAACAAAAAAATAAAAAAACCGAGTCTTATTGCAAAAAGCAGTAAGGCTTTTCTTTTTTTATAAAAATAGGAGGAAAATATATGATTAATGAAGAAAAAAAGTATGAATTGATAAAATTTAATGACGGGGAATTTAGTTTAGATGTTAATGTTAGTCCTAGCGAAGATACTGTTTGGCTTACAAAAGAACAAATAAGCCAGCTATTTAATAGAGATAGATCAGTTATATCCAAACACATCAAGAATATATTTATAGAAAAAGAATGTAGTGAAAAAAGCAACGTGCAAAAAATGCACATTGCAAATTCAGATAGACCTGTTGAATTTTACAGTCTTGATGTCATTCTATCGGTTGGATATCGAGTTAAATCAAATAGAGGAAATCTATTTAGGCGTTGGGCTAATCAGGTTTTAAAACAATATTTATTAAATGGTTATGCAATCAATGAAGAAAGATGCCTTGTATGCAGTTCAAGCATTTTAGAACTTAATAACGAACTCAAACAATTAAAAAGCAAAGTGCATGAAATTGAAGATACATTATATCAAGAAAACGAAAAACTCTTATATGAAGGAGAAATACTAGATGCCTATACTTTTATTAGAAAACTCTTCTTTCTAGCTAAAAAAGAAATAACTATTATTGATTATTATGCTGATAGATTCTTATTATCTATGTTAAGCGATATAAAAGTATGTATTACAATTATTACTTCTTCTAATTCATACTTGAATAATACAGAACTACAAAAAAACATATCAATTATTAAAAATGATATCATTCATGATAGATTTATCATAATAGATGAAGTTGTTTACATGATAGGCACATCTATAAATGAAATAGGCAAAAAAAGATTTGTAATTATTAAATCTAATTATTTAACTAAAGATAATATATTGAAATAAAAGGAGAATTCAAATGGAAGAAAGAAAGTATGAATTGATAAAATTTAATGATGGAGATTTTAGTCTAGATGTAAAAGTATCACCTAGAGAAGACACATTATGGATAAGCCAAAAACAGATAGCTGCTTTGTTTGACTCATCGATAATATTTCTCTTCATATTAAAAATATTTATAAAGAACAAGAGTTAGAAGAAAATCGAACTTCCGAGGAATCCTCGATAGTTCAAATAGAAGGAAACAGAAAAGTTACAAAAAAAATCAATTTCAACTATTAATGAACACATTAATAATGCACTAAATGAATAATTAAAAGAGTTAAAAGTAAGTAGAAAATTCGGAAAAACCGAATTATCTTCAATAATCACTAAGCCTATAACTTTACAACTTAGGCGTTATCATTTCCGTTGGTTATCGTGTAAAATCTAATCGTGGTGTTCTATTTAGAAAATGAACTTGAAGCAAAGGCAACATGCAAAGAAATTTTGCAAGTTCAAACTGAAAAAATGTAAATTAAAAATAAGATAATAATTAGGAGGATAATATTATGGAAGAAAAAAAATATGAATTAATTAAATTTAATGATGGAGATTTTAGTTTAGATGTAACCGTTAGTCCTAACGATGAAACTATGTGGCTTCGTCCAGAAGATATGGCGTTGCTATTTGATGTGAATCGACCAGCTATAGTAAAACATATTTCTAACATATTAAGCGACGGGGAATTAGAAGGATCAACTTGTTCCATTTTGGAACAGGTTCAACGTGAAGGTAATAGAATTATAAAAAGAAAAATAAAATACTATAATCTAGATATGATTATTTCCGTAGGATATAGAGTAAATTCAAGACGTTGTATTCTTTTTCAAAAATGGGCTTTAGAAATAATAAATAATATAAAGGCTAAAAAAGCCTATGCTGCGCCATTAATTGTTTTCGAGCATAACGGAATTTCTCTTGATGTAAATGTAAGTCCAGATGAAGATACTGTATGGTTAACTAAGGATCAAATTACTATATTGTATAGCACAACAAGGCAAAATATTGAGTATCACATTAATAATATATATGCAGAAAACGAACTTGAAGCAAGGGCAACATGCAAAGAAATTTTGCAAGTTCAAATTGAAAACAATCGTAAAGTTACTAGAACTGTTAATATGTATAACTTAGATATGATTATATCTTTAGGATACAGAATAAATAGTAAAAAAGGAATTATATTTAGAAAATGGGCAACCCAAGTATTAAAACAATATCTATTAAATGGATATTCTATAAATGAAGATAGATGTATAGTTTGTCATAATAGTGTCTTACAAATAGAAAACAAATTAAATGAAATACAAACTAAAATTCATGATATAGAAGAAACAATATATCAAGAAAATGAAAAACTATTATATGAAGGAGAAATAGTTGATGCATATATATTTATTAGGAAGCTCTTCTTTCTAGCTAAAAAAGAAATAACAATAATTGATCCATATGCTGATAAATTCTTAATATCCATGTTAACAGATATAAAAGTTAATATTACTATTATTACTTCTTCTAATTCTTATTTAAATAATACAGAGTTACAAGATAATATATCAATTATTAAAAATGATATCATTCATGATAGATTTATCATAATAGATGAAGTTGTCTATATGATAGGAACATCTATAAACGAAATAGGTAAAAAAAGATTTGTGATTATTAAAACCAAAAACCTAACTAAAGATAAAATATTAGAATAAAAAAAGGAAAGTGCGTTTTTTGCACATTCCTTTTTATGCATACATTATTTTATATGAAGAATCGCCATTATAAATCATAGAGCCTGTTTCTAAACTAATATATGGAATATAAAAATCATCTGTAGTATCACTCTTTTTACCATTATATAGATGACGTTCTATATATAAACCAATTCCAGTGATAGAAAAACCATGTAAATTATTCGCATCTTGATTAGTTTCTATTTTATCTTTAGTCTCTTCTTCTATATCATTTTTAATTAATGATATGATTTGTTGTTTATCATTATCATTTAATTTAATTTCATAATAGAAATATTCATTTTCATATTTACTCTTAATACCTATTTCATTTTTAGTTTCACGAATAAATACTTTATTACTTTTATTAAATGTTATTTTACATTCTTCTGATTCATAAGTATTATATTTAACTTTTACAGTTTTATTATTTGAATCAAAATTTAAAATAATATTACTTAAAATGTTCTGTCCTTTAACTTCACTATTTAAATAAACATTAGGTTTATTATCTTTAAAACATCCTGAAAGAATTATTATAAATAAAAATAAAAATATAAAAGAAATAATTCTTCTTAATTTCATAATATCACTCCTTCTGTTTTAGTATTAACAATTTTAACACTATATCTTTTAAAAAGCAAAAGATATTAAAATATTTTTTAATAATTAAAAAGATCAGATTACTCTGATCAGTTTTTGTATTTTTTAATTAGAGGAAAAAAATATTTAATCTTTAGTTGAGGATTCTAAAGATTTATGTGTTACCTAACAATATATTAGAAAAAAAGAATAAACTGTTAGGAATAATTAATAATAGTTGATAGCGCACCTATTAAAGGTGTCCCGCACCGCATTAACCCGCTATCAAGGTCTTGCCATAATAATAGCAAAAATGAGATAAACTCAGACATACATGCGACTAACCTTTTTCAAGTCGACTTACAGTCACTGTGCCACAGCCCGGTTCAAAGGATACCATATTTGTTGTCGCAGTTACGGGTTTCTGCGGTAGGATTATTCATCCTACATCATAATTATAGATTTTTTTCGCAAAAATGGTAGAAAAAATAAAAAATTTTTTAAAAAAATAAAAAGCCGATGATTTTGCATCAGCTTATTATAGACTCTTTAATTCTGCAGTAGAATAATAATTTAATATCTTTCCTTCTACTATTTCATTACTTGGATCAACTGATCCTTTTAAATCTTTTAGAGAATTAGATAATCTAGATCCTCCTGATGTAGCAAATAATACTATTTTCTTATTCTTAAATGGATAAGCTTCTAAGAATGTATTAATAATAGTAGGAGCAGTATACCACCAAATAGGAAATCCTACATAAATAGTATCATATAAATCAATATTTAAATCTTTTTTTACTATTTCTGGTCTAAAAGATTTATTCTTCATTTCTATAGTAGATCTAGAATTCTTATTAGTCCAATCTAAATCTTCACTAGTATATTTATTAACTGGTTCTATTTCAAATAAATCAGCATCTTTAGCCTTAGCTAAATCAATAGCTGCTTTTTTTGTTACTCCTGATGCGCTAAAATAAGCTACTAAACTTTTCATATGGTTACCTCCTGAAATATGATTATCTTATAATAATTATAACTCAAGTTATATAAATACAAAAGAAAAAGCCGATACAAATGTATCGACTTAATCATTACTTGCAATATAATCATATAAATCTTCTCTAACAGAATCGTGAAGTTTATATGTAATTTCAACGGCTTTATCACCTGAAGCCATTCTTATTTCTTTTGGCGTTCCTATAACGTTCATTTTTCCTAAGAAATAGAATTCTTTTGACTCTTTATCATCTTTATTTTTTCTAACAAATAAATAGATTGTTGTTTTATTATCCTCAGCATCTATAATTTTTCGGACATCATTTGATTTTAGCGTTCTATTATTTTTTGAAATCCAAGAAAGCATATTTCTATCAATAAATTTATCCTGATATTTTATAGAATCGTTAATGTCATCAGACTTTTCGTAATTAATAAAGACAGGAATTGTATTTGTAACAGGTTCAAACATGTATCCACCGACATTTGTCGCAACATAATTTTTTTGACTATTTAACACTCTAAACACATCATCATATGTGTATTTTTTATTTAAAACAAATAATGAGTCTAAATAATAATTACTATACTCTCTATTATGCCTATCTATTATATAATTAAGAGTTTTATCAAAAAGTAATTTAAAATCGTCATCATTAATACAATTTTTGAAATTTTTATCAACTTTTTCTTCAAAAATAAACTTAGCAGACGAATACTTTTCTTTTTCACTTGCTATAAAGTATTCCCCATCCATTTGATTCTTGATATTATCTTTCAATAATTTATCATATTTAACATTAGGATACTTTTCCTTCATATCGTGAATAAATTTTGAATAAATATCTTCAAAGCAGTATTCAAGATTATTTATTAATGTTTTTAAGAATTCCACTTCAAATACTTTTTTAGCACTTCCATATTTAGATGATACTAACTCTAAATATAGTTCTTCATTTTTATCTAAATTATTGATATATTCATCATCATATCTTACCAAGAAGTTATGATATGATCCATATTTGTCAAATATTTTTACAACATCTATAGCATTATATTTTTCAAAATCTTCAAGCTCTGGTATTCTTCCTAGCTTATTTTTTAAGCCAAAGTAGGATTGTTTTATAATTCTTGCATCACTTAGGTTTGCTTTATCAAGCTTTTCGAATATTTTATCTTCAACAATCTTTTCAAATTCGATCGTTGAAGCCCCATAAATGGTTTTGTTGCCCTCTTTTATGAACTTTCTAATATTATCTTTATTGTAAGATCTATCGCCAGATAAAGCTATTGGAATTAAGAAGTTATTATCGTAATTACCTATAAAATCTATAACAATTAGATATTCTTTGTCTTCATTTTTTCTTAGTCCTCTTCCTAACTGTTGAACAAATACAATTGCTGATTCAGTTGGTCTAAGCATAACAACTTGATTAACTTTTTGAATATCTATACCTTCATTAAAGATATCAACTGTAAATATATAATCTAAGTATTCTTTTGGATCATCAGACTCTAACAAATTAATTGCCCTTTCTCGAGTTGCTTCATTATCTGCTCCACTTAAAGCAATAGTCTTATATCCTGCTTTATTAAATTCATCACTCAAAAATTTTGCTTCTTCAACTCTTGAAACAAAAACTAAGCCTTTAACTTTATCTCCTGAATAGCCATATTCTTCTATCTTTTTTAAAATATGTTTTACTCTCTCCTCATTAGTTAGGTTTGAGAAATCTTCGTCATCTTTAATCATTTCACCGTTTACTGTAATATCTGTAACTCCATAATAATGGAAAGGGCAAATCAGATCATATTTCATTGCATCATTTAATCTTATTTCACATGCAATGTTATAATTAAATAATTTAAATATATCAAAATTATCCATTCTTTCTGGAGTAGCTGTCATGCCTAAAACAAATTTAGGTTTAAAATAATCAAATACTTTTTTAGTTCCTGGAGCACCTAGATGATGTGCCTCATCAAAAACAATATAGTCAAATTCTTCTTTATCAAACATTTCTAAATAATTATCTTTTGAAATTGTTTGAACCATAGCAAAAACATAATTTGCATTTGTAATATCTCCAGCATTTCCTCCGCCTAATACACATGCTTTAATATCATTACCTAAAACTCTTTTAAAAGTTCTTAAAGCTGCATGACAAATGTTTTCTCTATGGATTACAAAAAGCATCTTTTTAGGCTTGTATTGCTTTACATCTAATGCACATAAAATTGTCTTTCCTGTTCCAGTACTAGAAATAACTAAAGCTCTATCATTTCCACTTTTTCTTAAGTTTTCTAGTTCCTCTAGCGCTGCTACTTGCATACTATTAGGCTTTATTTCTGATGATATAATAACAGAATCATCAATTTTGATCGATTTTTTAATCGAATTATACACTTTTTCATACTCGTCTACCCATACTTTAGTTACAGCCATTGAATCGTTGTAAACTTCATTAAATTCATCTAAGACTAATTTAGTGTATTCTCCATCTTTTAATGAATTCAACTTCACATTCCATTCTTTGTTTGAGCATAATGCGTTTTGAGTAATATTACTACTTCCTACAATTATTGAATATTCGTCATTTGAACGTTTAAAAATGTAGCCCTTTGAATGCAAATTATAATTATCTTTCGCTGCAATTCTTAAATCAATATTATCGTATTCTAATAGTTTTCTAAGAGCATTTGGCTCTGTAAAATTTTGATATTTTGATACAATAATAATGCCTTTAATTCCTCTATCTCTTAAGTTATTAAGTGTATTAATTAAGACTTGAATTCCAGACATAGTCAAAAAAGCAACACATAATCTAAACTCAATACAGTTAGACAATTCTTTTGTTACTTCAAATAAGACTTTATTTCCTTTTTCTGGTTCGTTAGTTAATAGCCTAGGAATATAATCAATACATGCTTCAGTTTTTGAATCTATAAATCCATGTTCTATTCCCTTTCTTAATGTATCGCTCATAAAAATACCTCTTACAACGTCTTTTTAAGTTCTTTAACAACTAATATATCTGCAGGTAAAAAATCTACTTTATCAAGTTCATCAATTGAAACAAATTTAGCATCTTCATGTTCTTTTAAAATAATATGATCATTAGCTAAGTGGCAAATATAATTATGCATAGTTAAATGGAATTTTTCATAATCATAATCAATAGTGCATAAATACTTATCTATTATGATATCAGCATCTAATTCTTCTTTTATTTCTCGAATTATAGCCATTTCTCCTGTTTCACCAGATTCTAATTTACCACCAGGAAATTCCCACATGTCTTTAAATTCGCCATATCCTCTTCTAGTGACAAATATTTTATTATCTTTAATTATAATTGCTGCACTGACTTCAATTGTTTTCATATCGACATTCCTCTTTTATTCTATCACGTATTAATTTTATCATAAAAATATAATTCATTACAGATCTAACATCAATATAAAATAAAAAACGACTACCATTAGTCGTTATTTGTTATTATTTTCTTCATAAGAATTAGTATCGTAATTTAAATATTCAAAAATGCTCAATTTACATTCTTTGCAAGGTTGATAAATAGGATGTTTATTTTTGCATTTTGGACAGACAATTAAATCTTCTGTGTCGCAATCGATATCTTTGTACCCTAAATCTTTTCTCATTATTCTACTTAAAGTAGCAATATAATGGTCAAAAGATTTAATTGATTCTTCTGACAATTTTTCTTGTTTGTTAGTAAAAGAAAATGGATGATATTTATCAACAAGCGATTCATAAAAATTAAAAACATCATCAGACGCATACAATCTTATTGCAGCAGAACTGTTTTTTACTTCTGAATAAGCTTCATTTACCATTTCTCTAGTCTCTTGATTATTTACCATTTCTTCTTTTGAAATTCTGAATGTTTTTTTCAAATAAATCAAATAATTAAGTGCTTTGCTATAAGCTTCACATTTTTTTTCTATATACTTGTCTTCATTATTGTTTTTTCTTTCTTCAATCTTGTCTTTTCTGTTTGAACGAATCTCTATTAATTTGAATATAATGGATCCAACAAAAGAAACCAATGCACCTAGTCCAGCGCTTATTATTGCTATAATAATTGTTTCTGGCATAATAAGAATCCCCCTTTTTTATATCTTTCTTTTACACCCTATTCCATTATAACACAATAAGACGGTTTTGTTTATAATTTATTCTCTTCTTTTTACTCAATAAATTGTTTTATTTCGTAGGAAAAACTATGATTAAACAATTTATGTAAAATTTGTAACAAATGTTTAAACAAATGTTGATATTCTACATACATTCGAAATCAATTATCCTATTTAACCCTTTTATTTTTTTTAATCATATGATATAAAAAAGATAAAGGAGGCGATTTATATGTTTTTTTATCAATCAATCGAATTGGTCATTGAATATAGTGAAATTCCTTCTCATCTAGGAGATCTATATAGGGCTTATTTTATATACTTGCCAACATCTTTGTTTGAATTATTAATAGAATCAGGAGATGCTAACAAAGATTTTATAATTTGCCGTGGCGACATTATTTCCATTTTATCTAAGCATGAATTTGAAGTTAAAACATGTTATAAAATTCAATCAAGTGTACATTTTATACTACAAAAATCGATTAATCTCCCAATTGATAGTTTAAGTTATCTTTCTGATGAAGATAAAAAGTATTATCTTCAAACGAGTTATAACGACACATATAGCATATTAGGAACATATTTAAAGGTGTGTGAGGAAACACAATCTTTATTAAACAAAACTAAAGAGCCAACAAAAACAGAAAAGCCAAAAGCCCAAACAAACAGTGGATCCAGCTTTAGAAAAATAATGGCATCTAGAGGATATCAACCATCTCAAAACAAGAATAGCGGCCCAATTGTTTCTCAGGATACATCCATAAATCAATGTGATATATGCCTTAAGCAAATAAAAGGAGAGAATAAATTTGTTGTAATGATTGGAAATAAAAAATACAAAATGTGTGAGAGTTGTCTAGCTTACAAAAAAAAGTTGGGTGATGAAGTAGACATTATAAGTTCAACATTAGTAAAATGATTTTATCCATTTTATAAATCACTTGCATAATAAATAGGTCATGGAAAATCTATGACCTTTTTATGTTCAAATTAAAAGCCATATAGAATAGTCAATCCCCTAACACAACAAAAAAACGGCTAATACTAGCCGTTAAATACAATAGTGGCGGAGTAGGAGGGATTTGAACCCTCGCACGGAAACCCGTCTACACCCTTAGCAGGGGCGCCTCTTCAGCCTCTTGAGTACTACTCCAAGGGTGAGCACTTTTGTGCTCGCTATTTAATAATATAACAAAATGTTTATAAAGTCAAGATTAATCATGTAACATAGTTAAACTTACTTTATGTCTAACTAAGTCTACATCAAGTACCCAAACCTTAACTACATCTCCTACACTTAATACTTCTGAAGGATGCTTTATGTAGTTTTTAGATATTTTAGATATATGTACTAAACCATCTTCATGTACACCACAATCAACAAATACACCAAAGTCTACTACGTTTCTAACTACACCTTGTAGCTCTTGACCTATTTTTAAGTCTTCTATTCTTAAAGCTTCACATCTTAGTAGTGGTTTATCTAGCTCATCACGAGGGTCTCTTTGAGGAGCAATAAACGCATCTAGAATATCTTTAATTGTATATTCATTTTCTTTACCGTATTTAGCGATTAAAGCCTCAATATCGGCTTTTTCTACTATTTTCTTAGTATCTTCAGTGCCTAGCTTTTCAATGCCTAATTCTTTAATTAATTGCTTTGCTAGTTTATAGCTTTCAGGGTGGATTGAAGTAGAATCTAATACTTCAGTAGATTCAGGAAGTCTTAAGAAACCTACAGCTTGTTCGAAAGCTTTAGGTCCAAGCTTTGGAACATTTTTAATTTGTTCCCTATTCTTAAATTCACCATTTTCTTCTCTATATTTTACAATGTTTTCGGCAATACCTTTATTAATACCTGACACATAACCAAGTAATGACTTACTTGCTGTATTGATATTAACACCTACTTGGTTAACTGCTGTAGATACTACGAAATCTAGTGAATCACTTAATTTACTTTGAGTAACATCATGTTGGTATTGTCCTACCCCTATACTCTTTGGATCTATTTTAACTAATTCTGATAGAGGGTCTTGTAGTCTACGTGCAATTGATACAGCACTACGCTCTTCTACGCTATATGTAGGGAATTCTTCTTGTGCTAGAGCGCTTGCTGAATAAACGGATGCTCCTGCTTCATTAACGATAGCATAGAATACTCTTCTACCATTTAAGTTTCTTAAAATATCTTGAATGAATTCTTCTGTTTCACGAGAAGCTGTACCATTACCAATAGCAATTAATTCAATATCATATTTTATGATAAAATCAGTTACTTTCTTTCTAGCATCAAGAATTCTTTCTTGAGGAACTTTTTCTCCTTCAAATTTTTGGTTTTGATAAATTACTGTTTTAGCTAATACTTTACCTACTTTATCTACTACAGCAATCTTACAACCAGTTCTAAATGCTGGGTCTACTCCTAAAACCATTTTACCTTTCATAGGTGGTTGAAGTAATAAGTTTCTTAGATTAACTGAGAATACTTCAATAGCTTTGTCTTCAGCATTATCAGTTAATTCACTTCTAACTTCTCTTTCAATTGAAGGGAAGATTAATCTATTAAAAGAATCAACAATAGCATCTTTTACAATAGGTGTTGCAAAAGATTCTTCATTTTTAATAACTTTAGAATTTAGATAATTTATTGTTTTATCATTATCTATTTCAATAGATACTGATAGAACATCTTTATCTTCTCCACGGTTAATAGCTAAAATGTTATGGCTTTTTAGCTTTTTAACTTCTAATGTATAATCATAATACATTTGGAAAGTAGGATCATCTGCTTTCTTCTTTTTCTTTGTGATAATTTTACCTGTTCTATAGCATTCTGTTCTAATAGATTTTCTATAATTAGCATTATCACTAATCATTTCAGCAATAATGTATTTAGCTCCTTGAATAGCACTATCAAATGTAATATTCTTTTCTTCGTTAACATATTTATTAACAATATTTTCAAGTGAACCTTTTGTAGGAAAAGCAAGTAATTCTTTTGCTAGAGGCTCTAAGCCTAAAGCAATAGCTTCAGTTGCTTTTGTCTTTTTCTTTTCCTTATATGGACGATATAAATCTTCTACTTCAACAAGCTTTTGACTCTTTTCAATCTTTTCTTTTAATTCATCAGTTAACATTCCTTTTTCATCAATTAAACGAATAACTTGTTCTTTTCTCTTAAGTAAAGCTAGACCATATTCATATTGAGTTTGGATTTCTCTAATTTGATTTTCATCTAAAGCCCCTGTTTGTTCTTTTCTATATCTAGCGATAAAAGGAACTGTATTACCTTCTTTAAGCATAGATAGAACAGTATTAACTTGTTCAATCTTTATACCTAAATTTATTGCTACTTCCTTTTTTAAGTCATCATTAAAGTACTCTTCAGTCTTAATTTCTAATTCTTTTTCTTCCATAATAAACCTCCTATATTAGCAAGAAAAAGGGGAATTGCCCCTTTTTTATTCTTCGTTATCTAATTTATTAATGTAATTTACTTGACCAATTATAATGCTTCCCCAGTATGCTGGAGTATAATTTGCTTTTCCATCTTTATCTACAGATCCATCAGCTAAGAATAAGCCATTATCTTTATCATACATTGAATCATATGTTTTACTATTATCATAATGGAAGAACATTGGTGCTTTTAAATTAGAGAATGTTGTACCATTACTCATTGTAAAATATACTGGATCTTTTTGAAGATCTTGTTCTCTTTTTTCAATAGAGTTAAAATCTACAACAAAGAATCTTACATCCTTACCACAATTTTCAATTGCTGGTAGTAATGGATCTTTAATAGGATCTTTTCCATCGCTTCTCTTTGAACCAGTTAGATATGAATCAACTATTTCAAATGATTTATAAGCATTTGATTTCTTATCATATTTACTCATCCATTCAACATCATATATTAAAATATAACATTCACCTTTATAGTCTTCTAGAATGTATTTAACATCTCCGCCTTGAAGAAGTTGAATTTTATTTCCACCCTTTGAACTACCTTTATAGTTATCAACATATTGTAGTAAAGGTGTTTTTACAGTATTATTATTATTTGAATCCTTCTTTGTTAAAAAGACGATTAATATAATTAATACAGCTACAGCTACTAAAGCAAGAGCTATACCAACAAATAAAGATGTTTTACTTACGGTTGCTTTATTTTCATCTTCTTTTGAAATTACTATTACGTCTTTATTTTGGTTAATTATACGTGCCAATTTAACCACTCCTTTAAAACACTATATTTATTATATATTATATAATTAATATTTTCAAGAAAAATAAAATATGATATTATTAATCTAAGGTGATTACTTATGAATATAGATGTATTAGTAGGAAAGAAAATTAGAAAAAGAAGAAAAGAGTTAGGATTCTCTCAAGAAAAATTTGCGACAGAAGCCAAATTAAATAGATCTTATATATCTATGATTGAACAGGGTAAAAAAAGTCTAACAATTAAAACCCTTAACAATATAAGAAAGGCTTTAAAAGTAGACTTTAATTATTTCTTCTCTTCAGGATCAGATGCCAATTCGTGAATTCTTCTAAATCTATGATTTAAACATGATTTAGTGATTTCTTTATTGTACTCTTTTTTATAGATTTCTAACAATTCAACTAGCGTAGCTGTTGGATTGTTTTTCCTTAAATCCATTACTTCTACTAATTTTTGATCAACATCTTCACTATTTTCTAATATTTTTATATCTTCTAATTGTTGCTTAGCTGCGTTAATAGCTTTTACTTCATTAGCTATTTCGCAGTTATTTTTTCTATTAACTAAATTAGATATATCTTTATTTACTCTAATATCTTCAAAAGCAAAATATGCTTTACTAGCTCCAACTATATATAAGAAATCAGCTATAGCTTGAGCTTCTTTTATATAGACAATTAGTTCATCTCTTCTTTTAGATATTCTAGCATTTAATCTATTACCATTAAGTAGCATTTGAATAAATATAGCTAATTCTTCATTTCTACATTTAATTTCTAAATGATAACTCTTCTTTGGATCATTAACTGAACCATTAGCTAAGAAAGCACCTCTAATATATGCTTTTTTACAACAATCGTTTTTTGTGTATTTTGTATAATGTTGATAATCTTTATTAAGTAATTGTAAGTCAGTTACAATTTCTTTAGCATCATCAACAACTACATTAAATACATCATTTTTAGTTAAATTATGCTTACTCATTATTATATTAATAGGTAAGTCATATAAATCTTTAATCAATGATATGAATAATCTAGCTATAGAATTATTCATTGTTTTTAGTGTTACATGTGCTCCACTTATATTTAAACTAACTTCTCCTGATAACTGCAATAAAGCAGATAATAAAGCCTTTTTGCAGCAATCATCATTTTTAATTTTTGTTAATTCTGTTTTAACATCGCTAGCAAAAGACATAAATCATTCTCCTTATTCTTCATCATCGTCATCAACAATATATTTTGATTTTCTAAATGGAGCATTTTGATCTAGTTCTTCTGGTACTTCTATAACTTCTTCTGTTTTTTCTTCTTCTATTATTTCTTCCTTTTTTTCTACTTTTACTTTTTGTTTAGTAGTAGGTTTATTATTATTAAATAATTTATCAATAAAACTCTTTTTCTTAGGTTCATTTAATTTCTTTATAATGTCCTTACTAATAGTAGGATCAGCTTCTTCTAAAATATAATCTTTATAATAACCTGGTTTAATCTTAACATATTTAAATATTAGATAAACTATACCAACTACTATTAATATTATTGAAATTAATTGATTTTGTTTGATTGAACCAATCATAAGTGAATCTGTACGCATTCCTTCAATAAAGAATCTACCAATACCATACCATATTAAATATATACCAGTTATATCGCCTAAACGAATTGTTCTTGTTCTTCTAATAATTAATATAACTATTAAAGCAATTAAATTCCATAATGATTCATATAAGAATGTTGGATGGTAATATGTTCCACCTATTTCCATTTGATTAACAATAAATGTTGGTAATCTAAGAGATTCTAAGAAGGCTCTTGTAGTTTCTCCACCATGTGCTTCTTGGTTGAAGAAATTGCCCCATCTACCGCATATTTGACCTATTAATAAGCCTACAGCTATCATATCAAATACAGCTAAAAGATTAATCTTTTTTCTCTTACACCATATTATAGCAAATACAAAGGCTACAATTATACCACCATGTATAGCAAGTCCACCATTCCATATAGCAAACCATTCTGCTGGACTACTAAATTCATTCAATGCAAAAATAACATAATATATTCTAGCTCCTATTACGCCAAGAACAATACCTATTATTCCACCATTAAAGATATCATCAGGATTAATTCCAAGCTTTTTACTTTCTCTAAGAGATATAATGACTGCTAAAATCATACCAAATAAAATACATAGTGCATAAAATCTAATAACTAGATTACCTATAGAAATTCCACAGGCTAAGTATGCCCCAGGTTCAAATACTAATTTCATCTGTCTCACTCCTTCTTAAATCTAGCAAAATATCTATGTGATACTCTTGTTAGAACATATCTACATAAGGCAAACAAGAATACAAATACTACTAAATTAATTTGATTTTCAAATCCATATCCTGGTAGAAAATAAAACATTAATTCTACATACAAGATTTGTAATACCAAAAAGAATAATCCAAACGTTGTTAGAATTATCTTTAAGAAAAATCTTATAAAGATGACTTTAAAGATAAATTCTACAACTGTAAATATTAAAATTGATAAGGCAAAAATATAAAATTTATCATATTGAACAAATTTAAAGAATCCTTGTAGAGCAAACATTAAGGCAAAGTTTAATACTAATGTTAGAAGTAAATGAATGAATATATTTTTATGAACAATTAAACCAAAAATATAAGCAATAGAGTTATTATTGTTTTTCTTTTTGATCTTTTTATCTAGTCCACTTATAAATTCTTCTAAGCTAGCTTCGCTTTTTTCTCCATTAACGATATCATCAAGTAAGTTTTCAATATCTTCTAAATCTTTTTCTTGTTCTTCTTTTTTTTCTTCATCTTTTTCTTTTTTCTTGCTCATAGTATTACCCCTAATCAAAAGTATTATAACACACAACCGTGTGAATGTAAAAGGGATAATAAAAAATAAGGGATTAGCCCTTATTTTATAATTTTATCCAAAAAGCCGGACGGACGCCGCGTTGTGTGATGAAGATTATGTTTCCTTTGAAAACGCCATCGTAATAGATACAAAAAGCGCCGTTAACAGTATCGTGAGGTGAACGCAACCACCAACAACTGTTTCCATAATAACTAGCGTAAACTTGTAAACCTTGAGCTTTTGCGTAATCAGTTCCCTTGGTTTGTCTTGCAATATTTGAGTCTAGTCCATAACTACTATTTGTCAAATCACTATAAGATAATAAGAATATCTTATCTTGTGTGTTATTGCATGCATATTTACTTGCTGTTTCTTCTGTTGAAGCAGCGCTATTATCTACTGTAGTTTCTACAATTACAGCTTTTTGTAAATCATTAAATGCAGTATTATAAAAGTCGTTGTTTAGCCATTTTCTTATATTAGATAATTCATAATTATTAACATACCCTGTTCCACCATTATGACTAATTGAACTATTTGAATTAGATGAATAATAATCTTGACTATCTAGTATTAGATTAGCTAAAAGTAATGCCTTACCACTTGATACAGTTAATATATCCCATTCAATTGGATCATAACTGAACCAATAAATTGTATTAGTCGTATAGCCATTATTATCTTGATATGAATTATCTTCTGTCGAAGGATCTGAAATCCAAGCTGGCCTATATTGAGTGAAATATACTCCTCTATAATCATAAGTTCCGTCATCATCATAATCTATATCTTGATAGAACATATAGCTTGCTACATTTCCTTCAATATAGTAATTATAATCAGTCCAATTATACTTATCTGTTGATGTTGGTTTTGTTCCAGCAAGAGTATTTAATCCATTTATTAAAGTATTATCAGTTACTAAAGTTTGTGGATATGTACCAAAGTATATCTTATTTCCTTCTTTTACAAAAGGTCTAGCAGTAGCAGTAATTGTTACATCATATAAAGGAACATTGAATGTGTATGTATCTCCGAATTCGATTACACCATCACTTCTGCTCCATATTAAAGTATATCCTGAAGGAATATTTGAAGCTGTTAAAGTGATTTCACTTTTATAATCATATTCACTTCCACTATTTACACCTGTAATTGTTACACCTTCAGCTTCATTATCAAGTGTTATTGTATATTTGTTTAAAGACCAACGTGCAGTATAATTTAAATCCCTTGCAGGCATAAGGAACGTAAGTTTATCGTACCAAATTGCTAGTTCATCGCCCTCAAACCATCCGTTAAATGTATAACCTTCGTTTGTTTTTGCTGAGACTGTAGCATATGAATTATATTCAATAGTTCCTCCTCCTTGTATAGTGCCAGCTTCTTCTATGTTTTTACTTAATGTAAGAGTATAACTATTAACTGTCCATTTAGCTTTTAGAGTAAAATTTCCTTCTGCTTCTAATTTATTTTTATCAAAATCCCATAATTCTTCTCCGTTATACCATCCATTAAAAGTATGTCCTTTTCTCTCTGGATCTGTTGGTTTAGGAATAAGCTGTCCAACTATTGCCATTTGACTATTAACATTGCTTCCTCCATTTGAATCAAAATCAACCATTGCGACTTTAACTGGGGCAGCTGTAGTTGTAGTTTTTTCAGTTTCAGTAGGCTTTGTTGTTGTATTATCTTTACTTGTTTTTTTACTACAACCAAATAAAGATAAACTAGCTAGAATAGCTCCAACAAAAAGTGCTTTTCTCATATTTTTCATATATATCTCTCCTTTAAAAAATACACTATTATTATACACCAATTGTTTTTTAATACAAATAAAAAAAGGGAATTAAAAATTAATTCCCTATAAATTATTTTTCATTTCAAGTTCTACTACATCCCATTTATTACCTAAAATATCATATGTATCATAAATGCCATTTTCTTTTAAACCACATTTCTTATAGCAATTATAAGCTTCTGTGTTTTCCTTAAATACTCTTAAATTAACATTATCAGCTTTATATTTACTAAAAGCAAGGTTAATGGCTAAATCTAGCATTTTCTTGCCATAACCTAATCCTCTTTTGTTTGGATCTAATATAACAAATCCTATAGTTAAATCATTAACTATTTCTTCTCTATATCTTAATGTAAAGAAGCCTATAGCCTCATTATTTAATTTAACAACATAAGGATAAAATAATTTAGAGCTTTTTAATTCTTTTATCCTTTCGTTAAATTTAATACTATCTATAGGATAAGTACCTAGTACTCCTGCGCTCCATCTATAAAATGATTCTTCATTATTAGTCCAGCTTAAAATAGTATTTGTATAAGTACTATTATATGGTTTAATTATTAATTCCGTATCCGTTATAAAACCTTCTTTAAATATTGCCCTGTGAAACTCTTCTTTACTTTTACTATTTCTTCAGGTGTACCAGTAGCTATCACTTTACCGCCACCATTACCACCTTCAGGACCTAAATCAATAATATAATCAGCACATTTTATCATATCTAGGTTATGTTCAATAACTATAACACTACCACCTGCATCTACTATCTTTTGTAATACTTCTATAATCTTTCTTACATCATAAGCATGTAAGCCTGTAGTAGGTTCATCTAGGATGTATAAAGTTTTACCTGTGATTCTTTTTTGTAGCTCACTAGCAAGCTTTACTCTTTGTGCTTCACCACCTGATAGTGTTGGAGCTGGTTGACCTAGCTTCATATAACCTAAACCAACCTCTTTTAGAGTTTGTAGTTTTGCTTTTATTTTAGGTTGATTGATAAATAAATCATAAGCTTCATCAATAGTCATATCTAAGACATCAGAAATGTTTTTACCTTTAAACTTAATTTCTAATGTTTCACTATTATATCTTTTACCCCCACATACATTACATGGAACATATACATCAGGTAAAAATTGCATACTTATGCGCTTTACTCCATCTCCCCAACAAGATTCACATCTTCCTCCTTTAACGTTAAATGAGAATCTTCCTTTATCAAATCCTCTCATTTTAGCGTCATTAGTTTGACTAAATAAATCTCTTATATCATCAAATACTTGAGTATATGTTGCAGGATTACTTCTTGGACTTCTTCCTATTGGATCTTGCGATATTTCAACAATCTTTTCAATATTTTCTATACCTTTAATTTCTTTGCATTTACCGGCATCTGTTTTAACTTTATATAATTTATTACTTATGTTTTTCATAAGTACTTCATTTACTAAGCTAGATTTACCAGAACCTGATACACCAGTAACACAAATAAAAGTATTAAGTGGAAATTTTACATCAATATTTTTTAAGTTATTGCAGGAAGCTCCAATAACTTCTAAATATTTTCCACTACCCTTTCTTCTTTCTTTAGGTACATCTATTTTTTCAATTCCTTTTAAGAATTTACCTGTAATACTATTAGGGTTTTCCATTACTTCTTCTGGAGTACCACATGCCACAATTTCGCCACCATGAATACCTGCGTAAGGTCCAACATCAACAATGTAGTCACTTCTTCTCATGATTTCATCATCATGTTCTACAACTATTAATGTATTACCTAAGTCCCTCATTTTTTCTAGTGATGTTATAAGCATATCATTATCACGTTGGTGTAAGCCTATTGATGGTTCATCAAGTACGTATAAAATACCTGTTAGAGGTGAACCTATTTGAGTAGCAAGTCTAATTCTTTGAGCTTCACCACCTGATAAAGAACCTGCTGTTCTTGATAATGTTAAATATTTTAATCCTACATCCTTTAAGAAACTTAATCTTGATTTAATTTCTTGAAGAAGTAAGGAAGCTATTTGTTTTTTCTCTTCATCAAGTTCTAGACTATAAAGAAAATCATATAACTCATCTATAGGCATTGCGGTTAAATCATAAATATTCTTATTGTTAATAAATACATTAAGCATAGCTTCTTTTAAACGCATACCGTGACACGATGGACAAGTAGTTTCTATGACAAACTTTTCTAACCATTCTTTAATCCATTCAGATGTAGTTTCAAAGAATCTTCTCTCTAAGTTAGTTAATATACCTTCAAAGAATTTTGATGTTTTATTAACCCTACCACTAGATGAAACTATATTAAAATCTATGATGTCTTTACTACCATACAAGATATATTCTTGTTTCTCTCTAGGTATTTTATTAAATGGAATATCCATATTAATATCATAGAACTTACATACTGTTTTAAGTTCGTTTTTTTGAATATTTGTTTCTTCTTGATTCTTAATTGGAATGATTGCTCCTTCATTAATAGATTTATCTCTATCTAGGCATAAATCTTCACTTATTCTTTGTTTAAAGCCTAAGCCTGAACAATCAGGACAAGCACCAAGAGGTGAGTTAAAACTAAACATTGATGGTTCTAAGCTAGGTATAGAATAACCACAATATTTACATGTATAATTACTATTTAGCATTACTTCTTCATCTTTATCTAAATTATAGATAACGACCTTACCTTGCGCTTTTTTAAGGCAAAGATCTACTGATTCAAATATTCTAGATTTATTTTCTTCTTTAACTATTATTCTATCAATTACAATACTTATGTTATGTTTAATGTTTTTATCTAGATTGATTTCATCATCTAATTCAAACATATCTCCATCAATCTTAGCTCTTGTAAAACCATCTTTTAGAGCATCATCTAAAATCTTTTTATGAGTACCCTTACTATTTACAACAAGTGGTGCCATAATTTGTATTTTAGAACCATTCCCAAGCTTTAAGATGAAATTAACCATTTCATCAATACTTTGAGCTTTTATTGGTTCGTGATGAATAGGACAATATGGAGTACCTATTCTTGCGTATAATACTCTTAAATAATCATATATTTCTGTAACTGTACCTACAGTAGATCTCGGGTTATTAGATGTTGATTTTTGGTCAATTGATATAGCTGGCGATAAGCCTTCTATAGAATCAACATCTGGCTTATTCATACCGCCTAGGAATTGGCGCGCATATGTTGATAAGCTTTCAACATAACGCCTTTGTCCTTCTTGATATATAGTATCAAAAGCAAGACTTGATTTTCCGCTTCCTGATAAGCCAGTCATAACTATTAACTTGTTTTTAGGAAGAGTTACATTAACATTTTTTAAATTGTTTTCTCTTGCTCCTTTTACTATTATTTTATCCATGGTTATTCTCCTATCATTTTCTTAAAATCATCTTCTGATAGTATTTTAACACCAAGTTCTAATGCTTTATCATATTTTGAACCTGGTTCACTACCTACTAATACATAATCTGTTTTCTTGCTTACACTGGAACTTACATTTCCACCAAGCTTTTCTATTATTTCTTTTGCTTCATCTCTAGTATATGATTCTAAAGATCCTGTTAATACTACTTTCATCTTAAAGAATATTCCTTCAGTAACTTCATCTTTATAAGTTGTATTTAATCCTAAAGATTTTAGTTCATTAACTAATTCTATATTTTTTGGATCTTTAAAATATTCAGTAACACTTAAAGCAATGATTTCACCAACATCAGGAATGTTGTTTAAATCATCAAATGTCGCATTCATTATCTTATCTAAGGTATCAAATTTCTTACATATGATTGTTGATACTTTAGAACCTACATGTCTAATACCTAGGCCAAATAATAATTTATCTAAATTGTTTGATTTTGATATTTCTATTGCATCTATTAAGTTTAGATATTTCTTTAATCCTAATCCTTCTAGACCTACTATTTCATCTTTATGATCTTTTAGGTAATAAATATCTGAAATTTTTCTTATTAAGTTTTCTTCATATAATTGTTCTACTAGTTTTTCACCTAATGTATCTATATTCATAGCTTTTCTACTTGCGAAATGTTCTAGCGCATTTTTAACACGTTCTTCGCAGTATTCATTAGGGCAATAATAATCAGCTTCGCCGTCTTTTCTAACTAATGGTGTATTACATTTAGGACAATTATGAATCATCACAAATGGCTTTAAATCGCCACTTCTCTTTTCTAAGTCTACTTCAAATACTTCTGGAATTACATCTCCAGCTTTTCTTAATTTTACATAGTCCCCTATTCTTATGTCTCTTTGTTTAACATAATCTTCATTATGTAATGTAGCACGAGAAATAGTTGAACCCATTAGTTCAATAGGTTCTAATTCTGCAACAGGTGTAATATTACCTGTTCTACCTACTTGGAATGTTATACCAAGTAATTTAGTAGATACTATTTGAGCAGGGAATTTATATGCGATAGCCCATTTAGGATATTTTGCTGTATAACCAATTTTTTCATAATTAGATAGTTCATTAACTTTAATAACTATTCCATCTATTTCATAATCTAAGTTAGGTCTATTAACTGTCCAGTAATTAATATAATCTAAAACTTCATCTATATTCTTACAATATTTAAATTCAGGATTTACTTTAAATCCTAAATTAGACATTTCTTTTAAAGCATCTAGTTGATAGTCTGGCTTTATAGCTAGAAGCTCATCATCATTAACTAGAGTGTAAAGAAATGCGTCTAGTCCTCTTTTTGATGCGATTCTACTATCTAGTTGTCTAACTGAACCTGCGGCAGCATTTCTTGGGTTTGCAAATGGTTCTTCATTAGCTTCAAGTCTCTCCTCATTAAGCTTATAGAAAGCTTTTTTAGGCATATAGATTTCTCCTCTTATTTCAAAAGATCTACTTTCTTTAAGTTTAAGAGGAATGGATTTAATTGTTTTTACGTTTTCTGTGATATCTTCACCTACTACTCCATTACCACGAGTAGCTCCACGTTTTAAAATACCATTTTCATATTTTAAAGATACAGATAAACCATCTATCTTAAGTTCGCATACATAAGAAACATCTTTAACTTCTTTTTTTATTCTTTCATCAAAATCTCTTAAGTCTTTTTCATCAAAAGCATTAGATAGACTCATCATTGGTTTTTCATGATAAACTTTATTAAACTTATCTAATACCTTTCCACCAACTCTTTGTGTAGGAGATGATTCTAATTTTAATTCAGGATGTTCTTCTTCAATTTGGATTAATTCATGCATAAGCTTATCATACTCAAAGTCAGATATAGTTGGCTTATCTAATGTGTAGTATTCATAGTTAGCTTTTTCTAATTGTTCAATTATTTCAAGCATTCTTTCTTTAACATCCATATTTTCACCTTCTAAAAAAATAATAAATAATTTTTTTAATACATAATTATTGTATCATATTTTAGGTTTAATTAAAAGAATAATGAAAATAATATTTAAGCAATAAAAAACGGCTTGTTTAAGCCGTTATTTATTAATAATGTTTTACTCTATCTTTTAATTCAGCTTTTTTAGCGTTATTCCAACGATCTGTTGTTCCTACTAAATAACCTGTGATTCTTCTGATACGTTCAAAAGGAACATTATAGTGATATTTTAAATCAACAAATTCACCATCAACATTGATTTCAACTTTATTTAATTCCTTTTTAGGTTCAGCTTCTCTTCCTCTTTGAATGTATGCATCTACTTCTTCTTTTGGTAGTGCATCTATACCTGTTAATACTACTTCAACATTATTTGTCATATTATTATCCTCCTAATTTTTTGTATTGATTTTTACATATTGTTTTTCTTTATCAGCCCAATATAATCCTCTATCATCTACTATGATAACTTCATTTAGATTAGCTTTATAATAATCTAATTCAAGAACATCAATTCTAACTATATCATACTTTTCCCCTTGAACTGATTCTAATATTAAAATGTATTTTTTACTACACATGAAATAACCAATAAATATACCTACAATTGGAATGAAAAACCATAAGATCCACTGTGCATAATTAAATGGTTGAATCACTTTTTCTTTTAAAACATATTTCTTTTCTACTACCATTTTCATCCCCCTACTCTATTTTTGATAATGTTGGATGGTTTTTAAGTACTTTCTTTATACCTTCTTTAAAAGCTATAGTAAGCATTCTATCATCCATTCCAACAATTACACCATCACCAAATATTTTATGATTTACTTTATCACCAAGTTGGTAAGTATCATTATTATAATCAGCTTCTGTGTATAATTTCTTCTCCTCTTTCTTTTCATTTGTAAATAATGGTTTAAATGAAGTTTTTAGAGGTTTATTTAAATCATTTAAGAACTTAGTATCAATTTCTTTAATAAATCTTGATGGTCTTGAATATATTGTTTTACCATAAAGCATTCTATTTCTTGCGTAACTTAAGAATAGTTTTTCTTTTGCTCTTGTAATACCTACATAAGCAATTCTTCTTTCTTCTTCTATCTCGCCTTCCATAATAGCTTGCATAGATGGGAATATTTCATCTTCTAAAGCCATCATAAATACAACTGGAAATTCCAAACCTTTTGCTTGATGGAAGCTCATTAAGCTTACATAATTATCTGTATCAAATTTATTTTCTTCATCTGTTCTTAAAGCTAGATATTTTAGTAGTTCTTCAAGCTTTTCTAAATCAGTTCCTTCATAAGCTTCATCAGCTTCAGCAAGAACTGAATTTAATTCTTTGATGTTATCTAATCTATCAGGATCATCCTTATAATATTCTTCTAAATTAAGTTTATTAATTAGAATATCTATATAATTAGTTATACATGTGTTTTCAAATTCTCTTTTTAGTGATTTTATGAAATTGACAAAGTCAAATACTTTCTTATTTGAAATCTTGTTTATGGCTTCGTTAAGGCTAAATCCACTTTCTACTAATTCATCTATCTTTTCAATAGTTGTTGTTCCAATACCACGCTTTGGTTCGTTTACTACTCTCTTAAAAGCCCATAAATTATCTAGATTAATTACTAGTTTTAAGTAAGCAATCATATCTTTAATTTCTTTTCTAGAGAAGAAACTCATACCACCAAATACTCTATATGGAATGCCACATTTAAGTAACATATCTTCAACATTTCTACTTAGCGCATTTACTCTATAGAATATTGCCATTTCATTATAATTATAACCATTACTATGTAGGTATAGAATTTTATTTTTGATATACATCATTTCACTTTGTGTAGTATCGCATTCTTTTAATTCTACTAAGTCTCCTGCATCTTGAATAGATTTTAAATTTTTCTTTATTCTATCATGGTTATGATCAATTAAAGAGTTTGCGGCATTTAATATATTACTTTTAGATCTATAATTTATATCTAGTACTATTTGTGTTGGTTTAAAGTGATGAATAAATTCTTTTATATTACCTACATTTGCATTTCTAAAAGAATAAATTGATTGATCGCCATCACCTACAACAAAAATATTTTTAAATCTATCTGCGAGTAATTCTATTAATTCATATTGTATAGTGTTAGTATCTTGAAACTCATCAACCATTATATATAAGAATTTTCTTTGATAATAATCTAATACATCAGGATATTGATGGAATAGTTCTACTACTTTTAGTAATAAATCATCAAAATCCATTGCATTTTCTAATTTTAATCTTTCATTATATTTTTCATAAAATAAGTCATAATCAACTTGTTTTCTAGGTTCAAGCAAAGGTTTCTTTCCGTTTTTTATTTTGGAAATATAATTTCTAACTTCTTTTGGTTTATAAACTGTATTGTTTAATTGTAGGTCATCAAAAATCTTTTTGACTGCCTTATTTGCGTCCTCATCATCGAATATCTCAAAATCATTTTTATATCCTAAAAGATGAGCATCTTTTCTTAAGATTCTAGCGCATAATGAGTGGAAAGTCATAATAGTTGATGAATTATGATCTAGCATTTTTTCTACACGCTCTTTCATCTCTTTAGCTGCTTTATTAGTAAATGTAACAGCAAGTATATTAGATGAATCTACGCCTTGTTCTACTAGATAACATAATCTATGAGTAAGTACTCTTGTCTTACCACTACCAGCACCAGCAACAACGATGACTGGACCATATATTTCTTTTACTGCTTTTATTTGATTTTCGTTTAAGTTTTTAAATAAATCCATTATATCAATCCTTAAATTTTACATTGATGATTTTAAAGGTGTAATTCTATTAAATATTAAATTATCTTTTGTAGATAGTTTATCAGTACAGAAATAACCAACTCTTAAGAATTGATATTTATCTCCTACATTTGTCTTTTCTAGTGATTCTTCAACAAATCCTTCTAATTCTTTTACGGAATTTGGATTTAAGTTTTCTAGGAAAGATTTATCATTATCCTCATCTAGTAATAATGGCTCAAAGAAAAGGAATTTTGCTTTTTTACATGTTTTAGCATCTACATAATGAATTGTGCCATTAGGCTTTCTTTCATCAAATCCTGAGCCACTCTTTGTTGCTGGATCATATGTACATTTTAATTCAATTACATTACCAAATTCATCCTTAATTACTTCATTACATTTGATGAAATATGCACCAAATAATCTAACTTCTATATCTTTAGATAATCTCTTCCATTTCTTATTAGGCTTTTCTTCTAAGAAATCTTCTTGATCAATATATAAAGTGTTAGAGAATGAAATCTTACGTGTTGTTGCATTTTCATTTTCTACGTTATTTGATACTTCTAAGTATTCTATTTTATCTTCTGGATAATTAGTGATAGTAACTTTTAAAGGATGCATAATAGCCATACGTCTATCAGCTTTTAGCTTTAAATCATCTCTTAAAGCTTCATCAAGCATTTCACTTGATACTGTTGAATTAACTCTTGATAGACCTGTAGAGATGATGAAGTTTTTAATAGCTTCTGCAGTATAGCCTCTTCTTCTTAGTCCTACTAGAGTAGGCATTCTTTGATCATCATAACCAGTAACTTTACCACTTTCAACAAGCATTCTTAAATATCTTTTTGACATAATTGTATTAGTGATATTTAATCTACCAAATTCATATTGATGTGGAATATTTTCACATTCACAGTTTTCAATAACCCAATCATATAAAACTCTATGGTTATCATATTCTAGTGAACATAATGAGTGAGTAATTCCTTCAAATGAATCTTGAAGTGGGTGGGCAAAGTCATACATAGGGAAGATACACCATTTTGTACCTTGTCTATGATGGTTGATATGAATAATTCTATAAAGTGCTGGATCTCTTAAATTGATGTTTGGGCTAGCCATATCAATTTTAGCTCTTAGAGTTTTAGAACCATCAGGGAATTCTCCCTTTCTCATTCTTTCGAATAAGTCTAAGTTTTCTTCAATGCTTCTATCTCTATAAGGTGAGTTCTTACCTGGTTCAGTTAATGTTCCTCTATATTTAGACATTTCTTCTTGTGATAAATCACAAACATATGCTAAACCTTTCTTGATTAGTAAAATGGCTTTCTCATAAGTTTTTTCAAAATAATCAGATCCATAGAAAACATTAGCTGGAGTATATCCTAACCAAGCTAAATCTTCTTTTATAGCTTCTACATATTCAGCATCTTCTTTAACTGGGTTAGTATCATCGAAACGAAGATTTGTCTTACCGTTAAATTCTTTTGCTAGTTCAAAGTTAGTAATGATTGCTCTAGCATGACCAATATGTAGATATGCATTTGGTTCTGGTGGGAAACGTGTGATTATTTCATTATGTTTACCACTATCTAAATCTTGTTGCATAATTGTTTTAATAAAATTGTCCATTTTTATTACCTCCTAAAAATCCAAATATGGAATACCATCAATATCAAACTTTCTGTCTTTATATCCATCTAAGGCACAGAAATAACCTAATGATGCAATCATAGCTGCATTATCAGTACAATATTTGATACTTGGCATACATATTTCAAATTCTGTAATTTCTTTTGTTAGTTTTTCTCTTAAACCTTTGTTTGCGGCAACTCCACCAGCAATTATAATTTGTTTTACATTATATTTTTTCGCAGCCATATGTGTTTTATAAACTAAAACATCGGTTACTGCTTCCTGGAAGGATGCACAAACATCTTCTTTATTAACTTCTACTCCACGCTGTTCGTTATTATGAACAAAGTTTATAATAGCGCTCTTTAAGCCGGAGAAGCTAAAATCGAATCCATCTTTATCTAGATATACTCTAGGGAAGTTATAAACGTCTTTACCTTGATGTGCTAATTTATCAATAACTGGTCCACCTGGATAAGGTACACCAATTACTCTACCTACCTTATCATAAGATTCACCTACAGCATCATCTAATGTTTGACCTAGTTGAACATATGAATTATGTTTTTCCATTAAAACAAGTTCTGTATGTCCTCCACTTACAACTAAAGCAAGGCAAGGGAACTTAAGTTCGTTTTCTAGGTTATTAGCATATATATGACCTGCAAGATGGTTTACACCAATAATAGGAATATTATTAGCATAAGCAAAAGCTGTTGCGGCACTTATACCGATTAATAGTGCACCTATTAATCCTGGTCCTTCAGTAACAGCTACTAAATCTATATCTTTAGGCTTTAAATTCGCGTCTTTAAGCGCTTTTTCAAAAACACATGTTACAACTTCAGTATGGCAACGTGATGCGATTTCAGGTACTACACCACCATATTCTCTATGAACATCGATTTGACTAGATACAACATTTGATAATATTTCCTTACCATCTTTTACAATTGCTACACTAGTCTCATCGCATGAAGTTTCTACTCCAAGTACAATCATTTTAACACTCCCTTAGCATTAATAAAGCATCTTCATTATTACTGTAATAATTCTTTCTTACAGTAACTGTTTTAAATCCATATTTTTCATAAATATGAATAGCTATACTATTTGATTTTCTAACCTCTAATGTTATTACATAACCAGCTAGATAATCAAGTGCATATTTAAATAATATTTGGCCATATCCTTCATTCTTCTTATTTACAATGATTGATTCTATTTGAGCTTTATTCTCATCATGCCAAAGAGAAATATAGCCAATAAAATCATTATCTTCCATAACAAAATGAGTATGAAGATCATCATTATTTAATTCTTCAGTTAGAATATAACCATAATTATCTTTTTCTATTTTCTTAATATTTTCTAAATCAGATGAATTAGATTTTCTAATCTTCATGATTTTTATTCCTTTCAGCTTCAGTCTTTCTTAAATAATTAGGAACTAAAGCATGAACATCTTTAACTAAAGTTGCTTTTTTAACTATTTTTTCCATATTTGGTTTATATTCATTTTCTGTAATAGTTAATCCTGCTTTAGTAAATTCATTAATTGGTCTTAAAGCTTCTTCTAAGATTAATGAATCATCATTATCATATATTGCGCAAAAAGCATTACCTCTTCTAGCATCAATACTTACACTTCTAATTCCTTCATATCCAGAGCATTGGATATATAAGCTTGATATTTCTTTTAGAGGAATATGTTTAGTCCAGCTAAACATCTTCGCTACAACTACTCCTACTCTAACACCTGTATATGAACCAGGTCCAACACCTACGATTATTTCATCTATTTCATCAAGTTTAGTGTCTCCTAAAAGTTCATCTATTTTCTTCATTAAAACGGCCGCATGGTTTTTACCTTTTTCTAGGATTTCTCTTTTTTCTTTTCCGTATAATCCAACATATAAGTTTTCTGTGGCTGTATCTATAATTAAACTATTCAAAATTAGCCACCTCCATTAACTTCTCATATTTTTCTCCAACTGGAATAAATTCGAATTTTCTCTTATCATCTTCAATAGTGATAATTATTCTTAAATATTCTTTTGGAAGTAATTCATCTGCTTGATGTGGCCATTCTATTACGGCAATACCACTATCAATATATTCTTCTAAATCAAATTCTTGATTTACACCATTTAATCTATATAAATCTAAATGATATAAAGGGTATTTTCCTTTATAACATTTCATTATAGTAAATGTTGGTGAATTAATTGTCTTTTCTATTCCCAAGGCTTTACCAATTCCTTTAGTAAAAGTGGTTTTACCAGCACCTAAATCTCCTTCAAGTAAAATAGTTGAAGGGTTTGTTAATAATAGGCCTAATTTATAACCAAGATCTATAGATTCATTTTCATTTTTACTAAAAATAACCATAATAAATCAACTCCATCATAAACGGTATACATACATTATATCACAAAATATAAAAGTAGATATTAAATATCTACTTATTTTTTATTATTTTATACATTTTATTTACGTTATTTTGTTAAATTGTTAATCTTTTTGATAACTGTTAAATAATTTTCATCGTTTGTTAGTTCATATAAAGTATTTAAAATTTCAAGCGATGTAACAACATCGCTATTGTAAATCTTATTATAAATATAATTCAATTTATCTATCATAAGAGTTGGAGTATTTATTCCTTTATTTTGCATAAAGTTCATAATTGCATCAATTGATGGATCCATTTCCTTGCCTAAGCAATCATATATTCTAAATAATTCAGGTGTAGTTATTTCACTATTTCCTTCATATACGTATCTAGCAAAAAGTATCATATATAATGCTTCTACATAATTTTCATATCTAAAATAATATTCGCTTAAATTACGATAAAATCTTTGAAATGATTCTGCATTATAACAATAATTTAAGGCTTCATTAGATTCCTTAAAGAATAAATCAAGTTCATTTGTAAGTCTAAATGTATCAGTATATTTAAACCTTACTAAAGAGTCGAAAGGGTCTATATCTAGCGCTTTTTTAAATATATTTCTAGCTTCAATATATTTACCTGTAAGCATTAATGCAGTGCCATAAATGCTATATAATTTTCTATAATTTAAGTCTTCTTTTTTTATGTTTGAATTATATGTTGTTAGATATAAATAATATTCTATTCCATTATTAAAGCTATGAATAATAGCAGGTTCATCACCTAATAGTTCTTTTGCTTTATCTATAACATCATAATATTTATTATTCTCTAATAACTCTTCAATTTTACTTAAATTGTAATCGAATTTAACTTTATCCATAAATGCTCCTTTAAGTAAAAAAGGAATGCTGATTCCTTTTTACTTCTTATATTCTTCCATTAATTCTTTGAATTTAGGTAGTGAATTTATAATTGTTTCTTTGCTTACACAATAAGCAATTCTAACATATCCTTTAACACCAAAGTCATCACTTGGTACTACTAAGATATCATATTTTAATGCTTTCTTATAGAATTCATATGCATCTTTTTCAAGTGCTTTAACAAATAAATAGAAAGCTCCATCAGGTTTAACACATTTATATCCTAACTTCTTTAAACCTTTATAAATTAGATTTCTATTTTCTTCATAAGCTTTTAGATCACTTGTTAGATTAGCACAATCAGCAATTGCAAATTGCATTAAGCTTGGTGCGCAAACATGTCCTAGTGCTCTAGCAGCTCCTGCAACAGCAGCATAAACATTTTTAGAATCTGTTACTTCATCTGGTACTAAGACATAACCAATTCTTTCACCAGGAAGACTTAAACTCTTACTATATGAATAACATACAATTGCATTATGATAATATTTAGTAACAAATGGAACAGTTACTCCATAAGCTATTTCTCTATATGGTTCATCAGAAATTAAATAAATTTCATGACCATATTCTTTTTCTTTTTCTTTTAATATATCAGTTAATTTAATTATTGTTTCTTCACTATAAACAACTCCTGATGGGTTGTTTGGAGAATTAATAATAACTGCTTTTGTTTTCTTATTAATCTTTTTAATGAATTTATTAAAATTGATTTGGAAAGATTTCATATCAGCAGGAACAACTACTAGTTTTCCTCCTTGTGCTTCAGTAAATACAGTGTATTCTGTGAAGAATGGAGCAAATGTAATTACTTCTTCGCCCTTATTTAAAAGAGCTCTTAAAGTAGAACATAAAGCACTAGCAGCACCATAAGTAATAAAGAAATTATTAAACTTAAAATTAGTATTAAATCTCTTATTTAAGTCATTTGCGATATTTTCTCTAAACTTATTATCACCTACAGCTGAAGTGTAACCATGAGCATCTTTTCTCTCTAAATTCTTAATGATTGCTTCATTAATTTCTTTAGGTGCAGGAATAGATGGATTACCTAATGTAAAGTCAAATACATTATTCTCTCCTATTTCAGCTTTTCTTTTCTTTCCATATTCAAATATTTCTCTAATTATAGAACGTTTAGTCCCTAGTTTTACCATTTTTTCATTAATCATTTTTATTCACCTTTTTTCTTAACAATATAATTGTATCATAAATTAATGTAATTACTAACAAAGAGTTTAATACTCTCAATTGGAATAGCAAAACCACAAACAAATTCTCCAGTATCTTGTTTTGTTGTACCTGCATAATGTAGTCCAATCAACTCCAAGTTTGTGTCTAATACTGCACCTCCGCTAGATCCGTTTGCTGTTTTCGCAGAAGATATTATTACTTTTCCTGTAATCTGTGTACCGTCACTTAATACAGGTGCATTTCCTATTCCTATTACCTTTCCATATGAAACTGTACTTCTTTGACCCATTGGTTGGCTAATAGACACTACAATGTCATTTTGATTAGGATTGTTATCTGAAAACTCAATAACATTTAATTTAATATTACTCTTTTTACCTATTCTTAGCAAGCCTAGATCATATGCACTGGTTTGAGCAACAAATGAACCTGAATACTCATTTCCGTAACAATCTTCTATTGTAAATTTTCTGTTTTTATACCCGTCCCTTAATTTTACAATGTGATAATTTGTTAAAATGTAATAATAACTAGAATTCTCGTAAATGATGACTCCGCTTCCTTGTATACTTTGTGATGATGAACCAGTATAACTAGTTGTTACTATAGTCACATCAGCCTTTGCTGCAGTATCATTTACTCTATCATTTAATTTTTCATAATCAACAATATATTTTGCATATAAAGTCAAATCATTTACAACTGAATTCGAAAAATCATATTCTTTCGTGAACTCTTGATCATAGTACCACGCATAAAAAATACAATTATCTTTAGTAGGATTAGCAGGTTTTGATACAGTCTTTCCATATTTTACCTTTTTTTCAATATTTTTATTATCGTTGTTGCAAACAAATACAACATTTAAAATCTTATCAAATGTATTTGGTCTAATATAACTATACCCATAATAACTAACGTCTATTTTTTTTGTATTGTAATACTTGGAATCCTCCAATAGTTCATTAATTCCACATCTTTGTTTTGCTGGACTATTAAACCAATAATCCTCTAATGTTAGTGTTCCAATAAAGGCGTCATCATCGTCATAGCAATCTATGGTGAACGATACACTATCTAACTCAACATCACAAATCCAAGTCAAATTCAAATAATAATTATACTTGCTTTCTTTACTAACCCATTTTTTCTCCACTTTATAGTCTACTGTTTCAAAATAACTATTAGCAATATAATACTTTTCTCTAGTAGTATATTGTGTTTTTTTTGAGCAAGCTGAAAGAGGTATAATTAATAAAACAATAAAAAATAATAGTATCTTTTTTATTTTCATTATTTCACCTCCCAGATACCCTATATTATATCATATTTTAATAATTTATA
>CAMVDS010000006.1 GCA_947166335.1 uncultured Mollicutes bacterium
TTAACCATTTCTCCAGTTGTTTCAGATTTTCCCACTTGTGTATCTCCTAAGAAGAATACATCTAAACAACCTCTCATAACACCACCATAATCGAAATCTAGAATAGAATTGAATACTAAATCACTCATTAACCAAATGTTATAATTTAAATGTTTAGCTATATGATGTTTAGCACTTTGATATAAATAATCTAGCCTTTCTTCTATAGTTCCTTCATGTTGAAATAACTTTAATATATCCTTGTTTATTGAATAGTTTCTATTATCATGCATTGGTATACTATTAGTACAAAT
This sequence comes from uncultured Mollicutes bacterium, assembly GCA_947166335.1. The sequence goes on from CAMVDS010000006.1 coordinate 294, forward strand.
TGCTACAAGTTTTTGATGTTTAGTTGGATGAGGATAAATCTTATAATCTATAACATATTGACCTCCTACATCTAATCTCTCGAAACTATATAAATCTAGACTTTGAACAGAACCATCAATATCTTTATCTACAACAGTTGTCTTATATATTGTCTTTGGTTCTTTCATCTTTATCTCAATAAATGGTTCAGAGTTAGGTATTCCTACATAACCTTTTAGTTTACTTTTAATTTCAACATCTTTAGCACTAGCTTCTATAAGTTCTAACATTTGAACTAAATTATGTTCCTCTAAAAACCATGTTCTTTTCTCTCCAGCCATCAATGTTTCACTTTTAGAACCTTTTTCATCAACTTTTTCAAATTCTACTACAGTTGGAACTGAATAAGGGTCTTGGAACTCACTAGTGACAGTTATTACACTTTTTAACTTCTTTCTTAATCTATTTTTATTTAATGCTTCCTTTATTGTTATTCTAACATTCTTTTCAATTTCATCTAAATTAAAATGATGTTGCTCTAATGAATAGAATTCAAATATATCTCCATCATATTTTGTAATATAATCATAGAAATCTTCTTTTTCTTCTTTAACAACATCACCTATCTTTATATATTTAATATCTTTTACTAAATCTTTTATACATTTGAAGATATTTACCATACCTTTTTGACCAGCTTCATCATTGTCATAGCATAGTACAATATCTTTATCTTTAAATGAACCCAATATTTTCGAGTTAGGTACTGCTCCAGCTCCACAAGTTAATGTATATGCATTTATTCCTTGTTCACGAGCTATAAGCATATCTTTCTCCCCCTCAAAAAGATAACAAGTCTCATTACTCTCTAAAAAGGTATCATATGGAATAAGCCAACCACTTTCAGCATCATCATTTGAACTAACTTTTGGTAGTCCATCATATTTCAACAAATTATATTTTCTAACATCAACAAGAATGTTATTATAAAAGACTGGTATTCCTAGTAATCTTCTATTAGAACCATTAAACTTTACCAATCCTAGATTAAGATTATTTATTGTTTCATCAGATAAACCTAACTTTCTAACTTTATTTAGGAATATTTCATCTGACCAAAGTAAACCTTTGTTAACATCCCAATCATTATTAATATTATATTTATCTAGTAATTTGATTGCTTCTGTAGTTGGTATATTATTTATTTTAGCTATAAATTGTTCTTCATTATAGCCAATATTACATACCCAACAATGAAATAGATTTTTTGTAGTATTGATAGATGCAGAAGGTTTGCTATCATCATGGAAAGGACAACAAACCTTTACTTCTTCATCTAACCAATTCTTTTCTTCAACATCACTAAAATACTTTTTGAAGTATTCCATAATTATTTGACCTTATTAAAATCCCATATCTTCTGTTTCTATCTCAGTATTAGGGTTTTCATCAATAATTTGCTTAAATGCTTTTACTTTATTAATATATTTCTTTTCAGTTTCATCTAAACCAGTTTCTTTATTTTGTACTGTTTTATCATAACTATCAGTAAATACATCAATATCACAAATAAGTCCTACACACTTTTCTTGAATTTCACTTGCTGCAATTTCTTGTAAACCAATTCCATATAGGAAATTAGGTATATTGAAATCCATATTAGGATGTGTAGTCAAATTATGGAATACAATTCTTCCATCATAAGCTCCACCAATAATCTCCATTTTTACATTACAATTATAGAATGTACAATTAGGAACTGTCTCAGTAATTTTATTTCCTTTTTCATCAGTTAGTACTTTTCCCTTTTCATCTTTTTGAAAAACCTTAACAGTTTGTGTTTTTGCAGTCCAAGGAGTTATTTCTTTAACTCTAGCACGATATAAACCCTCTGGAATTGGACTAAAGTCTAAAGCTCCCCCTTCCTTTGCAGTATATTTTTTATTTAAACTTGTATCTACCATAATTATCTTCCTTCCTCATATAAAGTTTTTAATAAACATTCAATTAATTTTTTATCATAAATAAATGTGTCAATAGTTTTTACTACATTTTTCACAGTTATTAATCTATAAATTGTTAAATTGCCAAATTCATCTTGTTCATATAAATAAACATTTTTTGTGAAAGCATTTACTCTTTCAGTATATAAATGTTCTAGACCTTCTCTTAGCATAGTCTTAATTATCATACATCCAGTATGTTCTGGAGTTTCTAAATCAATACCATCCATAAGGTCAAGTTTTTCTAGATGTTTAAGATATTCCTCACAACTTTCTGCAAGGTCTAATTTTCCTTCTTCTATTAGTTCATCTCTTTGCTTTTCAACATTCTTAACCTCATCATTATAAGCAGCTAGATATGTATCTTTGATAGTATCTTTTAACTTTTTATTATCTATGTGATCATAAATAATTAAATCATCACTATCATATTTTTGCTTTTTACAAGGTTCTAGATTATCTAAAGCATTGAATAATTGAGCAATAGAAGATGAAAACTTTAATAGTTTAAATCCTGTATTTAGTTCTTTTTGTTTCCTAAATAATCTCTTTTTTCCAATAGCTAAGAAACTCTCAGTACCTATATACATTTCATCATCAGCAACAATAGTATAATATCTATTGTTACCGATTTCATAAAACTTTTTATAGTGTTTCATCATCTCATCCTTTCTATTACATACCAAGTAATGTTTTTAATGTCTTTAAGAATTGCTCAGGGTTACTGAATATTGCCTTATTAGACAAGATATTTCTTAAATCATCTTCACTAGCCTCTGTTGATAAAGCAATCTTATGTTTTTTCATTAGTGCAACATTTACTCTCTGCAATGCTAAATTCATTTTATCAACTTCTGTATTTTTAATCAAGTAGATAGCTTCTGATACTGGATCATTTCCAACTGGTTGTGTTTCTATAACTGGTTGTGTTTCTATAACTGGTTGAGCAGGAATCACATTTACCTCGGTTTCTGGAATACCTAATTTATCAGATTTGATTGTAGCTGTTTCTACAACTGGTTGTGAAGTAGTAGTTTTTTCTTCTACCTTTTCTACAGTTTTTTCTATTTTAGTGTTACTTTTTGCAGTTTTTTGTGATTTTTTCACATTTGATTGTTCATTTTGAACATTTTCAACTGGTAACTCAGGTTTTGTTTCTTGTGGTAATTCATCAAATTGTAAATCTTTACCTTCATAAAGTTTTAAACCAATTCCAGTAGCTCTAGATGCAACTTTAGCTTTAGCTCTTTGTAGAGCTTTGTTTACTAAGTTTTGATTAAATACTCTAGCTGCTGAATAATCTTGATCTTGAATAGGATATTCTTCAATAAATACTTTTCCCATAAATGTTAATTTAACTCTAACCATATGAGAGAACATTTGTGACTCAGTTTCACTAACAACTTCTCCCTTTTGAATATTTTGTTGATGCATTATACACATATCTGTATGTACTAGACCACCTTTTTCATTTTTAAGATTTTCAAAAGTTGCATCTTCATCACACATATAAGTTATTCTTTCCATAGTTGCCCAAGGAATATAAGTATTACCTTTATAATTTTCTTTTACAAATGTTTCAATCTCCTTTGCAATATCAGATGTACCATTATAATTTTCTGTAAAAACCTCTTTCCAACTTTTTCTTAAATTTGCCATAATTTCATTTCTCCTTTTCTTTATTTATTAAAAACCAAAATCATCTTGGTTTTCAGCATCTTCATAATATGGTTCTAGGAACATGTCACATTCAGCAGGTTCTAACCATTTTGCCCATCTTATTAAGCTCATAGGTACAGGATAATAAACTAATTGTTTAGCTTTTGTAGATTGTATCCCTTTTTCTAATAGTGTATCTAACATTTCCTTTTTTATATCATTATCATTAATTACTGTATATTTTTCTCTTCTTATGTAAGCCATTTTATTCACTCTCCTCTTTCAATCTTAACTCATCAATAATATCATCAATTCCAGGATCATCTTGTATTTCTTCCTTAGGTTCACAATAGTCATCATAACCTGGATAATAACTATTTAAATCAGTCGTATCTATCACATTATTCAACCTCCTCTGTTTGTTCTCTATATTCTTTTAAAATGTTAATAGCATCTTCTTCTGACACATCATGTTCTTCTTTTAATGCACATAAAATTTTATCTATTACCTCTATAAATTCTAGAACTGTAGTGTCTTTGTATTTGATAGAGCTTGATATATAATATTCTTTATCTTTAGCTTTTATTTTTATCATTTTTATCACCACCTTCAAGTTTTCCATATTTTTTCCTGTATTTAGCAAGTTCATCTTTCAATTCAGATAAAGCATCTTTATATTTTATATTTTGTAATAATATATCTCTATCTTCTTCTAGTTGTTTAATCTTTTTATTAGCAATTTCTGCGAACTTAACACACATAGTTGTATATTTTCTTTTGTATTTCATATCTTTTAATTTACCTAGCATTTGCACTCCTTTCATAATACTTTATACAATTATGTTCTTGATAGTATTTAATATCGGTTGTATGGCTACAAATATAATCATTATGTAAATCTATTAGAGTAAATAGAATTCCTAACATAATTAGAAATACACCTAGAATAGTTATAACAAATACGACTTTTTCATTAACTTCCATTTTTATCACCTCTTAAATAGTTAATTCATTTAAATCTTTCTCACTAAATTCAACTTTATTTTGTACCATTTCATAAATCTTCTCATCAATAGTTCCTTGCATTACTAAATGATAGTAAATAGGCATCTCAGTTTGACCAATTCTATCAATTCTTCCAAGTGATTGTCTATAAGCTCTAGAACTATCTGGCATTGAGTAAAATACCATTAAATGACATTTATATTGAAGTCCATCCAAACTTTCACCAAATGCTTCATATTGTCCTATCAATACATCAAATTCTTTTTTAAGTTCAGCAGGTTTATCTTTAATTTCACCATTAATGACTATGTAACTTTTACCAAGTTTTTCACATACACTAATGATTATATCTTTTTCAACATTGTAATTGTACAACACACTTACAATATCATCAGTATTTGATAAAAATTCTTCTAACCATTCAGCTTTATTTGTATTATCTCCATATTTGAATTTGTTACCATACTCATCAGTACCAGTAACACATCCACTTATTAATGTTTTCTTACCAATTCTAAAAGCACTTACATTATCAAATGTTATTTCTTGATAGGTTTTATCTTCTAACATCTTAGCATAATTTTTAGCTTTTGGAATATTTATTTTTAATAATTGAGGTTCATAATCTCCATATTTTGGAGCATAATATCTGCAGCATAGCTTTATTAATGGTTTGATTTCATCATCAATTAAATTCATTCTATAACCAGTTATCTTCTTAATTGGAAATGGCATTCCAGGAACTTGTATTTTTTCTATTCTACAATATCTATTTTGAAATAATGTATAACTCATATCTAAGTATCCTAAGAATGCTAATTGACTATATAGATCAATATAACCACCATGCTCTTTTTCGGTAGGAGTTGCTGTAAGAATAATCTTATAAGGAGTTTGTTGTCCTAACTCTAATATCTTTTGTGTAACTTTAACAGGACTTCTAGATGTACCCATATTTTTAATCTTATGACTTTCATCAACAATTATAGTCCAATCTTCATTTATATAGTCTAACCAAGTCATTTTAGTTACAATATCAAAATTTACAACTATACAATTATTACACTTTTCTTCATTAATTACATCTGCTTGTAAGAAATTTGAAATTGTTTCATCTTTTTTCTTAGAGCTCCAACTCATGTTATACTTACATACACATAAATCAGTATGTTTCTCAACCTCATCAAACCATTGTGTAACTATCTTTTGAGGGCATATAACTAAGAGATTTGATGTAGGATTTCTAGTAAATCTCTCTAGACTTGTAAGTGTTTTACCACTACCAGTTTTCATAAATAAACCGATACTAGGAACACTACCAAGTTCTCTTAGTATTTGCTCTTGATAATCTCTTAATTGTACTCCCTTTAACATTTTAATCACTCCTTAATATTTTTCATCAATATACTCTAAATATTCTATTTTATCTAACATTTCACTTATCAATTCACTTGCATCTTTTTTACTTAACTCCCAATATCTTAAATTTGAATAATCATCACAATCCATATCAATTAATAAATCAATTAGATTTGATATTGTGTCTTTTTGCTTATCAGTTATCATAATTGATTTTGTACTGAATTTTAAATTCTTAAGTTGCTCATCCATAACATAAAACTCCAATCACTCTTACTTTTTTAGAATAACTACACTTTTTAACAAATCTATCTTTTTGCCATTTGTCATAAAATGCTTTACTAAATTCTTTACCACTTTTTAGATTTAATAATCTAACCTCGTACATAAATTATAACACCACCTATCTTTAAAAGTTTAAAACTTTATTTAATTTTATAAATTTTATATTTTTTATTAATTATTCCATTTGTTTTAATTCTTTTACTTAAATTAGTCAAACTAGTTTTAACATTTAATTTATACTCAAAGAAATATTTAGCTTCTTTTAAGCTATCACAATCAAATAAACATAACTCATCCTCTTTATTCATATTATTAATATGTAATTCATAAATAACTATCATTATTTAACAACTCCTATCAATCTTCATATCTTTCTTGATATTCTTGAATATATTCATCAAAATTATAACAATTTAATAAATATTCTAGTGGTTGTTGTTTTTTAGGTACACCATATAAAAACATCATAGTTCCATAGTTTTTATTCTGTAAGTAAACCTCATAATTATTATTGTTTTCAATATAGTAAACTAAATAATTACAATATTCATACTCATTTACTAAAAATACTTTTAATATTTTAATATCTTTAATTTCTTTCATTATAACATCTCCTTTATTTCCTTTCTTAATCTAACAACAACCCCTGCCCAATATTCTAAATCATGCATATCAACTAAAACACTATGGTTTTCTAGACAACTTAATACTGCTTTTTTAGCATATTCAAGATCTTTAATCTTTTCTTCCATTTTTAATCATCTCCTTAAATTATTTATTAATCTTCTTCATAAACTTTATCAAGAACATAACTTCTAGCAATTTCTTTTATATCATTATATATTTCAAATTCACAATCATGGTCTACATCACTAGATATATTTCTAATATCTTCATTATCTAATTTATCAATGTTATTCATCATTTTTTCATTATTCATATATAATTCATCATTTATTAAATCATCAATGCTATTTTCAACCATTGTAATAGCTAACTCACGATATATGTCTATACTTTCTAATTTATCTATGACATAATCAATGTCAACTCTATTTTCTAAACCCTTTTCTAAATTTATCTCTTGATTATGTTTTAGTTCTTCAATAAATTCTCTCATATTAATCACTCCTCTATAATATCTTCAGGACTCCAACAATCTATTGAATATCCCATACCACAATCATAATTGATTGCTATAATTTCATTGTCTTTATAGTCTTTTAAATCATTTAGAATATCAACTTTAAATTCTTCATCAATTAAATTATTATCAAATTGTTTTTCAGTATATTCTCTAATCTTTTTTACTTCTCCTAGCATTAATTCTCCATTATCATAAATTTTATTCATAATTCAAATTCTCCTTTCAACCAGTTAATTGCACTTTTTAAATCTTTAAATTCTTCTACCCATTTATTATCAGTTCTATTATCACAAGCAACCCAAATATCATTGTCTTTATGATAAGTTAATAGTAAATCATAATCTAGATTTAATTTACCTTCAATATAATCTAACATTTCTTTATTATTAATAATCTTCATCATCTTCATCATCCTCATAAATAACTGCTACAATTCTTACATAAAAATCTTGTGGTAGATTTTGTATTATGAATTCTTCACAACACATACCGTCATAATCTTCATTCCACCTTTGATAGTTTTCCACCATTATATCTTCTACTTCTTCTATATCTTCATCCTCTAAATCTCTAAATAAGATTGCAAGCATTCTATCAAAGCAACCTATATAACATTCTGCTTTTTTAGTTCCATACTTTTCATATTCTATTTCAATATTCATTTTAAATCTCCTTTTCTTTATTTAAATAATACTCATAATCTTCAATTAGTTCTCCTAATAATAATGCAAAACCCTCATCAAAAACTGGTAATTTATAAATACCAGTTTCAATTTGTGGTTTCAATATTTCAGTACTTGACATTTTGTAAGTTATTGAAAAATCAAATATTCTTTCCCTCAATTCTTCTAGAATATTATTAGTAAAATTGTTTCTTTTTGTATTATATATTTCTACATAACTTTCTAACATTTCTCTATATTCATCCAATCTACTCATAATTACACCTCTTAAAACTTTCTCATTGGTAATAGATATGCATGTTCTTTTGTTTTAGTATTTTCTAGGTATATAACAAATGGCATATAAGACTTTGTATCTAGATTTTTATATATTCCATATGAATTACCCTTAATTATATTATTTATCTTTTTAAATTCTTTAACACCTATTCCATGTGTTTCAGTTACTGGTCCATATCCCAATTCAATATCTGCCTCGTTAAGTTTGAAAAATGTATAATCTACCTCAAAATTATTTCTAAAATTATCAACAAAATTTGATAATCTATATTTATCTTCTTCTACATTTAACCCATAAGGTTCATTTAATACAATTACACTATAACTATCAGATACAATATAATTATCTTCATATCTAAAACAATTTCCTTTCAATAACTCTTTATTACCTTTTCTATTCATATAACTATTTAATATTCTTTTATTCATTTTAAAACATCTCCTTATCGTATTTAATAATATAATGATTTTCTTCATAAAATTTATTTTCATCTTTTTTACATTCTTCTAATAAATCTTTAATATATTTTCTTTTATTAGTTACACCATAAATTCTAACTTTTGAATATTCATCTAGAAAAGCATAAACATGCTTACTAGTTGTTGTTGAATAGTCCCAATCTCTACCTAAAAATATTATTTGATATTGACCCTGTGTATTAATTTCTACTACTTTACTATCATAGCTTTGTAATATATCAATACAATCTCCATATAAATGGAATTGGTTTCTATTTAAAAATTGCTCTACTTTCATTTTAATTATCCTCACTTTCTACAATACTATATTCAGTATCTATATATGCACTGTCATCAAGTACTATTTCTTCATCATAATATAAACTTTTTGCTTCTTCTATTGCTGCTTCCTCATTTTCTGCAATTATTGTAATTGTCTTTTGTAATGTTTCAGTTATTTCAACTTTGAATTCTTTCATATTATTTCCACTCCCATTCTATTTCTTCTAATACATCATTTAATGCTTGACCTAATAAATAACATCTAACTGTTACATCCATAGCCTCAGCTCCTGCATCACTTGGAATTCCTTCATATCCAAACATCTCATAAGCTTCTTGAACTAAGTCCATATTATGACAAATATTTTCTTCTGCTTTCCAAGTACTAAAAGTATAACTACCACTTGCATTTCCAGTAATTGCATCTTCTACAAAGAAATCATCATATAATTGGTCTGCATCCTTTCCTTCTAGATATTCCATATTTTCTTTGATGTAATTTTTAATATCCTCTTTTAAACTTTCCATATAATCATATTTTTCCATAATTTAATCACTCCTATTCTATTTTTATGAAAATTTTATTGCTAGTATGGAAACTAACAAATCTAGAGACACCCCACCTAATAGATCTAGATATAGTGTACCTAGATTTATCAGTTTCCCACTGATAAACCTGCTTTTTATTTTTTGCCTTTCATTGTGTTATTTCACATCACACTTTTTAACTACATTTTAGGTTCTCACTTAGTAGTCAAGGTCTATTAATGTTATCTATTTATACTTTATAAAACTACTCGTATCTGATTTATAGTTTCCCCTACTAACTCCTTATTTCGGGGACTTGTAAACCTTTGCTAAAAGTCCACACCAATTTTATAAACTTTATTTAATAACTATCTATACTACTTCATTACTAGTTTAGGTTATACCATTACTCGTTCAATACCTTGTATAGACTATTTTTTTTCTTAGTTGCTTTTTCTTCATTTGTTGTATTAATTATATCAAATAACTTTCATATTGTCAATATCTTTTTTAACTTTTTTATTTTTATTTGATTTAATTAATTTTATTTAGTTGACTTCGTGCCATTTATCTCATATCTAGCCACTATCAACGGGTCAATAATGGTCTAGACCTAGGAGGTCGCGTGCCTCAACTGAGTTAATTGTATCAAATAATTTTTATAAAGTCAATATCTTTTTTAACTTTTTTATTATTGATATAATTATTTAATTGTTTTTTGCTTGTATTTCCTTGTTGTTGTATTAAATATACCATATATTTTTCATATTGTCAATAACTTTTTTAACTTTTTTATAATTTTATAAAAGTTATCAATAAAATATAATAATATCAATATTATAAAAGTTAACATTGAGCTAGCTGGAAAACACTTTATTACGCGTGAACACTTTTTTATATAAACTATATAAATATGTTTAGTGTTATTTAGTAGGTTTTTATATAGTTTATATAAAAAACCATTTTTTGGAGTAAAAAAGCCTATTTTTTCACTATTCTATGAATGTTATAAAAGTTATTGATGTTATAACTTTCATAACTTTTTTATAATTAATTTAAAAATGATATAAATGTTATTAATATTATAAAAGTTATATAACTTTTTTAACTTTCATAAAATCTTTAAAAATATATACACTTAAAGATATAAATGTTATATATGTTATAAAAGTTATAAGTGCTATAAAAGTAATGGGGTGTGGTTTGAAAGCCGTTTTATATGTAGTTTGGGTTTAGGTGTGTGTATGTATTCGTAAACATAACAAAAATCTCTCTCCTAAAAATTTTTCTCTCAACAAATAAATAAACAAAAAATGAATATCATTATGATATAATTAAAATAGAGGTGATACTAATGAGAGAAGTAACTAAACTAATGATCAATGAGTTTAATCTTAAAAAATTAGGATATGACTTTATGGGGTATACTTTTAAAGGTACTAATGAGTTGTCATTTCATCACTTAATAGTTCCTAGGAGGTTATGTGGTCATATGGAAGCTAAGGGGTATACTAGAGATAATGGAGTAATATTAAAACAATCTTCTAGTCATGATTATCTTCATGTAATAGAAAATTATGATAGGGAGAGGTTTCTAGAAATAACAAAACTTTTAATAGATGAGAATATAATGGGTAGGCTAGACATAGACATTATTAAGAAAATAAGAGATATTCTAGTATCATTCGAGCTAGAGTATAAAGATAAGACAAATACTAATGGTAATAAAATAATCAAAAAAGAGTTTACAAATAGAATAATTCTGTAGTATAATTAAGTTGTGAGGGAATAACTATATCATCTACCATATTGCATCATGGTGGAATTGGTAGACACACAGGTCTTTGACACCTGTTATTCCTAGTTCGAGTCTAGGTGATGCAGCCAATATGACACATAAAACAGAATACCCCACTTTTTATTCTTGGAAGATGTCGCATCTTCCTTTTTTGTGTTATAATACACAATTAAGGGAGTGAGGTTATGGGTAAAACAATTAAAAATCAAATAACTTGGACTAAAGGTTTGTATAATTCTTTTGTAGATGATGCAATATTAACTAGCCTAGAAAAGAAAGTATTATATGCTAGAGTTTGGGAGAAAGAGAAATGGACTATTGTTAGTATGGCTTTAGAGTTTCATGTATCTAAGTCAACTATAAATAATGTTATTTCTAGTATAAGGAGTAAATATGATATTCTACATGATATGTATCCAGATAAATATCCTGAAAGAATACTAAGCAAATGATAGGTAAATGATAGACAAAAAGAGTGTAATGATTGGATTTTACACTCTTTTTATTATGAGATAATGTCATCAAGGAGGGATTAGAATGAATGGGTTTAATCCACAAGCACTTGATATAGATAGACAAATACAAGAAGAACGAAATAAGATGGCAGAATTAGAAAGAAGAAAAATGCAATTAATGTATGGTCAGCCAACCATATTAAATCAAACTATACAAACAGGATCACAAGCAAGTGGCATTAGATTTGCTGAGAGTATAGATGAGGTAAAACGAGAGATGATATTTATGGATACTCTGTTTGTAAACAGAGCATTTACTAATATGTGGTATAAGACACCAACAGGAACTATAAAAACATATATGTTAGAGGAGTTTATACCAAAAGATGAAAAAGATATAAAAATTGAGAAATTAGAAAGTGAAATTAGAGAGTTAAAGGAGCAAAGAAAGTATGAACCAAGTAGGACAGACAATAGTTCAACAGTTGAGAGCACAATATCCTCAACAGTACCAACAACTAGAACAGATGAAGAAAAATAGTACTCCTGAGGCATTATTAAAGAATACATTAGGAAAACAAAGTCCAGAGCAGAGGAAAAAGCTCTATGAATTTGCTAGAAGATATGGTTATTCTGATGAACAGATTAATCAGATTGAAAGTATTTTATCCAATTAATGGTATCAACACATAATGTTTGATATAGATAAATTTATGAAAGGAGGATATGTTATGAACGGAAACGGAATAGTTCCAACAGTAGACCTTGGTAACTCTAACAACGGAGGCTGGGGAGGCAACATGGGTGAATGGATATTAGGTATCATTGCTCTAGGTATGCTAGGTAATGGAGGAATGTTTGGAGGTTTCGGTGGAGTAAATGGTGAAATGGCTTTTATGTATCCATGGATAGCTAATGGTCAACAAGAAATAATGACTAACACTAACAATGGTTTTGATACTCTACATCTTTCTAATCAATTAGAAGGAAATAGAGATGCTATTAATAGCTTACAATTACAACTTTGTGGATGTTGCAATGATATGCAACAAACTGTAAGTAATGGTTTCTACAATGCTGAGATTGCTGCTGCTAATAGACAAATGGCTAATATGAACCAAAACTTCAATAACCAAATCTCAACTCTTCAAGGATTCAATGGTATACAAAAATCATTAGATCAATGCTGCTGTGAAAATCGTTTAGCAACTTGTCAAACTCAAAACATAGTTCAAAATGAAGCTAACCAAACAAGATTTGCTGATGCTAATAATACTAGAGATATTATTACTAATGCTACAGCAAATACTCAAGCTATCCTTGATAAATTATGTCAATTAGAGTTAGATGCTAAGAACGATAAGATAAGTGATCTTGAAAGACAAAACTTAATGCTTAGTCTAGATAAATCTCAAACAGCTCAGAATGCATTCATAGCTCAAGGTTTTGCCAATGAAGTAGATCAATTATACAACAGATTGAATAACTGCCCAGTTCCAACAACTCCAGTCTATGGAAGAACTCCAATATTCACATGTAATGGTAACAACGGATGTGGATGTGGAAATGGATATGGTAATTTAGTTTATTAATAGTAAGAGGTCGAAAGACTAACCTTTATGGAACTTGCTTAACGGTATTTAACCGTATTTAACGGAGAATAAGCAAGCCTTATTCTCTTTATTTTTGAAAGGAGTAAAAGATATGTTTAGTGTATATAATATTACAGAACAAACTGTTAGACCAGGAGAAGCAATAGTACTTGATGGAGTGAATTTTATACCTAACTGTGTAATTAGAACAGTTAATCGTGCAGTAAAAGCTGGTATCCAAAGAATTTCGGCAAGTGTTAATTCAACTCCAACAGTAGCAGGTCAAATTGTATGGAATGTAGAGGCAGGAAATGCTCCAATTCCAGGAGCATCTATTCAAACTCCAGGAGCAACAGTAGGAACTTATGAAAATGGTAGTACAGAAGTAATTGTTCCAACAACTTGCAATACATCAATACAAATAGTTAATAACTCTGAAAATCCTGTAACAGTACCAGCACGAGGAGCTTCACTTGTAGTTAAAAGAGAAGGATAATGAGAAGTAACTCTGTAGATGTAGCATCTTTAATTTTACAGATAATAAATTTGGAGATGTTATTTAAGGACTTCAATAATTCTGACTTGATGAAAGAACTACAAACTATAATTGAGCAAAATAATAGAATAATATCACTCCTAGAGGAGGAAAAATAATGGAAGAATTAATAAAGAAAATTGAAAGTTACATTGAAAAGAAAAGTAAACAAGAATTTCATACTGTAGATAAAGATGAATTATTTAAAGTAGTGGATATTTATAAGGACTTAAAGGAGGTAAAAAATATGAATGGATATGGAAATGAATATAATCGTGGAGGTTATAGTGGTTATAATGCTTATGGTAACTATGGTGAATATGGTCGTAGAGGTGTAGATGCTAAATATAGAGCATCAAGTTATATGGATGGTATGAGAGGTAGTTATGAAGCATATGAAGAAGATAGAAATGAATTCAATGCTGGTGGAAACTATGGAGCTAAAGAAGATGGTTTAAAAGACCTAGATGCTATGCTGCATTATAACTACAAATTAATAAAATATATTAAAGAAACAGCAACTTCTCCAGAAGAAAAAGAGATTGTTAAGAAACATTTTAGTAAAGCAAAAGAATTAATGAATGTATAGATATTACAATAGAAATCCTAAAGATAGGCATATTGAGGACTGTGTTATCCGCAGCCTATCATTGCTTACTGACAGAAGTTGGGAAGATGTTTATGAAGAACTTGCATATTTCTCGGCTAAAGATGGATATATGACAGATAATGTTGAATTCGTTGAGGACTATCTAGATGATAGGTATCCTAGAGAATGTCACTATTCTAAAAGTGTAGGAGAATTTGCATATGAGCATCCATTCGGCAAATATGCAGTAACAATGTATAACCATATAACAGCAATTATTGATGGTGTTATTTATGATACATTTGATCCATCTGATAGAATTATGAGATGTGCATGGAGAATAGGAAAAGACTAGAAATAGTCTTTTTGTATTGGCACTTTACAATATTAAATTTTAGATGTATAATAACTATGTTAGGGTAACTATTTTCATATAGGAACTAGACCTCCTTGTTCCTAAATTTTATATTCTATTACTTTACTCTAACTAAGCTCCTTTCGGATGTAGACTAAGTGCACTTAGTCTACTTTTTATTTACATTTTAATAAAAATAATATATAATGTATATGAGTAATAAGATTTTTAATTTTAATACTCAAGTTGCATCATCAATTCCATTTCAACTGGTTGGGAGTATCTATACTCCCCTTTTTGTTGTAAAAATTTAAAAAATGATATATAATTTAAGTAGAATTTGGTGGTGAAATTATGGAAAATATTGATATTAAGAAAAGAATAAAGAAAAAGAATAATGTTCTCCTAGACTTAATTAAAAATGATGAGAAACTAAAGTTGAAGGAAAATAGAGAGCAAAAGATGTCTTATATATCTCTTGCTACAATATTTATGGAAAAGTTTGATGAGTATATTAATAAAACTTCCATTGAAATGAATAATGCAGTACCAGTTGGAGTAGATACATGGAAGGATTTTTTGAACTATCCAGTAGTTAGAAAGTATATACAATCATTCAGAGATGAAAAAATTATGAATACTGCTGATACAGGACTTATGGAAGGTGATAAAAATGCTGTTAATATTAAAAAAGCTATGGAAAATAGAGGTCCAACAATAAATAATTCAAATATTGTACTAATAAGAATTCCAGAAAAGGTGGAGTTTGACTAATGTTTGTTAATGATTTAATATTCAAAGGTTATACAGATGATGGTTATAAACTATATAAGTGTCCTCTATGTGGTGGAGAAGTAAAAGTACATGAGAGTGTATTCTATGGTAGATGTGATACTTGTCTAGCAACACTTTTAGATTATAAACCAGCACCTCATCAAGTAAACTTTCACAAATCAAAAGCAAAATTTAGATTAAACATTGGTGGTTTCGGTTCTGGTAAAACTACAATGGATGCTGCAGAAATTGCTATGCATGCTTTAAGTACACAGAATGGTAGAACACTTATAACAGCTCAATCATTACAACAAGTTAGAGAAGCTGTACTCCCAGAACTTGAAAAATTTTTACCACCTTGGTTTTTTGCTAAAAATCCTACTAAAACTCCACTACCTAAGTATGTGCTAACAAATGGTCATGAGATTATAGTATATGCAAGTGATGATGAAGAAAAGATAAGATCATTGAACCTTACAGCATTCTGGATAGTAGAAGCATCTGGTGTGAAATATAATATATTTACTCAACTACAAACTCGTTTAAGAAATAGAGCAGCTATTATTAAAGACAAAGATGGTTATGAAATTGAACATAGATTTATGGGAATTGTAGAAAGTAACCCAGAAGAAGGATGGATAAGAGATGAGTTCTTATTAAGGTCTGGTAGGATATTTGCTAGTAAAAGTGTTGATACATCTGCATATGATAAGATGAAAACTAAGAAACCAGAGAAAGCATATCATTCATTCTTATCAGCATCTGTTGATAACAAATATTTACCAAGTACATTTATTTCAGATACTTGTGTAGGTAAGAATGAGAAATGGATAAGAAAATATATTTATTGTTATCTAGAAGTAAAAGAAGGCACAGTTTATCCAGAATATATAGATAATATAGTAGACCCATTTCCTATTCCAAGTAACTGGATAAGAATTTTTGGTTTTGATAAAGGTTGGTCAGATGCTACTTGTTTAGCCTGTGGAGCAATAGACCCTAAAACAGGAATTTGTTATATCTATGATGAATATTATGAAACTCAAAAACCTATAACATACCATGCTAGAAGAATTAAGGAGATGATTGATGGTTGTAGGATGTATAAAGGTATACAAGCAGATCCATCAGTAAGAAATAAAAATGATAGAGATGGTGTTAGTTATCAGCAATATTTCTATCAAGTAAGTGGTATATGGTTAGATGAAGGAAATAATGTTATAATGGATGGTATAGATAGAGTTAAAGATTTTATGTACATGGGTAAATTGAAGTTCTTTACTAACTGTATCAATATGAAAGAAGAAGCTGGTAACTATGTTTGGAAAAAAGATAAAGATGGAATACAATCAGATGTTCCTGTAGATAGAAACAACCACTTGATGGATGCATTAAGATATTTGTGTATGGGGTTACCACTTGACTTTAAAGAGTGTTATAATATAGATAGACCTGAACTTATCGAAAGTAAAGATACATTAATAAATAGATTGAGACCTGATACAGATATAAGTGATATTATAGGAATGGGTGAAGGTGGAGCATACGGACTAGGTATGTATAATATGGACTAGAAAGAGGTGTTATTATGAAAGAAGAAGAAATGAAGAAACTAATCGAAACAGTTGATAAACTAAAATTGGAAATAGTATCTTTAGAAAAAAGAGTAAAAGATTTAGAAACTGGATCATTAGGAACAGGAGTTTATTTAGATGGAGCTCCAGACTATGTAAAAGATTATATTGAAAAAGAAGGTGAATAATGATGGAAGAACAAAAAATTGACACTTTAAATCTTTCAGCTGAGCAAGAAAAATCGAAACCATATTTGAATAAATTTGAAAAAGCCAAAAATTTTAACAGTTCTAGAAAAGATGCTTATGCAGAACTTATGGCATTCTATCAAGGTAACCAACATTTATTAAAGAAATATAAGAATGATACTCCATGGGTAGTAAATATGAATACTCCTCATGCATCTGTTTCAATAGATAATCGTGTAGCATCACTTTTAGCAAATGATTATATTGGTGAATTAATTCCACTAGGTATAGAAGATGCAGATAATGTTGACAAACTTGCAGAAGTATATAAGAGAGAATGGAAAAGACTTAATATGGATGATATTGTTCGTGCATGTATAAGTGATTGTGCTGTAGTTAGAGAAAGTTATGTACATATAATTATGAATAAAAATGCATCTGTTGGAACAAAAGGTAAAAAGAATTTAGGAAGAATGGAAGCATATAGTATAGAACCAGCCAGAATTTTCATAGACCCAAATGCAAGAAATCTTAAAAATGCAAGATATATATTTGTTGCTGATAGAATAAGTAAAGATGAATTAGAAGAAAAATATCCTAAATTAGCTAATATAGAAACAAGTGCAGATACATACAATCCTAGTGATAGAGGGGAAGTATACTATGATAATGACTATACTACTGAACAAGAAGATGTAAAAACTGTATTAACTTACTATGGTAAGAAAAAAGGTGGTAAGCTAGAAAAAGTAGTTATAATAAGTGGAATAATTGTAGATAAAAAAGATATGGATTTTCCTATATTTCCAATAGCACAAATAAGATGGAAGAAAGCTGCACAGAGTTGTTATGGTCTATCTTTAATGGATGATGTAATATCATTACAAAAAGCTGTAACATCAATAGAAAGTGCAATAACTAATACGGCTATAGCATATGCAGCCCCTAGTATGATGGTTAGAAAAGGCTGTGGTGTAGATCCAAAAGTAGTTGCAAAAGCTAATGGAGCTCCAGGTGTAGTTTATGCTGTTGATGGAGATTTAGATAATGCAATTAAACCTGTAGTACCACCTCAAATAAAACAAGAAACTTTAGCTATTAAGAATGACTATATCAGTCAAATAGATAAAATAACAGGAAGTACTAACCAATTTTTAGGAGATATTGGTACTGCTGGTAATACAAAGAGTGGTACTGAAAATGCTATAAGCAGAGCAACAATTATTGAAAATAAAGTATTATTAAATATTAAAGAATTTGTAGAAGATATTACTGAAATAATTATAGAATATATAAAAAGAATATATGCTGGTGAAACTATGTCTTATAATGATGGTAAGCAACCAGATGGTAAATATAGATTTACAGAAATAGAACTTCCAAAACAAGAAGCTATGAAAGACCATACAAATTATAATTATTACATAGAATTAGAAACAAAAACTCCATATAATAGAGAAAAACAAAAAGACCTATTATTAGAACTATTCCAACTAGAAAGACAGTATGACACTCCAATTAAGACAATTACTGTCGGTGATATTATTAAAAATTCTGGTCTTGAAAGAACAGATGAGATAATTGCTAGGTACAATGCATTAACATTCCAAGATGCTGAGACTAAAGCAGATGCAATTACTCAGTTATATCAATCAGGTATGGAAGTTGGTGTCGACCCAGAACTGTTACAACAAGCTATGGCAGAAATTATTGCAAATCAAAAAGACACTCCAGCTGTTCAAGAAGTTATGCAATTTATAGAACAAGCAACACAACAAGAAATAGAACAAGCAAACCAACAAATGGATGATGCTACTCAGACATTGATGGCTTCACCACAAGGACAAGCTGATATAAATGGCTTAGCACAAGAACTAGAAGGAGAAGAAACAACAATGTTAAATCAAATGCAAATACCAAGAGAAGCATAGAAATATGCTTTTTTTTTATTTTTTATTATTTACAATTTTAAAAATTTATTGTATAATGTCTTTGATGAGATAGTAATATTTCAGTTTGGGTCATATTCATCTTGTACCATAGCAAGTTAAAATAATTATGTGAAAGAAGGAGAAAAGATATGAACAATGAGTTGAATACTGTAGATGATATTGATGCTATGTTAGATAGTCAGTTTAATTTAACTGATGAACAACCTAGTGAAAATATCAAAGAAACAGATGGAAATGAAGATAGTCAAGAACTAGAAGATGATGAAAATCAAGATTCTAGTGAAGATGAAAATATTGAAAATGATGATGATAACAAATCTTCTAACGAAGATGAAGGTAATGCAAATGATGATAATAAGCCTAGTGCAGATGATAAAAAAGATTTTGCATTTGGTAAGTTAAGAAAAGAGAACTCAGATTTAAAAAATCAGTTAAATGAGAAAAATCAAGAAAGTGAATTTTTAAATAAGTTAGCTGCTAATTATGGGTATACAGATGTTAAAAAGTTCCAAGCAGACTATGAAAAAGCTAGAGTTCAACAAGAAGCTAAAGACAAAGGACTTGA
The DNA here is from genome assembly GCA_947166335.1 of uncultured Mollicutes bacterium. The sequence goes on from CAMVDS010000006.1 coordinate 20,341, forward strand.
TCCTGTACTATACTCTCAGTTACAAGAAAGTAATAAAAGAATAGCTGAGTTGGAAAATAAACAAAAAGAAGCTGAACTTGTGGAAAAGGCTAATAATTTCAGAAATGCTGTAGATAAAGCTGTTGTTGACTATAAGTTAGGTGAAGATGGAAGAAATGAAATCTTTAATAAACTAGAAGAAGCAGGTTTTTCAGTTGATACTTTATTAACAATTCCTAACCCAGAAATACTTATCAAAGGTATATTATCAGATAAAATTGCAGAGCTTTCTAAACAAACACAAATTGATAAATTAGAAACATTGGATAATCTAAGTGATGATAAACACAATGGTAATGTATCAAATGATAGTGTATCGTTAGATGATATTATTGCTAAAGAAATGAAGCAATACAAAGCTGATAATTATTATAATTAGAATTAAGAAAGGTTAGGTGTAAATATGCCAGCTGCAAATACTACATTGGCTGTATTACAAAGAAATGGTATTAGCCAAAATGAATATTGGTCAAAAAGAATTTTAGAGATGATCAAATTAGAAAAATCAAATTTCGTATTTAGTGAATTAGGAACAGAAGTAAATATACCTTTACATGAAGGTACTAAAACATTTACAGTTCGTAGATATAATCATATTCCATATGATAATGATGGAAAACATAGATTAACAGAAGGTGTTCCACCAACTGCATTGAAACCAGAAGCTCATAAAGTTAGTGGTGTTGTTAATCAATATGGTGTGTTAATGGAAGAAACAGATGTTGCTGCTGATATTCACTTTGATAATATTAAAACAATTTATCAACCTGAATTATCTAGACATGCTGCAGAAGTTCGTGAAAGAAATATCATTGATAGTTTTTCTGATGCATCAGAATATTTTGTAGGTGTTGGAAATACTACAGTAAATGATATTGATGCAAGTGATGTTGTAACATTCAAAGATTTCAGAACTGTTGCACTAGCTATGACAAATCATAATAGAACTGGTCATAGAAGATATGGTGGAGCATTTGTTGGTGTTATGCATCCAAATGTAATGAATGACCTATTAGATGACCCAGTTTTAGTAAATAAATTACTTGTTCCAGGTAGTGAAAATACTCCAATTAAACAAGGAACTTTAGCTAAATATAAAGCATATGGAATGTATTTTACAGATAGTTTAATTTGCCCAGTTGCTGCAAATTCAAGTGATGTAAATGTTTATACTTCATATGTTTTAGGTAGAGATCCATATATGGTAATCAAATTAGGTAATGGAAATGTTAAATTCTATGATACAGGATTTACTGCTGATAAAGCTGACCCATTAGGACAAAAAGCTACATTTGGTTACAAAATGTGGACTGGTGCTAAAGTAACAGACCCAGTTTCAATTACAAGAATGTACTCTGCTTCTGGATTCGATTTATATGTTAGTGACTGGTCAGATGATGTTGCTGGTCAAGCTGCTTCACAAGACGAAATTAGTGGTTAGAAATAACTAGATACTATTTAATGTGAATGAAAGACTATATTGATATATAGTCTTTTTTATTGTATAATTAAAATAAGGAGATGGAATTATGAAGATTGCTTTCTATATACCTTTTTTCAATCATATAGGTGGTGTTGAGGATTGGATATATTATATTAGTAAATTGTATGGTAATAATAGAGACATTACTGTCTACTATGTTAATGGTGATGAGAAACAAATAGACAGGCTTTTGCCTTTGATTAAAGTAAAGAAATTTTATAACCAAGAAATAGATTGTGATATTGCTATATTTGCTGCTGTAGTTCCAGACAATGAAATAAAATGTTTTAATGCTAAAAAGGAAAGAATACAGTTCGTACATGCTTGTTATTCTATAGCATATAAGTTAAAAGAATTTACTAAAAACCCATTAATAGACAGATATATTGCTGTTAGTGAAACAGCTGCTAACGATTTTTATAAAATATCTGGATACATGCCAGAAATTATGTACAATCCTATTTATATAGAAAAACCTAAAAAAGTGTTAAAATTAATAAGTGCTACTCGTATCACAGAAGATAAGGGTTCAATATGGGAAAAAATGAAGATTTTTGCGAAAAAGTTGATAGAAAAAGATATACCATTTATTTGGTTAGTTTTTACAAATAATAAAACCGTAAAATCAGATATAAAAGGGTTTGTCATTATGCCACCAGAACTAAAAATAACTGATTATATCAGAGAAGCAGACTATTTAGCACAATTTTCAAAAACAGAAGCAGATTGTCTAGCTGTTAAAAAAAGTTTATGTGTTGGAACTCCAGTATTGGTAACGAACTTTGATGCAGCTATAGAAAATGGTGTTGTTGATGGTAAAACTGGTTATATATTTAATATGGAAATGGATAATATAGATGTAGAAAAAATTTATAATAATATACCTATATTTGAATACAAAGTTAATAATTCGGAAAAAGAATGGAATGAACTTTTAGGAAAACCCTGTAAACCTAAGAAAGATAAAATGGTGGAAGTTAAATGTAAGGTTGAAAAGTTTTGGGATGTAGAATATCAATGTTGGAGAAAAAGAGGAGAAAAGTGGGTTGTAGATACTGATCGTGCTAGGTCTTTAGTAAATTCAAAGCAGAAAACACAAGAAGGGTTTACAATTATGCAATTAGTTGATATAATAGAATAAAGGAGAAATGGAAAATGGCAGAAAATATTAATGAAAAACCAATTATACCTGATACTAAAACTGATTTAACTGATGCAGATTTAGGTTTAGGTAACAAAGAAGAAACTAATAAACCAGCTACTACTAAATCAAATACTAAAAAGAATGCTGTTACTAAAGAAAATAGTACAAGTGTTAAGAAAACTGATGAGGCACTTAAAAAGGCTGCAGCTACAGCTGCTTTAAAAGCAGCTATTGATGCTAATAGTGAAATAAGTGAAAAAGAAGCTGAAAAAACTTACATCAAAGAAAAAATGAATTTTATGTTGAATAAATGTAAAAATGATGAAGTTGTTAAATTTAGAGGAGATAAGTTATATGCTCAATACTTTGGTAAAGTATATACATTCCTTTATAATGCAGTTCCAGTAACAATTAGATTTGATGGTTCAGTTCAAGAATTCCCTAAATTTATCTATGATAAAATTATAGAAAAAATTCACGAAGTTTCAGAAAGTAACACTCCAAAAGTTGATATAGAAGATAGAACTGGTGACCAATAGTTTAAGTTTATAGTTTATTTACTATAAACTTTTTTTATGTTATAATTATCATAAAGAAGGTGATTATATGACATTAGCAGAAATTACAAAGAATTCAGCAATCTTTACTGATGAAAACTTTTCTGTTGAAAATATATTAAGTCTAGCTAATAGAGCAATATCTAGAATTAATGTAGAATGTAAAACTTTATTTCCTTTTTATGAAAGTACAACAGCTGAATACACAGCTATACCAGCAATGCATCAATTTGATATGATAAGTCCATATCTATCTTATGGTATAAAGATGAATGATAGTTCCTTATCAGAAGCTAATATATACCTTGATGAGTTCTATAAAGCACTTAATACTTTTAAAGATAGTATTGGTTCATTAGTTGAGGCATATGAAAAAGGAGATACTAAAAATGGAATTTCAGGTGAATATATAAATTCTATAGGTTATGGTGGAGTTTATGGTATAGATACATCAGATGCCATAAACATAGGTTTCTTTGGTTATAATGGTAATGGTGGTTCATATTAGAAAGTAGGTGAGTTAGATGGGAAAATACCAAACATATAAAGGTAATGCTGAGAATAAATTATTTTATCTTATAGACCAATTAGATGGTGGTATCAACACAGACTTTAGTGATGATAGTAGTCCAGATAAAGAGTTTAAATCTATAGTAAACTTTACAATGGATAAAAGAGGTTCTTTATATAAAAGAAAGGGTTTTGGTAAACTTAATGCTGTTTCACAAATTTTTGCTAAGTTTAGTGAGACACCAGAAGTTAAAAACAAAACAGAATCATATCCTAACCCAGAAGATTATAATGATAATATAGTTTATATTAAAATGCTACAAAACGATAATAACTGTTTTAGAAATTTATCAGCATTTACTGGAGACAATGCATATAGACAATATCAAAAGCTATATGGTAACCAAAATAATTCATTTAAATTACTAATTATAACAACTAACAAATCAGATAATAAATCTAAGTCATGGTTATATACTTGTACATTACCACCACTAGAATATGATGAACATGGTGATCCAACAGATACAGAAACAATAATTCTTGAAGAAAGTATTAATGAGTTACCAGTTATATTTAAATGGGATAGAAACCTAACTAATATAAATACTATAGAGTTTTTTGATAAAATATATTTCACAAATAATAATAAAGGACTTGTTTGTTTTGATAGAAAAACAGATACATTTAGCTATTATGGTTCAGGAATTGGTCAAGAGCCAAATAATGCTTATAAACCAAGTCCAATGGAAATTAGAAAAGTAGGATTTAATATTTTAGGAGATGACCCATTACATTGGGTAGATTATCAAGGACTAACAACTGATAGTATTCAAGGTATCTACTTAACAACAATGGATGACAAACCAACAACAGTAATTCCAAATAGTGGTAGTTTCAAACTTAATATATTATATACTGGAGCAGATAATGGGTTCGAAATAACATTCAAAGAAGGAGAATATGAAAGAAGTGCAAATGTAACATTAAATACTGCTTCTAGTACAACAGGACTAAAAGTTTATGATGTTGCATTTACAACAGTTCCTACAAGTAATGTTGAAATAAAAATAAAAAAGACAAATGCTAATATTAATGACTATTATGATTATTATGATGTTGGTGCTGTAGACCAAGAAATTAAAGCTGTAACAACACTTAACATTGGTGATTATGAAATGTTAGAAATGTATAACAGAGCTGTATATTTCAAAGATGATACAATATGGTTTAGTGAATTAAATAACTTCCATTATGTACCAAACTACAACTATGTATCTTTACCAATAGAACCTACTGATAAGATAACAAAAATTATATTCTTTAGAAATGTTTATGTAATATTTACTAAATTTAGAATATATAAGATGTCTAATGCTTTTGGAGATGCAGATTTCCAAGTAATTCCATTAAATTTAAGTATCGGATGTCATGCTCCACATACTATAGTTCCTATAGAAAATGTATTATATTTTGCAAGTTCTAGAGGTATATATCAATTAATATCTAGTGCAGCATATGGTAACAGTTCTAATAGTATTACATTCGAAAATGTTAAGGAAATAGATACAAAAGTAAAAAGTCTTACTTCAAATGTTACAATGTATTTAGGAGAACTTACTGACCCAGCTGTTAGATATAATGGAATTAGTGAGTATTCATATGCAATAAGATACAAAGATAAATATATGTTATTCTTCAATACAGCATATGAACAAGGTGATATAGCTGCATTAAATAATCTAGATGTTCTAGTTTATAACTATGATATGAAAGCATTTACTGAAATGAGATTTACAGAAAAACCTACATTCTTATTTATGCTGGATGGTGCTATTGAAGCATATTGTACTGTTCCTCAAAAGGAAGATTATTCTGTTGAAGAAACACTTATAGAATATAACTTTGGAGACATAGAAAATGGTGTTGTAGAAGATCAATCAGGTAATGGTTATGATGCAAAAGCTGTCGGTTCAATGATAGTAAAACCAGGTATAGGGGTTTCACTTGATGGTGATAATAACTATATAAAAACAAGTGTAATCAATTCTAATTTTAATCTTAAGAATGGGTTTAAAGTTCTAGCTGATGTTAATATTAGAGACTTAAATGAAGCATTCCTATATGATTTAAAACAATCCATAGCAACAGGACAAGCTACAGCTCAAACATTTACAATATCAACAAGTTGGTCTCATAATTACAAAGCAGAATTAATATGCAATACAGTTCCAGATAATGATACTAGAAATGTAACAGTCTACTATACACTTAGGTACTATAGAAAAACTACAAGTGATAATGGTTCTCAAAGTGGTAAATTTTCTTTAGTAGATATAACAACTGGAGCTACATTAATACCAGAAACAAGTTTCAATTTTAACTTAGGTTCATCAACTAGTAGAGATGTAAAGACTGGTTCATTCATTATAAATCAAGGTGATGGAGAATACAGTCATAATTGGAAACTCAATGTATCTAGTTATTATCCAACATATACAACTAAAAGGGAAAAAGGACAAAATACAACATTTGATGTTATAAAAAATTCACAATTCGACAGTAATTTTGGTATAAGATTTACTGGATGGGCTGAGGCTACTGATACAGGTTGTATACTACATTACACACCTTATGCTCACATTACTAGTAATGGTGCATTGTATGTAGGAGAAAAGCAACTATATGCTTATGTAAATGGAACAGAACATATACATACTACACCTAGAATAAGTCATGGTGGAGGAAGGGATGCAGACTATAGTGCAGGAGAGCAAACACAGGCTATCAGTTATGATGGTCAACCTCAAGCAACTATTGATGCTAGATGGAATGTTAAGGCTACTATTAATGGCTATTATAGAGAAAATATCGAGATAGATGCTTTTAATGTTGGCTTACCAGAAAGTAGAACAGTTACAGTTACAAAATGGAATTCATTTACAATGAGTGGAACTTATAATGTAGTATTAGAACAAATGCTAAACTTAAGTTATAAGAATCTAGCAATAAAGATACTTGATGAACATACTGTAAAAGTTATTTGTAATAGTGAATATGAAGAATATAGTGTAGACATGATAAATAATGATAAGTCAGTTCTAGGAGAGCATAACATAAAAGTACATTATGTTAAGAACGAAACTAATTATACAGTTATACTGTTCCTAGATAATGACATATTTGGTCAAGTTCAAGTTCCAGAAGATACTATTGTAAATAGTAATAGAGATAATTCTATTATTGGTTCTGGTATAATTGGAGATATTAATGATTTTAAAATATTACTTAGTGATGATAGAAAAGTCCTAGATTATGATTTTGATGCAGGTAAAGGTACAGTAATTTTAGATAAGTCAGGAAACAATTTAACAGGAAGCCTTGTTGGAAATGTTGACTGGGTAGTAGAAGATGGTGTAAAATTAGATGGTAAGACATGCTATTTAACATTACCAATATTAAGTTCAAATGTTCCATTTTCAAACGGTTATTCAATAGAATTTGAATGTAAATTCAGTAACATAAAACAAATATCAAAAATAATAGATTTAGCAAATGACTATAATACTGGTAATCTTGGAGATTTAAAATGTAGTATAAACTGTGGTAAGATAGATGGTACTAATACATTAGTGTTTGAAAGTTATGGAATATCTAAAAAGAAAACAAATATTTCATCAAGTAATATTAATCTTTTAGAAAAACATAAATGGAAGTATGATGTAATAGATAATGGAAAAAATTATGTTTTAACACTTTATTGTGATGATATTCCAGTAGCAACTGATAATTTTAATTATGGTGGTATCTCAAATGTTATAAGAAGAAGCAATTTTATAGGTAAATCTAATAGACCAGGTGATGCTTTATTCGAAGGTATTCTATATAATTTGAAGATAACAATAAATAAAAGTCCTAACCCAGCTCCTATATATGAGAATGATATATTTGAGTATGATACAACTTATGATGAGTTTGGAAAAGATATGGAAATAGAGTTAGAAACAAAAGGTATTAATTTACAATATCCAATACATAATAAAAAACTTAAAAACATATTTGTTAAAGGTTTAGGTGGTTATGCTTATAAAGAATTTTTCTGTGAAGTATTCGTAGATGGTCACTTAGTAAATGATCCTTATTCTTATAACTATTCTATTGATGATGTAACAGGACAGGTAATCTATGATTATACTGAGAATAAAGAATTAAGTTTCGATGAAAAAATATCATTATTAGGTAATATGAGATTAGATAGAACTAAATTAGGAGAGAGTACTTATCAAACTAAAAAGTTGGTAATTCCTTGCAAAGGTAAAAATTTCTCATTAAAAATATATGGTATGAGTTCAGATTACTTAAGTATAGAAAGTTTTGGATTTGTATTTAAACTAGGAAAGGTAAAAGAAGATTAAAGAAGGTGAATAGTATGGAAGAAGAAACACTATATGATAGAATTGGTGAAGCAGACTTAAATCCTACATATAAAGATGGTCAAGTCTATCAACATACAGATGTTAATAATATGTTATCTATATTAAAAACAGCTGTTAATGAAAATTATTATGATATTCAAAAATTAGAAAATGGAACAAAGGATGTTGAAAAAGCAAAAACTTTAGATGATGCAACATTATCTAGATATTTAGATGAAACATTACAAGCTGATGATAATAAAGTACCATCTTCTCAACAAGCAAAAGCATATATGGATAATTTATTTGCAGAATATAGTCCACCTATTAGAGGTGTTGATTATTGGACTGATGAAGATAAACAAGAAATTATTGATGAAGCAGCATCTGATGCACAATTAAAACTAAAAGGTGAATATGATCCAACAGTACAATATAGTAAATTAGATACAGTGCTATATCAAGGTAGTTCTTATGTAGCACTACAAACAGTGCAAGGACAAGTACCAACAAATACAGAATACTGGCAAAAATTAGTTACTGGTGGTATGGATATTATAGATAACTTAGAAAGTGAAGATACACAAAAAGCATTATCAGCAAATCAAGGGAAAATATTAAATGATAAAATTGAAAAAAATCCATTGGGTTCATTAAATTTTAGAGAAATTCAAGAATACAAAGCTTCTGAAAATGATTTATATCAAAGTTATTCTCATTGTCAATTGCAGGGATTTTGTCAAATAGAAGATAATATAATTATAATGGGATTACGAAATCCTTATAATGTTGATAATATTGTAAATTTAATTGAATATAATATAAGTACTGCATCTGTATTAAGAAATTCATATCTTGAATTAAATCATTGTAATTCGATAGCATATGATGAAGAAAATAAAAAATTATATATTGCAGCTACTTCTAAATTAGAAAATGGTGAATTAGTAAATGATAATGATATTATTGTAGTAGATTATGAAACTTTATCAATTGAAAATATAATTGAAATATCTAATTTAGGAACAGAACGAATAAGAAGTGTATTCTATGATAATAACACTAATATCTTATATGGTGGTAATAGTAATACTATATTTAAAATCAATTTATCTACTAATACAATTAGTGATACTGTAACACTTGATACAACATATCTTCAACCTAATTCGACTAACCAAGTATTAAAAAAATATAATAATTATTATGTAGGTTTAAACATAAGTAATTTAATATTTTGGAATTTAGACGGAACTATTTTTAAAGAAATAAATGTTGATAGAGTTCAAGAAAATTTAACACTTGGTGAAGTACAAGACTTTTTCATTAAAGAAAATGGAGATATTATTTTAGGAACAACAAAAAGACTAAATGATTTAACTAGTTATTTATCTGCTACATTTTATTATTCAAATATTTATACAAACACTAATAATGTTGTTAGAACAACTTTAGGTGGAAATGCAAATAGATTTATAGAAGTATATTGTAATAATTTATCAAATACTAATATTGAAGATGGAACATCAAATTATCCATTTAAAACATTAGCTAAAGCAATATTATTTATTACTAATTCTTCAAGATCTTGTTTATTACATATTTTAGGTGGAGAATATAATGAAGATATTGTTATAAGAGGATTAAATAATGTAGATATTATATTTGAAAATAATATAACATTAAAAGCTTTAGTATTAATAAATAGTAAATTAAATTTAAATAATAATGATAACGATATTACAATTAATGGTTTAAGAATGATAAACTCAGATATTTCAATAGTTGGTAGTTCATCACATCATTATACTTTAAATTATATGAATAATACTAATTATAGTGATTATTGTATATATGCTGAAAACTCAAGGATATATATGAGATACGTTGATTTAGTTGGTAGTAATGCTCATAATATGGTAGAAGTTGTAAATAATAGTGAATTGACTTTAGATTCTTGCACATTTACTAATTACACTTCATATTTAGCTATAAAAGGTCAAAATCAATGTTTAATTAACTTAAAAGGTAATACATTTAACACACCATCATCTGCAAGTCAACATTTAATACAATTACGTTATTCTACAATTTTAAATACTCAAAATAATTTAACATCTATAAATGATTATGATAAAGATATTTATTCTAAAATATATGGTGTAAGAGTTATAGAGACTTTACCAGCTACAATTTATTATGGAGATGTATGTGCAACACATAAAGAGTATCAATTTGCAAAAGCAAAATCTACTGTTGCTGGTTTAAATAATACATATCTATATACAGATTTTAAAACTAAAAATGCTCAAAATGATAGATATATGATTACATCAGTTTGGGGTAATAATGTAAGTCTTAAAAATGTATTGGCTGATTTTAGATGTTACAATGATAAAATTACAATTATGGATAATAGAAGAATAGTACTTGATGGTTCTACTTATACATATAGTGCTTTATCAGAGCAACCTGAATCTGCTACTGGTGATTATGTTGGAATTGTAGCCATTGAATATTATGATATGTAAAAAAATAGAAAGGGATAACTAATATGAAAGAGAATAAATGCGAAATATCTAGACAAGAGTTCGAAGATTTAAAAGAAAAAGTTAAAGGTCTAGAAAAAGTTTTTGAAAAAATAAGTGATATTGCATTGTCTACTGAGAAACTTGCTATAGAAGTTAAATATATGAGAGAAGAACAAAATAAACAAGATAAGAGAATTGCAGCTATAGAAGAAAAACCAGTTAAAAGATATGACAGTATCGTTACTTATATAATTACTACTATTGTAGGTGCAGTAATCGGTACTGTTATATCATTGCTAAAATCAAAATAGTATGTTATAATTTAAAAAAGGAGATGATATTATGAGAGGAATAGATATTTCTTACCATAATGGAGATTATAATCTTGCACAAGCCAAAGCAGAAGGTTACGATTTTGTAATTGTTAGAGCAGGGTACACAGGATGGGGCGATGGTGTATCAAAAGCTAAAGATGAACAATTTGAAAACAATTATAGAAAAGCTAAAGAAATTGGTATGCCAATCGGTGCTTACTACTTCACTATAGCTAAAAGCTATGATGAAGGTGTTTCAGAAGCTAACTGGCTATATGAGAACTGTCTTAAAGGAAAACAATTTGAGTATCCAATCTATACTGATGTTGAAGATGATACAGGAAATAAATTCTATTTAAGAAATGCAGGAAAGAAAAATACTACTGATGGTGTTATAGGTTTCTGTGAAACTCTAGAAAAACTAGGTTATTATGTAGGAATTTATGGTTCTGATATATCAACTTTCGAAGATATGCTAGAAATTGATAGACTTAAAGATTATGACAAATGGGTTGCTAGATATGGAAGTAAACCTCAATATGTTAAAGAATACCAAATGTGGCAATATTCTAGTACTGATATAGTTGCAGGACAAAAAACTGATACAAATTTAGTTGAAGGAATTGATTATCCAGCTATTATAGTTGGTAAAGGATTTAATGGTTTCCCAAAACAAGAAAATCCTGTAGAACCAGCTAAACCAGAACCAGCTAAACCAGAACCAGCTAAACCTAAAGAAATAGCTGTAGGAGATACAGTTATTGTAAATGGTGTAGGTACTGCTTCTAGTACTGGAGAAGGTGCAAAGACTAGAAAATACACTAATCAAGAAATGAAAGTTATTATGATTGCTGGTAATGCCTCTAGACCTAATAGATATGCATTAAATCAGTATAATAAAGGTATTCCTAATGATCCATTTTCTGTAACAGCTTGGTTTAATATAAAAAATATTAAATTGAAATAGAGGTGTACATATGAAAAAAGAGATAATAGAAATTATAAAACCATTATTAAAAGTTAAATCAATCATCACTTTTGTAATATTAGCAATATTCTCTATTTTAGCTCTTAAAAATATTATAACTGGTGAAGATGTTAAGATAGCATTTTATACAATAATTGGTTTCTATTTTGGTACACAATCTGAAAAGATAAATAAGGAACAATAAAAAGTCTATATATTAGACTTTTTTTATTTGTTATGTTATAATTTATGTAGGAAAGTAGGTGTTTTTATGGCACAAAGTGCAAAAGATTATGCTAGAGAGCAATTAGGTAATCTAGATTTATCTTACCTTAAAGGTGAGGAAGATGTTGCAAATAGAACATATGGCACTACTAAAAGCTCATTAGAAACTAATTTCAATAACTTGATGAACCAGATAAATACTAATAGATTAGATACTAGAAAAAACTTTAATACTGGTAGAGCAACTGTTGCAGAAAATGCTTACACAGCTAATAGACAAAATCAAGCTGATTTAGCTTCAAGGGGAATTGGTAGTAGTGGTTTGAAAGCATTAGGTGAAGTCAGTAATAGAATGGAAACAGGACAACAATATAGTAATTTAGCCAATAAATTCTATAGTACTATGACCGATTTAGATAATACAGAAAAACAAAGTAGAGATCAATATAATATAGATTTACAAACAGCTAAAAACACATTAGATAGTGCTTTAGCAGGAATAAATTCTCGTAGAGGAGAAGCACAAAACCAATATAATCAAGCATTAGGACAATTAGCAGAACAAGTACAAGGTAGATGGGATGCAAATGCAAATGCACAGGCTGCTTTAGCACAGGCAAAAGCTGCTGCTGCACAAGCACATAGTGATGCTGTAAATGCTGCAAGAAGTCAATTAAATAGTGCTAAGAAACAAGCATTAACTGAAATTGTAAATGGTAAAGGTTCAGTTGACCAAAAAAGAGCTGCAATTCAAACAACATTTGGAGTAGATGCTAGTACAGCTACAAAAGCATTACAACAATTAGGAATTGCTCCAACAACCTCATTTAGTTTCAGTGTTAATAAACCATATCAAGCAGCATCAATAAATGATTTATACAATATGCTTGGAATAGGTAGGTGATATGAATGGCTAATAGAGGTAGAGAATATGCTGAGGGTCTTGTAGGTGCTTTAGATAGAAGTGCATATAATCAACAAAGAGAAGTAGCACAAAACACATATAATACTAATTGGCAAAATGTACAAAACCAATATAAGAACTTACAAGATAAATTAAAATTGCAACAACAAAGAGCTAATAGAGACTTTGCAGAAGGTCTAGTTAATGTTGCAGAAAATTCATTAGATAGACAAAGAATTGGTAGTGGAAATCTAGCTAATAGAGGACTTTTAGCAAGTGGTTTAACAAATATATTAAATCAATCAGATACAATACAAAAAGGTGAAGAAATAGGAAAATTATTAAAGAGTGCTGATGATGTATCATTGAGTACTGCTGATAAATTAAGTCAAGCAACTTCTAAGGCTGCACAGGAAGGTACAGGTTTAATGGGAAAACTTGCAAATACTTTAGCAGATGTAGGAGATGCAGAAACAGCAGCACAAAACCAATACAATCAAACTCTAGCTGGTATAGCTGGTGCTATGGATGAAAGAGAAGCAAATAATGCTTTAGCTGCTGCACAAAGAGCTGCAAGTAGAGGTTCAGGTGGTAGAAGTCAAGCACAGGCTGATGCAGAAAATGAATTAGAAGAATTTTATAGAAAAGCAACTATTAATGAAGTGCTTTCTAGTCCAGATATGACAGACAAACAAAAATCTAATTATTTAGGAATAATGTTTGGAATAAATGGTGCTGATAAAGCTGTAGATGCTTATAATAGAAATATTAATGCTACAAGTGATTATAATAAAAAATATAAACAATTAAAGAAAGCTGCTGATATAGAAGCAAGAACAAATAAACAAAATTATCAAAAGTATATCAGAAACCAACAAAATAAGAAAATTGATGATATGTTTAGTAGAAACAATCCTGTACTAAATAGAAATAAAAATACTTATGGAGATAATCTATTAAGAAATTATACTCCAAATATGTATAATCCTAATTTAGATAGAGTTCCAGAAGTATTAGTTCAAGATGCAACTGCTTTACGAGAACTTGAAAATAGAGGAATTACATATGAAGATTTGGCTGCATTATTATATGGTATAAGATAAAAAGGAAGGTGAATTAAATGGCAAAAGGTTATTACGAGCAATTATATAATTCTTTAAAAAGTGCAAATACAAAATCAGCATCAAATGCTTATTCACAAACGACTGCTGGTAAACAAGGAAAATTACAAAAACAAATAGATAACCTTTCTACAAGAATGGGTGCTGCTGGTGTAGATGCATCAAAAGCAAAAGACAGTAGAAATGCTGTTGAGAAATTCTTAGGACTTCCAGAAAACCAAAATTTTGTATTCGATATATTTGAGTTATTAAATAGACCACAACAAGCCTTATTTGGTGCAATTAATGCAGCACAAAAAGGAGAAGATGCAGGAGCAGCAGCTTGGAGTAACTTCAAAGGAGATACAAAAACTAACTTCAAAGATATACTTACAGAAGCTGGTATGAGTGATAGAAAAGGTAAACTTGACTTATCAGATGTTCTAGGTTTTGCTGGAGATGTACTTCTAGATCCACTTGATTTAGCACTAATACCAGTAACTGGTGGTGCTAATGTTGCTGCACAAGCTATTGATACTACTGCTGATGTAGCTAAAGGTGCTAAGGCTCTAGATACTGTTTCTGATGTTGCTAAAGGAATAAATGCTGCTGACAATATTGTAGATGCTGCTAGAGCAGGTGTTAAGTTTAAATCAGCAAATGACTTAATATTTGAGGGTGCTGGTAAAGCTGTAAAAGGACTTGCTAAAGCTGCTGATACAGGTATAGAAAAAGCACTTACAAAAGCTGATGAACTTGCTGGTATAACATATAAGACTGCAGATGCTAAAAGTGCTGCTAATCTAGGTAAGAGATTTGCAGAGGGTGCAGAAAAAGGTGTAGGTAAGTTAGAAACATATAAAGACATTAAGGATCAAGTTTCTAGATTATTTAGTACTTCTGCTAGTATTCCTAAACAAGTTAAAGATGCTGTTAGAAAGAATAATGCTGAAAGTGTTAGAGCTGGTTTAGAGTTAGAACCATTAACTAAAAAGTTAGATGAAAGTATTACCGATTATGCTTATAAAATGGCTGAAAAGATGGGTGATACAAGTGAGGACACTGTTAGAAAAATAGCAGAACAAACTGATAAAGATATTGCTAATCTTAAAGAATTTATGAATTTAAATAGAGAAACAACTATGAGAGACATCATAAAAGAAGCTAAAAATGGTAAACTAAAAGCTATTGATGCTGGAGAAGATGTTATCAGTAAACTTAATAATATTGCTAGTGATGTGAATAAAGCAGGTAGAGGTGTAAATCTTACAGTTGATGTTACAGATGATGGATTTATTAAATTAAGTAAAGACTGGAATAAGATACAACCAACTAAAAAGCAATATAATAAAATAGTTAAGGAATACGGTCAAAATTTTGCTGATGAGATTGCTGGTTTAACTTTAGATGAAAGTAAATTAGCTGAAACAGTTACTAAAAAAGGTAATTACACACAGGCTGATTTAGATGAATTCGGTAAATTAATGGAGAAGTATGATACTGATGATGCATTTAAGCAATTATACCAAGAAAATGATGATATATTTAATAAAGCTAATGCTATCGTAGATAAACATTTTGGTACTAAATTATCAGAAGAGTATGCTGATAATGCTGGATATGTACGACATGCATTTAATAAAGAACAATTTGATAAATATAAAAATTTAGGATTCGTAAACAAATATGGAGAATTAAAAACTGCAGGTAATACTAAAATTCTAGGAGACAGACTTTATAATATGTCAGCTCGTGAAGCAAATAATATGTTCAAAGAAAGTATATCTAAGAATTTAAATAGCTTAAAACCAGAACAAAGAATAGCTGTTGAGAACTTATTAAAAGAGGATGGTATATTCTCAGAAGGTATTTCTAAATCATTTAATAACTATCTAGAAAACATTCCTAAATTAGCTAAAGATAGTAAAACATTAGACACAGTATTAGTCGATGCAACATTTGGTAATTATAAAGAACTTAAAAATCTAGATAAGCAAATAGATAAAGCTACTAAAGCAGGAGATACAGCTCTAGCTGAAAAACTAAATTCCCAAAGAATCGATAAACTAAATAATAGTAATATGAAAATATTAACTAATAAAGACAGCACAATTCCTAGAGGTTTCAGACAATTAAATAGTGATGAAGTTAAATCATTATCTAATAAATTATCTAAAATGAGTAGTGAATTAGGTCTTAAGGAAATGGAAGATGTTTCTAAGTATATTAAAGCTAATGGTGGTAAATTAGCTATAAACAATGATGTATTAAGACTTGTAGAAATAGGAACAGACCAAAAACAAGCTAAAGGTTTAGTAAGACTTTATGATCAATATTTGAATTTCTTCAAAAGAAATAAAGTATTATCTCCATCATTTCAAATTAACAACCTTTTAGGTAACTCATCTAATATGTATTTAGCAGGTATTAGTCCTACTAAACAAGCTGAACTTTTCCCAGAAGCACTTAATATAATGAATAAGAGTGATGACTTAATGAGAAAAGCAGCTAACGGAATAGAACTTACTGATAAAGAACAAAAAATGTTAAATATTTGGAATAATTTTATAGATGCAGGGTTTGGTGATGCTAAAACATTATCTTCTGCACAATTAGCAGATATGCCAGATAGTTTGAAAAAATATTTTACTGGAGAAAAAGAATTTAAAAATGTTAAAGATTTCTTAGTTGATGGTTTACCTTATTTGAACAATAAGATGAACGAAAGTATGGATACTATGGCTAGACTTGTAACATTTATGGAAGGTTCTAGAAACCAAAAATTCTTAGATAAATTAGGTGTTAGTAATGCTGGTGAAGCTGTAAGAAAAGTATTATTCGACCCAACAGATTTAACCGATTTTGAGAAGAATGTAATGAAAAGAGCTTTACCATTCTACACATTTACTAAGAAGAACTTAGCATTTCAATTTGATAACTTATCTAAAAATGCATCACAATATAGTAAACTCATAAGAGGATACGATAGATTATTAGATGCTGCTACAGGTGATAATAGTGAGAATGTTAGTGCTTGGCTAAAAGATAACTTATATATTCCTATTCCTGTTTTAGGTAAAGATGGTTCTTATAAAGTTATAAGAGGTGCATTACCATTTGGTAACTTAATTGATACTTTAGAAAACCCAGCAAGTAACCTTGTAAATCTATCGTCACCAGCACTTAAGATGCCTATGGAACTTGCTACAAATACAAACTCATTTACTGGTAGAGATATAGAAAGTTTCCCAGGAGAATTAAGTACTAATATTCCAGGACTAACTAAAAAACAAGAATACCTATTAGGTAATCTAACAGGTCTAGATACTCCAATTAAAAACATAAATAGAGCTTATCAAGGTCTACAAGAAACTATGAATACTGGAAACCCTTTCCAACTTATAGAAAATGCTACAACTATGGAAGGTAATATTGATACAGATAGGATAGGTAGAATGTATGATCAGCTAGATAGACTAGAAAATATGATGAAACAATATGAGCAACAAGGTTATCAATTTAGTACTATGACTGAACTAAAACAAGCAAATAAAAATTCATCAGTTGAGGGTATTATGGCTAAATTAAATAAATTAAATGGAATGAGAAGTAACCCATATATGAAACAATTTAATCAAATAGTAAAATAAAAAAAGACTAGATTATCTAGTCTTTTATTTTTTCTAAGAATTCTTTTATATTTATTACAATGACTCTAGGTTCATCTTCATCTTTATTATCTTCTGGTTTAGATACTGTTTCTTGTTCATTCATTTTTTCTTGTATTTCAATACATCTACCTGTAAGAGCTTCTGAATATGTTTTCATAGCTTCTAATTGTATATCTAGTAATTGTTTATGAGTTGATGTTAATTTATTCCATTCATCAGTTCCTCTAAATCTTACTAAATTATTTATTTTACTAGTTAATTCCATTCTCTCTTTTCTTAATTTCATTAATAATTCTTTCATTTTAATTTTCCTCCTTAAAACATTTATTTTCAAATTTTTTATATGCATCTAAGTAAAATTCATTTTTATCACCATTGTATGTACACTCATAATACATACCATCAGGTAAGTTCGTACTTAATAATGCTTTATGGTTTTGTAATGTTTTACAATACCAAACAACATATACTTCAAAATCTGGTACTTCATCTGTATTATCTAGATGACCTTCTGCATAATTTCTAACTTTAAGTTTACTATTAAATATAAATTGTTCACTTGTCATATTAATTCTCCTTTTCTTCTAATCTACTACATTTACTTGATAATTTCAAGCAACAATATAAAAATAATGTTATCATTTCTTTTTCATCACCTTTGGTTGAAAAACAGCATCCTTTTTCAATGGTGGAAATCTTTTATGTATTTCTTTTATAATTTCGTTGTATTCAATTTTTAATTCTTCTAGACTATAATCTGTTTCTTCTCTTTTTACCAACAATCCTGTAAGTTTAGCATCAATATCATCTAATCTTATCAGTAATGTAATGAGTGGTACTTTTGATAAATCTTCTTTATCTTTCATAATATTACCTTTCTATGACTCTTACATCATTATCTTTTCTTTTTAGCTGTACATCTAATAGTTCTAAAAGGTGTACCTTCTTTATAGTATTTTTTAATATCTATTGTAGGGTTCTCAATACTGAATGTGTTCTTATCAAATGTTGCTCTACCAGATGAAGTAGATATAGTATATTTGAAATCAGCATCTTCCCATTTACTATCTTCATAATGTAGTTTAGCATAATCTTCAAGTTCTTTTAATTTATCATCAATAACTTTCTTTTGAGCTTTTAGTTTACCAACACTATTTAATAGTTCCTTATCATATTCTTCTAAATCATCATCAGTTAGAACTTTTAATTGTTTTTGTTTAGAATATTTTTCTACAACATCCCAAGGATAGTCATCAATATCTCTTAACCCCATCATTATTTCTACAACAGCATCAACTATTGTTTCAATATCATTTTGTATTTCTGTATCCTTTTTAATTAGCTTATATGCAGGTTTACCTTGCCACATACCACATAATATCCATTGGTCTAGACCCCAAGCCATCATATATGCTTGACATTGAATTACATAGCCAAGACTTTCAGTAAAGCACTCACTAGATGAATTAGAATACTTATTTTCAACTCCAGTTTCAATACCATCTAAGAATGTTCTACCATCTCTTTTACACTTAAGTTTTCCATCACAAGCATATTTATATTCAGAGTTTCTTTCATCTATAAGTATTCCCATTTTCTTTTCAAAATAATTTAAGCAACCATCTTCCATAGCATTACCTAAATCCATTCTATCTTGAGCTTCATCATCAACTACTCTTTCTTCTTTTCCTAGATCATAGTCTAATTGTTCCTGAATTGTATTAAATCCAACTCCAAAATAACTTGCTAAACTACTTGCAATAACATCATATCTTTCTTTCATACTATTTCTCCTTTACAAAATTCGCTTCTACTCCTAATTTTATTTCATCATCTTTTTTATGTCTTACTATCCAACTTACAAATACTCTAAAACATTTATCACAGAAATCATAATAATATCTATTATGAAAAGCTCCATATGTTTCCTTACCATCAAATTCTTGATAAACTAATCTTTTATTTCTTTCTATTGGTTCATGACATATACAACATTCATAATTTTTATTCACACTATTTCTCCCTCACAAATAAAGTATAACACCACTTTTATTAAAAAGTTTAAAATTTATCATTATAATTTTTTGCTTTAGACCAAAATCCCTTTTTGTTCTTACCTTCTTTTTTGTTCTTTAGCATATATTCATAATAAGAAAACCCATATTTGTCAAGTTGCTCATCTTTAAATTTCTTAATATCAGAAATCATCTTATCATAGTCCTCAATACTATAATAAAACCTTCCGTCATTTTCATAAGATTTATCTAAACCTATCATCAAATTAAATCTATATGGATATTTATCTTTTCCTTTATGATCAGCTATTCTTATAGAATTACTGATTCCATAGTCAAGTTTCACATAACAACTAGATGTAGAGTATGCTTCATAATATTGTAAAATAAATCCATAATAATCTAAATCATTTAATAATTTATACATATAATCTTTAATACTCATTTTCTTCCATCCATTCCTTTAATTCTCTTAAAATCATACTACTACAATTTTCTGTAATATCATCATAAGCATCTATATATTTTATTAACATCTCAACTGTTTTAACATTTCTAACAAGTAAAGCTATACCACCATTTCTATTTATTTCATCAATTTTCTTTAGTTGTAATTTTGTAGGTTTACCTTCATCAGTCTTAAGTTCTAGACCTAAAAGATAACCTTTATATAAATATAATCTATCAGGTATACCATATTGACTATATTGAGCTTGGTATCTAGCTAATTGCCAAATACCTTTGTCTCTCATAAACTTTTCAACTTCTTCTTCTAGTTTACTTTCTTTTGTTTTTGCCATTATCCTTCACCTTATTATCTATGACTTGCTTAGCACATAGAATATCAGCTAGTTTTAGTTTACCTTTAACTCTAGTTGTAACCATTATTCCCTTTTCATCTTCTTCAAATTCAAATATTAATTTTCTTTTCTTATTCATTAGGTTCATTTTTACCACCATCCTTTAAAGTTTTAATTTTATCTAAAACATCCTTTATTCCTATTACATCACTATCCATATGATATTTACCTCTACCATAATACATATCTTCTAAATCTTTTTCTAATTCATTTATGATAGATTTTAACTGATAGTTTTCTTTATCAACTTGTTCTTGATATATAGAAGCACCACTTGGATAATCTCTAACATAAAATTTAACTACTTCCCTGTCCCCTAAAAAATCTAACCTTGTATCATCAGTCCATAAATTTATTTGTCCTTGTATAAAAGGGTCTTTTTCTACTTTTACTATTCTATAACCATTAAGATATTTGCCAATTAATTCTTGCAATCTTTATCACTTCCTTAAATCATATTCAAATATTAAACTATCTACATAATTATTAATAT
Organism: uncultured Mollicutes bacterium; assembly: GCA_947166335.1. The sequence goes on from CAMVDS010000006.1 coordinate 41,569, forward strand.
ATCCATCAAAGTCTAATGGTATTCTTATTTCATTTTCATTAAACCAATTAAGTTGATGTTCTCTTACTTTAGGAAATAAATAAGCAATTCTTTTTATTCTATCTTCGTGAAAAAATAAATATATTTTGTCTTTTAGTGTAAGTCTATATGTTCTCATTACTTATTACTCCTTTGGCATTTCATAAATATAACAAGATAATTCTTCAATTTTACTTTCTGCTTTTAAAGATTTTAGCCATTCTCCATCTATAATTGGTTGACTATCATCATATTCATAATTAATTTTAAATATTGGTTTTATTAATTTTTGTATCTCATCTAATACTTCTAATGCTCTTTCTTTTGTTTTATAATTACCTAATTCAAAACTAAAATTTGAATTTGCCATAATAGAAACACAACATCTATCCATCATATCAGTATCATCTATCCATATATCAGAAACTTTAATTAAATTACTTTTATCTTGACTTCTTATCCATAATTCCATAATTATTCGCCTCCTAATTTTAGTTCAATACCATCTATATTTCCATTTAATTTATTACAACAATGAGTTATTAGAGTATCTAAATCTAATGGCCTATTTAATGCTAATTCAGTATGTATATAATCTAATACTCTAGATACACTATCAATTCTATACTATAAAATATCTTTTTGAATTTCTTTCTCAAGACTTTGAACACAATGAATATGTTCATCTCTATCCTTTTTCTTATCTTCTATATTTTCATAAATATTTAATAATTTATTTCTATCTAATTCCATTTTGTACCTCACTATTCTATAATATATTCTTTCTTTTCTGCCCAATTAGTTTCACTCATCTCAGGTTCACTAATCATAGGTATTGATTTAATTACATCAGTTACATCTTCCATTATTCTTTTAACTTCTTTTATAACAAACGTTTCATCTTTAGCAACAGATACCATCAATTCATCGTGAATAGGTAACACTAATCTAGATTTTAGATTATTTTTAGTTAAATACTCCCATACTTTTATCTCAAAAGTCTTAACCATATCTGCACAAGTACCTTGTATTAAATAATTACAAGCTCTATAGTAGAATCTACTATCATCCATATAATATCTTCTACCATATAAATTTTCTACATATCCATATTGACTTAAATGTTGTACTACCCAGTCTTGATACTCTCTAATTCTAGGGAATGATTTATAAAATGCTTTGTCTAGAGCCTCTGCTGTGTCTCTATTTACATCTAAAGCATTCATTAAGGCATCTACACCACCTTGATAAACTTTCAAGAAATTAGCTCGTTTTCCTAGCTTTCTATGATGTTTAAATTCATCTGTTCCTTCTTCTAGTTCTGGGAATGCATTTTTAGTTGTAGCACTATGTAAATCAGTTGGCACCCATTCTTTACCAGTTCCTAATTCATACCATGTATGCTTAGCATAGTCCTTTATATGTTCTGGTTTAGTATAGTCAAACTTAGTAGATACCTCATTATAACAATTATAAGGCATATAAGCTCTACACATTAATAAATCAGGTTCACTAGCATGAATTATAGTGTAATATGCTTGTACTCTTAGCTCCATTTGACTTTCATCACAAAATGCTAAACAATAACCATCATCACAAACGAACATTCTTCTAGGATGGAATAACTCATTACCATCTCTATCAAATAATGCTTCTTTTGGTTGTTGCTGCATATCACAACTAACTCTACCACTAACAGCTCCACTATTATTTATATCAGTATATATTCTACCATTTACTACAGAATTAAGTTTACCATCCACATAAGTTGAGATCCATTTATCTAGAGTTCTTAACTCCATTATATTATTACATATATCTTTTACTTCTTCATTAGTTGTATTATCTCTAATATATTTTAATGCTTTTTCATCAGCTTTATCAGTTTTTATAGCATACTTATAAAGTAATAATTTTTTAATCATTTCATGTTGTCCTACAGTAAACTCTGTACCTGTATACATTTGTAATTCATAATATAGTAAATCTCTATAAGCAACCATATCTTTTCTACATTTTAACACATAATCTACATCAACTTTAAGTCCTGTATCTTCCATCCAAGCAACAGCTCTAATAAGTTTACCTTCTCTTTTAGTAACAGTTAAGTCTTTATCAACTTTTAATAGTGTAGGCATAGCTTTATCTAGGTATTCTAGACCTATAACAATATCATCTGCTGCATAACTTCTCATTAGTTCTGGTTCTTTTTTGTATACATCTTGATAGTTAGCAGGTTTATAGTGTTCATCAATAAATTTAAAATAAATATTATCATCATTCAAAAACTGAGTTCTATTCTTATCATAATCTTTTATAAGTTCAGATAACTTACCTGTTGCTTTTCTCTTACCACTTTTAGTTATAGTAAAGAAACCATCATTAGGAAAGTTATCCATAATATCCTCTCTAAGTTGTTTCCTTCTTTCAGCATTTATTTGTTTAATTATATCTTTAATAATCTTACCAGCAAATTTAGCATCATCACTAACATATTTACCACCTAGAGTTTCCAAACTCATACTAGCATGTTCATCAACATATTCAGTAAGTCTAGCAACAGTAATACTATCAAATAGGTCTATATCTTCTGGAATAGGGCTTCCACCATTTTCCATCATATGATAATCGTATTTAGCATTATGAGCTCCTACACCTATGAAATTATCATGTTTCCATAATGTAGATGATTCTAACATATCCCAGAATGATGTCATAATTTCTTTATTATAATCCATAGTTATTACATACTTGTAATTACCAGCTTTAAATCCCATAGATACTAAGAATGGTTTAGATGTTATTATGTGTAATCCATCAGTTTCAGTATCATAATATAAATAATTAGACTTATTACATTCAGCTATCTTTATAAGCTGATATAAAATATTTAAAGTTTCATCAAAATTATTTACATCTAGATGTTTATAATCATATTTATATTTTTGATATAAAAACATTATACATCACCATTCCACTTCTTTAATATTATATTCATATTATCAATAACTTCCATAAATCTAACAACTTCATTTCTATAAGAATGTTCTCCACAAAGTGTTATATCATTATCGAATTTATCTAGCCATTCATTAGTTAAGAATATATTAATATCATAAATATCTTTTTGAGCATATATACTTTCAGGTCTAACATTAAAATATGTCTTAGCAACTTTATATATAGTTTCTCTATATATATAAGATGCAAATATTACTTCTTGTCTCCATCTTCTAAAATTAGTCTTAGATTTCCTTTGAATATCATATCTCTTATTTATAATTGCTTGTAATAATGTCATATTACAATTAAATGCATCACAGATTGCCTGGAAGGACTTAGTTGCTTGTTGATAACCAAGTTCCTTCTCAAACATATCAAATAATAAAATAAATCTTATTTCCAAAACTCTAGGATGAGTTTTATATTTTTCGAGCTCTCTTTCATCTAATACCATTACTTATCTCCTTCCAAATCATTTATAAATACAACTCCACTATCATCACTTTTTTCAGCTATATCAATCATACTACCTGTATCAGTAGTAAAACTTTTATCGATTTTATTAAATGCTTTCCTAAATTTATCAGTAGGATAAACATTATCTAAGTTTAATCTAATAAATTTTCTAGCAACTAATTTATTGAATATTGCAAAGAATTTTGAGTTATCTAAGCCTGATACACTTAATAAGTTAGCTCTTGATGTTCTACTTTGACCATTTAAGAAATTAAATAATGTTGCATTTCTAGCATATAAATCTTGTAAATCATTAATATCACTATCAGTACAATTACTATATTCTCTATATTCTTTTGCATAGTCTTTTAGTTTAAACACTTGATTATCATATATACTTGTAAGATATTTAACCATATAGTCAACTATTTCTTTAGTAACTATTATATTCTCATATGTTTCATCAACATTAACTAATAGACTTGCTAAAGCTACACAAAATCTTGCTAGTTTCTTAGATGTTGTAGTCCCAAATAATGGGAAGTTACACTCAAATATTCCATTAAGTTCTTCTGCTTTCTCCCAAATATAGCTCTCTACTCCTTCTGCAAATTTAATGTTACTAACTTCTCTAGTTGCTACCCAATTTATTTTGTTTTGATATGCTTCTTTTGGTATTGGAATTCCTTGTAATTGATAAGCAAATGGATTTATTCTTTTTTCGACTTTAGGGATAAGTAAGAATCCATCATATCTTGATACATCCTCAGCACTTTTAATAAGTTCCATTAATGGCATAACACCATTAGGGAATGTATTTAAAAATCTAGGATTTCCGTTTTCATCATTTACTGGATTTGAGATAGTGATCATTCTTAATTTACAAGGTACAATTAATTCACCACTAACTCTAGATAATCTTAACTCATTACTACTTCTTATATCTGTCATAGTCTTTATAAAATCTGGTCTAGCTCCACTAAATTCCTCTAGTACAGCTAATCTTTTATGCTGTCTAGGTATAGAACCTATTGTGTTACAAAATGATCCATCAACCTTACTAGAACCTCCTATAAGACCTACAGTTGTAGATGTTTTTAATGATAAGAAATGACCGAAATTATATAGCTTAACCATTTCTCCAGTTGTTTCAGATTTTCCCACTTGTGTATCTCCTAAGAAGA
>CAMVDS010000007.1 GCA_947166335.1 uncultured Mollicutes bacterium
AGATCAATTAAACTCATACCATAAGTAGTAGATTTATGTTTCTTGCTCCACTTCTTCATCATTTTATTTATTTTTTTTACTTTAAAGCCTCTGCTTAATTCATTAAATAAAAAAATGTCCATAAAATCACCTGTTTACTATTATTGTAATACAAAGTCATTTTATAGACAATAAAATATATTATTTGCATTTAGCTTCTATAAATTTTAAATATTCAAGAGCTTTATGTGTTAATACTTGACCGCCAAAGTATTTAAGTATTTCTCTATATAATTCTTCTCCTCTATAATTTAATTCTTTAACTAAATTATACATCTCTTGATAAGGAATATCATATATTTCTCTAGCTACTCCTTCTCTTATGTATGTCACATCAAAAACACCTCCGCTAGGCCATAAAACAGTATCATAAAAGTTGTTTGTTTTATTGAATCCTAAGACATTTATTCTTGCTTCAATTATATCAAGAGCTTTTTGACTAATCTTACCAATGTTAAATGCTTCTCTAAGCCTAGCTTTTAAAGTATTCATTGTAATAGGTGCTTCAGTATTAACTATATTTAATAAATTCTTATCTAATAATTCAAATGCACTTTCATTATTCTCATATAAACTATTTAAGTCCATATAATATAATTTAGCTTTATTATAACTAACAGTATTCATAATATCCCTCCATATCTAATTATATTTTATCATAAAAAAAATAGGAGATAAACTCCTATTAATTATGATGGATTAAAGAATACTTTTTCTTTCCTCTTTTAATTACGCTATATTCATTATATAGAGCATTTGTTTTAGAAACCATATATTCTAAATCAGTAACCTTATTTCCGTTTACTGTGATTGCTCCACTATTAACGAATTCTCTAGCTTCTCTCTTGCTTGAAGCAAGTCCTGTGTTGATTAAAGCATCTAGAATATTAGTATCTTCATTTAATTCAGCTGATTTAATATTTTTAAATCCCATATGAATTTCATCTAAGCTTAAATTAGAGATATCACCACTAAATAGTGCTTCACTAATTCTTACTGCTTGATTATAAGCTTCTTCACCATGAATTGTAATAGTAATATTCTTTGCTAATTCTTTTTGAGCACGTCTTGTTTCAGGGTGTTCATTAAATTCTTTTTCAATATCTTCTATTTCTTCTTTAGTTAAGAAAGTGAATTGTTTTAATCTTTTAATTACATCACTATCAGGTACATTAATCCAATATTGATAGAATTCATAAGGGCTTGTCTTTTCAGGATCTAACCATACTGGAGCTCCTTCGCTCTTACCAAATTTAGTACCATCAGCATTAGTGATTAGTGGCACAGTTAAGCCAAATACTTTAGCTTCAGGATGATGTTTTCTAATTAATTCAATACCAGCTGTAATGTTACCCCATTGGTCTTGTCCACCAATTTGTAATGTAACATTTTTATTTTCATATAAATGCATGAAATCCATTGATTGTAAGATTTGATAAGAAAATTCAGTATAGCTAATACCTGTTTCAAGTCTAGCTTTAACTGTTTCTTTATTTAACATGTAATTGATATTGAAGCACTTTCCATAATCTCTTAAGAATGTAATCATATCAATTTTACCAATCCAATCATAGTTATTAACCATTTCACAGTTAAATAGTCTTCTAACTTGATTAGTAATTGCCTTAGCATTACTTAATGACTTTTCAAGTGATAATAATTGACGTTCTGAAGTTCCTCTTGGATCTCCAATTAGACCAGTTGCTCCTCCAATTAATAGAATTGCTTTATGTCCTGCAGCTTCTAATCTTTTTGCAGTTAAATATGGAAATAAGTGTCCAATATGAAGTGAATCTCCTGTAGGGTCAGCACCTAAATAAAATGTTACTTTTTCATTTTGTAAAACATTTAAAATTTCAGGATCTGTTGTTGCATATATTAATTCTCTCCATTTTAAATCTTCAACAATGTTCATAATATTTCTCCTTCCAAAACAAAACGTCCATAAGGACGTATTTGTCATTAATTTTCTGTTGTTTGACGTTCAATAATTCTATGTGGTAATAATAGGTTCTTGTCTTCAACAGTTTCGTTATTCATTAACTTTGTTAATAATTGCATTGATGCAGCACCTATATCATATACCGGAATGTCTATACTTGTCAATGCTGGAGAAGCCAAAATTGCATATTTTGTATTTTGGAAACCAACAATTGAAACATCTTTTGGTATTTTTTTACCAAATTCTTCTCTAGCGACATTCATAAAGCTTACAGCAATAGAATCTCTAACAGCTATAACTCCATCTACTTTGTTATGAGCTAAGAAATCTTTGAAATGTGGTCTATTAATGTATGTATCACCACTAGTTCTAAAGATATGTGGTTCTAAACCAGCTTCATTCATAGCTTTTAGATATCCACTTTCTTTTCTGTCATTTACGGCATACTTTCTTGTAGTAGAAAGTAGATAGATATCTTTTCTTCCTTCTTTGATTAATTTGTTAGTAACTTCATATGAAGCATGTTCATAATCGATACTTACTGATGGTAATACTTCTTTATCATAAACTACGTTACATAAAGTAATAGGAATTTGATTTTCTTCAATCTTTTCTAATACTTCTTCTGCGTATTTACTTTCTAGTTCATCGTTTAAATAAAGTGCTCCATCAACTTGCTCAGCAACTACATTCATAGCGACATCAAGTGCCTTTGATGACTCTGTAATTGCAAATAATTTTATAGAGTATTTGTATTTATTAGCAATATCAATAATACCTGAAAGCATCTGTGCAACTGATGCTCTTGTAATATCCGAAACGATAACACCTACTGTTGTTGTTTTACGGCTTGCAAGTCCACGGGCAATAGCGTTTGGGCGGTATCCTAATTCATTAATAACACGTAATACTCTATCTCTTGTTTCTTGTTTTACCTTTTCAGGATTGTTTAGAACTCTAGATACAGTAGCTAAAGAAACTTTTGCTGCTCCTGCAACATCATAAATTGTAGTGTTACTCATAAAATTACCTCCTAACATAAATATTATAACATATGTTATAATTTATGTAAATATTTTGTTTCATTTTATGAAAATTTATGAAAATTGGCTAAATAATGGGTTTTTTTAATTTTTTTTGAATGAAAAAAAGGCTAAAATATTGCGTTTTAGACATTCTATTTTCACAAAAAAAGATATGTTTTATCATATAAAAAATGATATAATAAGTATATAGGAAGTGATATTATGAATATTAAACACTTAAAGTATGCACTTGAAGTTGCTAAGACTGGTTCTATTAATAAAGCTGCTGAAAACTTATATATAGATCAACCAAATTTATCTCGTGCCATAAAAGAATTAGAAAAAGATTTAAATATAACAATCTTTGAACGTAGTAGCAAAGGAATCATCATAACAGCTGAAGGTGAAAGACTAATTCAGTATTCAAAAATAATCTTAAAAGAATTAGATGAAATGGAAGAAATGTTTAAAGATAAAAAAACTAATAAACAAAGTTTTTCTATATCTGTTCCACGTGCCGCATATATTTCATATGCTTTTGCTAATTTTACAAAAAACATATCTAAGGATAGTCCAGCTGAAATCTTTTATAATGAAACAAATTCAAGTCATACATTAGATAATCTTCTTTCATCAGATTATAAATTAGGTATTTTAAGATATGCTGAAAGATACAATGCTCATTTTAAAGAGACATTTGATGAAAAAGATTTAGAAAGTAGATTAGTAACTGAATTTAGTTATGTACTTATCATGAGTAAAGATAGTAAGCTTGCTAAAATGGATAGAATTAGTTTTGATGATCTAGCTAATTATATTGAAATAACACATGCAGACCCATTTGTACCAAGCTTGCCTCTATCTAAAATAAAGAAAGAAGAATTACCAGATACAATAGATAAAAGAATATTTGTGTTTGAACGTGGTAGTCAATTAGATATTCTATCAACAAATCCTGACACTTATATGTGGGTGTCTCCAGTCGCAGAAAGTACTCTTGAGCAATATGGTTTAATTCAAAGAAAGTGTTTTGAAAATACTAAGATTTATAGAGACGTATTAGTATATAGAAAGAATTATACTTTAACTGATTTAGATAGATTATTTATTGAAGAATTATATAAATCTGTTAATGAATATATTAAGTAGGTGAAAACATGGATAAAAGGCTAATTGAAGGGAATAACGAGTTTATTGAATTAATGAATTCAAATGAAAATTTTAAAAATTATAATGATATTTTAATAACTAATGGGCAGCACCCATATGCACTTGTTATTACATGTAGTGATTCAAGAGTAATACCTGAAGTTATATTTAGTAAATCAATAGGCGAAATATTTGTTATTAGAACTGCAGGTAATGTTATTAATGATGGGGAATTAGGAACTATAGAATATGCTATAGAACATTTGCATATTAAAGAAATAATTGTATTAGGGCATACTTATTGTGGTGCAGTACATGCTGCAGTGCATAAAGAATGCGGTAACTATATTAATAAAATATTGGATAAAATTAAAACAAATATAGGCAATGAAATTGATGAAGTTAAAGCTTCTAGAATAAATGCTATTAAGGTTGCTCAATATATCAAAGAAAAATTTCCTGACTATGATGGAGAAGTAATTCCGTTAGTATATGATTTAAAAACAAATAAAGTAGAATAAAAGGCGCTATTAAGCGTTTTTTTATTATATAAAAAGACCTAGCATTTAATGCTAGGCCCTTTTCCCCCGTTTATTTTATATCTTATTTTTTAACTGTAGTGCTAGCTGTTGAAGCTGGTACTTTCTTTTCAACAACCTTTTCAACTACAACTGGTTGTTGTGCAACTTTTTTGCTATCGATTAATTTACCACCAAGATATCCTGCAAGTAAAGATTTAATATCTAAGCCTGTAGCCTTTTGTAATCCATCAAAGATTTGAGTTCCATTCTTAGTAATTTCTTCATTAAGTTTTGCAGTATTTCCTTCACCATACATAGTAATAGAATCAATATGTGATAATGCTTCTGCCATTGGTTTTGAGTAAGCCTCTACAACCTTTGGTAATACATCTGATTCTAGAATTAATTGAAGTGTTGCAGCTTCGCCATATTGTTTCATGGCTTCTGCCTTCTTTAGAATAGCTTCAGCTTCTGCTTCACCCTTAGCCTTAATACCTTCAGCTTCATCTAAAGCAGCTTGCTTTCTAGCTTCAGCTTCAATCTTTAATGCTTCTGCAGCTTGGCTCTTAGCATACATTTCTGCTTCAGCTTCAATCTTCTTCATTTCAGCTTGTTGTTCTAATTCATATTTAGCTGCTTCAGCTGCTTTTTGTCTTGAATATAAATCAGCATCAGCTTCCATTTGAATTTTATATTTTTGTGCATCCGCAACTTTATTTACTTCAGCGTTTAATCTCTTTTCTTTTAATTCAACTTCTTTATTTCCTAAGTCAACTTCACGCTCTCTCTTAGCAATATTAGCGTTAACTTCAGCGATGTTGATTTCTGATTGTCTCTTTTGTTGCTCAATTGAATAAGCAGCATCAGCAACAGCCTTAGCTGTATCTGCTTTTTGCTTTAATTCTGATTCTTTTAAAGATAATTCAGTATTTTGAGTAATGATCTTAGTAGATGAATCTACTTTTGCCTTGTTAGCAATTTCTTGAGCTTCAGCTTGAGCAATTGTAACATCTTTTTCAGCTACTGCTTTAGCAATTGCAGCTTGTTTTGCAATGATTGCAATGTTTTCAGCACCTAGATTAACGATAACATTGTCATCATCATTAAAGTTTTGGATATTGAAGTTAATTAATTCAATACCTAACTTAGCCATATCAGGAATAACGTTATTAGTTACTTGAGTAGCAACATTTTGTCTATCTCTAACTAATTCTTGAATTGATACAGTACCGATGATTTCACGTAGGTTACCTTGTAGTACTTGTTGTACTTGAGCAGCTCTATCAGCTTCACTAATACATAATAGTGATTGGAAAGCTCTCTTTAAAATATCAGGTTGATCTGAAATCTTAAGGTTTGCTACAGCATCAACTGTAATATTAACATAATCCTTTGTAGGAATAGCTTCATTAGTTTTAACATCTACTTGGAATGCTTTTAAATGAAGTTTATCCTTTCTTTGTAAGAATGGGAATCTAAATCCAGCCTTACCAATTAAAATTTTACTTTTTCCAAGACCTGAAATCATAATAGCCTCATCTGGTCCTGCTTTTGTGTAACCTACTATAATAATGATAATTATTAATAGGGCTACAGCTGATCCAATAATAATACCAATTAACATTTTTATATCCTCCTTTTGTTATTTATATATTATATTGTTTTATTATTTTTCATGATTAAGTTTTTTTCGTTCACCACCTTCTTTCCTAAAAAAAAGACTCTTACTCATCGTAAAAGTCTCAGATTTTAAAAGATGTCCAGGTTTTTTAGGCCGATTGGTGAACATTTTCCAATGATTTGGTTCTTACTCCCTTTTATACATAAAGAGTATTCACTTTTTTACCATAATCATTATAACATTAATTTTAGGTAAACGCAATACTATTTCAATAAATATTTTATTTATTTAAATATGCGTTAATATCTCTTTTTACTTTAGCTAAATCTTTAACTAAAGAAATAATCTTATCATAATCTAATTTTGATATTTTAAAAACATCCATAGCAAATTTGATCATTTGTTCTTCTCTAGGTTGAATTACGTTATCTGCATTAACTAATCTAGCAAGTTCAATTAATATTTGTTTTCTTTGAAGTGGGCTAGATACAGAATTTAAATTTATAATTGCAGCATCAAACGATAATTCAGGCTCTTTTTTTGATTTAATATTCATTTCTGCGCAAAATTCTTCTATTAAAGATAATTCACCACGAGCAATACTACCATCTGCCTTAATTATGTGTAAGCAAGCATCTAAAAAAGCTTTCTTTTGTTTTAAATCTAATGATTGTAAGTACATAATATACACCTCCATATTTAATTATATTATAATTCCAGTTTTGAAAGAAAAAAAGAATTAAATCACTATTTCTTTATATGATTATTATTATATATTTATATACTTTTTTTAGGTTTAATATACAATAATTAACCATTATGTAATATTTAATATACATATTTTTTAATATTTTTTAAAAAAATAAAAAAATTTTTTCTTGCTTTCATATGTTTTTCATAAAAAATCAATCGTTTTCATTGACATTTTTTGACATATTGTACCTAATTTATGGACATCAACGGAAAGTGATATGTATTTTTTTACATAACAATATGCAAATATCGCAATACAATATTAATTTATATATGATATAATTTATCTCGGGTGGAAAAATGAGCATTTCCACGATTATACTTAGGAGGTAAATCTATGAAAGATAAACACATCGTTATTGACAGTGTAGAAACATTCGAAGCTGCCTTAGCACAATTAAGAGATGCGCAAAAGAAATTTGCGACATACACACAAGAACAAGTTGACAAGATTTTCTTAGCAGCTGCTACTGCCGCTAACCAAGCAAGAATTCCACTTGCTAAATTAGCCGTTGAAGAAACAGGTTATGGTGTAGTTGAAGATAAGGTTATTAAAAACCATTATGCTGCTGAATATATCTATAACAAATATAAAAACACTCAAACAGTTGGTGTAATCGAAGATGATAAAGCATTCGGTTATAAGAGAGTTGTAGAACCAATTGGTATTATTGGTGCAGTTATTCCTACAACAAACCCAACTTCTACTGCTATTTTCAAAACATTATTATGTTTAAAGACTAGAAATGGTATTATGATTTCTCCACACCCAAGAGCAAAGAAATCAACAATTGAAGCTGCTAAAGTTGTATTAGAAGCTGCAGTTGCTGCTGGTGCTCCAGAAGGAATCATTTCTTGGATTGATGCACCAAGCTTAGAATTAACTAACCTTTTAATGAAGGAATCTGATCTAATCTTAGCTACAGGTGGTCCAGCAATGGTACATGCTGCTTACTCAAGTGGTAAACCAGCTGTTGGTGTTGGTCCTGGTAACACTCCAGCAATCATTGATGATACAGCAGATATTTTACTTGCTGTAAACTCAATCATTCACTCAAAGACATTTGATAATGGTATGATTTGTGCATCAGAACAATCAACTATTATATTAGATAAGGTTTATGATAAATGTAAGGCTGAATTCTTAAAGAGAGGTTGCTACTTCTTAAATAAGGAAGAATTAGACAAAGTTAGAGCAATTCTTCTTACACCTGCAGGAACAGTTAATCCTAATGTAGTTGGTCATAGACCATTTGAAATTGCTAAGATGGCTGGATTTGAAATTCCAGAATCTGCTAAAGTTTTAATTGGTGAAGTTGAATCAGTTGATCCATCTGAACCATTTGCTCATGAAAAACTTTCTACTATTTTAGCAATGTATAGAGCAAAGAATATTGAAGATGCATTCTCTAAGGCAGAAAGATTAATTTCTGATGGAGGATATGGACATACTTCTGCAATCTACCTTAACGCAGTAACTGAAAAAGCTAAGATTGCTGAATTCCAAGAAAGAATGAAAACTTGTAGAATTCTAATCAATATGCCATCAAGTCAAGGTGGTATCGGAGATATCTACAACTTCAAGTTAGCACCATCATTAACACTAGGATGTGGATCATGGGGTGGTAATTCAGTATCAGAAAACGTTGGAATTAAGCACTTACTAAACATTAAGACAGTTGCTGAAAGGAGAGAGAATATGCTTTGGTTTAGAGCACCTGAAAAGGTATACTTAAAGAAGGGTTGTCTACCTGTTGCCCTTGATGAATTAAAGACAGTTATGAACAAGAAAAAGGCATTTATTGTTACTGACCAATTCTTATTTAAGAGCGGCGCAACAAAGCCTATTACAGATAAATTAGATGAAATGGGAATTCCACATGCTACATTCTTCAATGTTGCACCAGACCCAACATTAGCTTGTGCTAAAGAAGGTTTACAACAATTAAAGGCATTTGAACCAGATGTAATCATCGCTCTTGGTGGTGGATCTGCTATGGATGCTGGTAAGATTATGTGGATGATGTATGAACATCCAGAAGCTGACTTCATGGATATGGCTATGAGATTTATGGATATCAGAAAGAGAGTATACACATTCCCTAAGATGGGTGAAAAAGCATACTTCATTGCTATCCCTACTTCTGCTGGTACAGGTTCAGAAGTTACACCATTCGCTGTTATCACTGATGAAAAGACAGGAATTAAATATCCTCTAGCTGACTATGAATTAATGCCTAAGATGGCAATCGTTGATGCTGATTTCCATATGACAGCTCCTCGTGGTTTAACAGCAGCTTCAGGTATCGATGCTGTAACACATGCTCTAGAAGCAATTGCTTCTATGATGGCTACTCCATTCACTGATGGTTTAGCAATCGAAGCATTAAAGAAGATTTTCAGATATTTACCAGATGCATATAACAATGGATTAAATGATCCAATCGCTAGAGAAGAGATGGCTAATGCAGCTACAATGGCTGGTATGGCATTTGCTAATGCATTCTTAGGTGTATGTCACTCAATGGCTCATAAATTAGGTGCATTCCATCACCTACCTCATGGTGTTGCTAATGCCCTAATGATTGATGAAGTATTAAGATTCAATGCTGAAGAAACTCCAGCTAAGATGGGTACATTCCCTCAATATGATCATCCAAAAACACTTGAAAGATATGCTATGGTAGCTACTGCTCTTGGCTTAAAGGGTAAGACAGATAAAGAAAAATTAGAAGCTTTAATTAAGGCTATCGACGAATTAAAAGCAACAGTTGGTATCAAACCTACAATCAAAGATTGGAATGTTGATGAAACTGACTTCTTAAATAGATTAGATGCTATGTGCGAGCAAGCATTCGATGACCAATGTACAGGAGCTAACCCAAGATATCCATTAATTAGCGAAATTAAGACAATGTACTTAAATGCTTATTATGGTAAGAAAGATGGTTCTTGGAACAAGTAATTAAACAAAAATAAACCGAAGGAAATTCCTTCGGTTTTTCTTTTATTTAAGCCATTTTTAGGAAAAATAAAAGGAGGCTCGAAATGTCCTCCACTTTATTATCTCTTTTCTTTAATTCTAGATGCTTTAGCAGATAATGTTCTAATGTAGTTAAGCTTAGCTCTTCTAACTAGACCACGTCTTACAACTTCAATCTTAGCAACAAGTGGTGAATGAATTGGGAATGTTCTTTCAACACCTACACCATAACTAGTCTTTCTTACAGTATAAGTTTCAGAGATTCCTCCACCTTGCTTTTTAATTACTAATCCTTCGAATACTTGTAATCTTTCTTTACCTTTTTCATCCTTGATTCTAACAGATACTTTAACTGTATCTCCAGCTCTAAACTCAGGTACATCAGTCTTCATGTATTCTTTAGTAATGTCGTTGATTAATTCTTGTCCTTTTAATTTAGCCATACATAAACACCTCTTTCTTTCTTACCACATTCATAGATAATAGTACATCCAGCGGAATATAGCCTAATACGACAATAAGTATTTTATCATATTCAATTCTTTATATCAAGTGTATTTTTAGTTTTTTTAAAGATATTGTCTATATCAATAAATTATAGTATAATTTAAAAAGAGGTGGATTGTAATGAAAACAAGGAAAATACATCCATACTTCATAATAATATTAACATTTTTAGGAGTTATTCTATCAGGAACATTACTATTAGTTCTTCCTGTATCTTCTGGAAACGGTAAATCAATTGGCTTTGTTGATGCATTATTTATGTCAACAAGTGCTACATGTGTTACTGGACTTGGAACTGTAGATGTTGCTACTGGATTATCCATATTCGGTAAGTTCGTTTTAGCTCTATTAATGGAAATAGGAGGATTATCTATTTTAACGATAGCTATTTTCTTCTTTACAATAATGGGAGCTAAAATAAGTGTGAGTAACAAATTCTTACTTAGAGAAGCATTAAATCAAAGTTCAGTTAGAGGGCTTACTACTCTTGTTATTAAGATTATAATATGGGCAACATTAGTTCAGTTTATAGGCGTAGTGCTCAATATGTTTGCACTAATGCCTATATTTGATGGTAACTTTCCTAAAGCATTAGCGTATTCTATATTCCATTCAATTGCATCATTTAATAACGCAGGCTTTGATGCCTTTGGTGTAACAGCTTCTGGTGATTATAGTATGATTCCATTCAAAGGAAATCTAATGCTTAATACTTCTACTATGTTTCTAATTATTTTTGGAGGAATCGGCTTTGTCGTTCTATCAGACTTAGTCAAAAAACGTAGATGGAAATTATTACAATTACATACAAAAATAGTTATTGTTACTACCTTAGTACTAATATTTGGCGGGGCTATTTTAATAAAGCTTACCGCATGGAATGATTTTACTTGGCTACAAGCCTTCTTTGCATCAGTAACATCAAGAACAGCAGGATTTACGACATATAATATGTCTAATCTAACAGAACATCCTGCAACATATGTTATAATCATATTCTTGATGTTCATAGGTGCAAGTCCATGTTCTACTGGTGGAGGTATTAAAACTACTACACTTGCTATCGCTCTAATTGCTACTTTATATTATGCAAGAGGAAAAAAAGCTAAAGTATTCAAAAGGAAAATTGATGATGCCCAAATATTTAAAGCCTTTGTATTAATTGGTATAGGTGTTATGATTGTTATTGTTGGTACATTCATCGTTTGTGCAGCTCAGCCCGAATTTGGCATTACAAAGACTTTATTTGAAGTAGTTTCAGCTTTCTCAACTACAGGACTAACTATGGGTATTACTGGTAGCTTAAATATTTTTAACAAATTATTCTTCTGTCTATTAATGTTTGTTGGACGTTTAGGCCCACTAACAATAATTGGTTTAGTCAACAAGAACTGGATGACAGAATCAAATGAAGAAATACAATATGTTGAAGAGAGTGTGATTATAGGATGAAAAAGACATTCATGGTTATCGGACTAGGACGTTTTGGATCATGTATTGCAAAAGAATTAGTTCAAAACAAATGCGATATTATTGCTATTGATAAAGATGAAAAAAGCGTTCGTGATATAAGTAAATATGTTAATAATTGCGTTATTGCAGATTCAACAAGTTTAAGTGTATTAACAGACTTAGATGCAAGCAAAGTTGACCATGCTGTTGTAGCAATCGGTAATAACTTACAAGCTTCTATTCTTTCAATCATTAACCTAAAAAAATTAGGTGTTAAAAAGATTACTGTTAGAGCAGATGATTTAACATATAAAGAAGTATTTGAAGCACTAGGAGCAACAGATGTCATTGTTCCAGAAGAATCAAGTGCTATTTCGTTAGCAAACCAAATTATGAGTGATTCAGTACTAGATTATTATGGTGTATCTGCTGATTATGCAATGGTTAAAGTAATTGTTGGAAAACATTTTATTCCTAAAAACCTAATTGAATTAAATTTAAGAGCTTTATTTGATGTAAATATCGTAGGTATTATAAGAGATGGTAAATTCTTCATTCCTAAAGGTACTGATACAATTAACCCAGATGATGTAGTTGTTGTAGTAGGTACTGCTGCTAAGATAAATAAACTTGATGATTTCTTTAATAAGGTTGACCCTAAAAAGAAAGAAACTAAGAAAGACACACCTAAAAAGAAATAAAAAAACAGAACTTCGTCTGAAGTTCTTTTTTTAGCCTTTTTTTAAGTTTTTTTATTAAACTAATAAAGTTATAAGTGGCATAGTTAAAATGCATAAAATGGTGCCACAAAGCACTAAACTAGCAGCATCTTCTTGCCCTTCTCCTACCATTTCAGAGAAGTTTAGGACAACACTAGCTATTGGAGCACTTGCAAGTATTACTAATGCTTGTTTTACAGTTTGATCTATAGGTAGTGCAAAGACAAATAATAACATTACTAAAGGCATTATTATTTGTTTAACTAAAACCATTATATAAGTCTTATAGTTAGCAAATACAACTTTAGGGCTTGTTACAGCAAGTCTCATACCAAGTATTACCATACATAATGGTGTTGTCATTTTTGCTAATATAGTTACTACAGGATCTAATCTTGTAGGAACTTTTATTCCAAATAAGAATAAAGGTAGTGCAACATATATAGCTAATATACTTGGATTTAAGAATATTTTTACAAGCCTTACATATTTCTTATCTTGTGAAATAATTAATGAACCAATAGTCCAACCTATTTCATTCATAACAACTAAGAATACTGATGAAATGGCTAGTGCAGTTCCAAGTGCATTAGCATCATTTTTAAATACAGCTTCTAAAATAGGAACTCCTAAGAATCCTACATTACCAAAACATGAAGCAATAGTATATATTCTATAAGCTACTTTTTCTTTGTACTTCTTTCTAAATATAAGAACAAATGTTGTTAAGAAAACAGCAAATATTCCAATAATTAAACCAGCTGCTATTAATAATGTTTTGCCAAGTTCATTTGTATAAGTTGCTTGATTAAACGAATAAAGAATTAATATTGGTTGACATATATACATTAAGAATTTAGCAAAATCAGGAATAGATTCTTTTTTTACTAGCTTAAATTTTATTATGCAAAAACCAACAACTGCATATATCATAATGATTGCAACTGTTAAAAATGTTTCTAAAAACATAATAGACACCTCACAAATGATATTATACCACAAACAAGGAATAAAAATACCAGAACTTTGGTAAGTCCTGGTATGGATATAGTGAGTTGCAAATTTAGTCGTCTCTATAACTACCCCTATACGGCCTTAGTAACTAAGACGTTATAGACGCTTGCTAAACTATACATTAGCAACTTTTAGCTTTTCCTTACTTATATTGTATAATTAAAAACAATATATGTCAATACAATTTTTACATTTTTTTTACAATTTTTATACTTTTTTATTACAATGGCTAAACAAAGCCGTTTTTTTATTTTTAGTTCATTTATGAAACAATTTTCATTTAAAATGTGTAAAAAAAAGACCCTTTTGGGTCCTATTCTAATTCACTTGCTATTAATACAGCCACATCAAAGCTTGATAATTGCTTCTTATGCTCTATTTGCGTTCCTAAATCTGATCTATCCCATCCATCAACAACAATTATATCTCCTGATAAGAAGAATGTATATAGATTTAATCCGTTAAAATCAGACATTGCTTCTAGTGCTGATGATTCCATTTCAACACAAATACAACCTTGTGTTTTTCTTTTTTCAATATTACCAACAGTCTCTCTATATATAGAATCTGTAGTCCAAGTATAACCTAATATATAATCTAAATTGTTTTTCTTGCATACTTCTTCTATTAATCTATAGTTTTTCATATCAATAAAATCGCTAGCAGGCGCATAATGATAACTTGTTCCTTCATCTCTATATGCTTTTGTTGGAATAATTATTTTATTTTTTGCTTCTTTATCTAATATTCCGCATGAGCCAAAGAATATAAAGTTTTTAGCACCTGTTATATAACTTATTTCTTCTAATATAGCTACAGCTGCAGGTGCACAAACTATAGACATATAGAATAAGACATCTAATTCTTCTAAATAATAAACATCTATTATTCCATTAGCTGTTCCTGTAAAAGCAACTTTCTTATTAGAATATTTTTTTAATATCTCTTCTTTTACTTGAACTGAATAAGTTACTATACATTTATCACATATTTTTTCAATTGGTTCTATTCCCATACTTCCATATGAATCTTTTGGAGTAAATAGAGGTTTAGATGTATCAAATGAATCATTAATCATTATTCTCGCCACCTTTTTTATCTAACACATTTGGATAACTACATAAAACTGTATCTAAATATTTAATACCACAAAAATATTTACAAATAGAAATATTTTTTATAGCACATTTATGTTCTTTTGTGTTTTTAGAAACATTCCATGGACATTTATCTTGAGGCCAATCCAGATTATCACTAACTAAATCAATATCCATATTAGCCCCTCTAAGTTCTTTTATTTCCATTTTTATCACTCCTCTATATATAATTATAACATATTATTTATAAAAACAAAAAGTGATACTTTTGTATCACTCTATTGGTTTTCAAGTTCATTGTTTAATTTATCATTTAATTTCTTTGTAACACTCTTTGTAATAAAGAATATAGTTAGCCATATAGTTAAGAAAGCTAAAACGAATATAACTGTATAAATAATTATTACTTCTATTTTTAAAGGAAGCCAACTATTTAATAAATAGCCTGCAGTATAGACAACATAAATACTAATTAATTGGAAGAATAAGCCTTTTACTCTTGACCATGATTCAACTATATTAAATACTGAACTACCTGCATGGACAAAAGCTATTATATAAGTTGTGATTATGGCTAAAAGCATTGTTGAACCACTTAAATTTAGTTCTGTTCCTGAGTTTTCTATACATAAATATACAATGCCCGCAACTATTGGACCAAGTCCAGAAAACATTAAGCCACGTTTTAAGAATTCTTTTACATAATAATTCATACTATAACCCCATCCTTTGCTTAACATTTTTTAATTCTCTTCTTGATATATAATCAATATATCCATTTTTAAATACTACTTTTAAGCTTCCACCTATAGTAGATTCAAACTTCTTTATTTTCTTTTTATTTGCTAAACAAGATTGATTTATTTTAACAAACATATCTAAATTCATAGCTTCTATTTGATACAATCTTTGTTTAATTTGATATTTCTTATCATTAATTAAAGCAAATACTTTATTATTTTCAGACAAAAAACATGTTACATCATTAATATCAATTTTTATTATTTCATCATTTAATGTACCAGTAAGATCAACATTTACTGATTCAACTAAAGATTCTATTTCATCTATTAGTTTTGTTCTTTCATTTGCATAAATTAATACTTTTTCTTCTGATACTTCTTCTATATATGTATAACACTTCATAGGACTTACCTCCTATGAATAATTATACAATACTAACAATCATTTTTTAATCTTTTGTTGAAAAATAAAATAGTTAGTAAGCCGAAAACAATTAAATATCCAAATGTAATTAATAAGAATAATAAACCTCTATCACTAAATACATAATATGTAACATTTCCAAATTCATCAGGTACAACATGAGATGCATGTGTAATAACTCTTCCTAGATATACTGATGGATAAAATGGTAAGCAAGAAGCTATAACTTCAAAACTACCCATAGTTTCTAGTGGCATCCATGCTCCACCAATAATACCACTTAATGAAATAAAGATAGATGAAATTCCTGGAGCACTTTTATCATTTAAAATAGTCGCAAAAATCATTCCAATTAAAATATTCATAGTCATAATAGGAATCATTACAAGTATTAATAATAAACTCTTATGGAAAGGAATAAATCCTGTATTAGATGTTGCTCCAAAGATATAACCTAATATAATACATAGAATTGATTGAATTAATCCAATTATGAAAAATGGGATAAAATAGCCAATTATATAATCTTTTCCTTTCATTGGAGATGTATATAATCTCTTTAAGAATGCAGATGATTTATCTTTTGAGATTAATAGAGATGACATTAACATAAGAATTGAATATGAGAATACCATTATACCCGGAATTAAGCTTTTTACTTCAAATATAGTTGTTTTATCTTGTGCATAATGTAATATTATTTGAAATAATAAAACCATTGCGATAGGAAATCCTGCACAAAATATATAAATTAATGGATCTCTTAACATTTCTTTTATATTTCTTTTTGTAAATAGTAATGCTTTATTCATTAATAGCACCTCCTACAATCTTAACAAATGCTTCTTCAAAAGATGTTTCATTTGCCTTCTCTTTTATTTCATCAATAGTTCCTTCTACTAATAAATGACCTTTAGACATGATAGAAACTCTATCACATAAAGCTTCTATTTCTTCTAGGTAATGTGATGTTAATATAATTGTGATTTTCCCTTTAAATTTATTAATTATATTCCACAATTCTCTTCTAGCTAAAACATCTAGCCCAAGTGTTGGTTCATCAAGAAATAATATTTTAGGTTTAGAGATTAATCCTAAAGCTATTGATAATCTTCTTTGATATCCACCTGATAGTGTTTTTGCTCTTTGCTTTGTTACTTCAGATAATCCTAAATCATTTATTATTTGATTTAAATATTCTTCATCTTTTTGATTATATAAGCCTTGGAAGAATTTCAAGTTTTCTAATACTGTTAGATTCATAGCTACAGCACTTTCTTGTGGAGAAATATCAACTAACTTTTTTATTTCATCCATTTCTTTATTACTATATCCAGAAACTATAAATTCACCACTAGTCATATTAGTTAATCCACTTAATATTTTAAGTAGTGTTGTTTTACCAGCGCCATTAACTCCAAGTAAGCCATATAATTCTCCTTCATTAATTGATAAGCTTACATTGTTTAATGCTTTTACATTTTTATAATCCTTACATACATTTTTTACACTAATTATTTCCATTAGCCTCACCTCAAGTCCTATTATATACATTTAATAATCTTTTAAAATAGATCTAAGGTATTCGGTTATTTTTAGATTGTATTCGGAAAAAAAGGGTGTTAAAATTAAGTTGTTTGAGACTTCTAATAGAAAGAAGGAATAATAATGGATAAATTACATTTTCAAAGTGGATATCGTTATAGTGATTCATATTCTATGGAAGAATTCTTTGATAGAGCTTTAATCTATTTGAAAGATGATGAATTCTGCCCACCATATATATTTGATGAAGCAGTATTTAGTAATGTTAATAAAATAGATATTCCTATTATTAAAGCCATAGGTATTGCAAATATCAATTATTCAAGACTTTTAGGCTATGATAAGCAAGTAGCTTATACAACAAAGAAAACCACCAAATATTCTGATGGGACAAGACGTAATTCATATTCTACAAGTTATAAAACAGAAACAGATTGGGTAAGAGACTTTGGAACAATAAATGGAATGGGCGATTCTACTTTTATTGATCCTAAATATGTAGATTTTATCAATAGTCAAGAATTAGATAATTCTTCTCTTGTTGAATTAGAAAATAAAGAACTTAATTCTTTTAGAATTGATGAAATCGCCCTAAATTCTTTAAAGCAAAATATTTTAGATAATGTTTATAAAAATAATATTACATATCCTGTAAATAAGATTAAAAAGGAAGAATATAGTGGAGATGTTGATATAGAAAACTTATCAGTAACACTTGCTTCTATTTATGCTATAGATGTAAGAGTTAGAGATACATCTTTTGTTCTATATGCATGCACTAATGGTAGTGATAAAGTATATAGATTAGGTGATCTACCAATAAACGATGATCAAGAAGAATTTAACGAAAAAATAGATTCTATTTCTACTAAAAGAGATAGTATTACTAAGATGCCTAGAACATTTAGATTATTATCTATTATTGTGTTAACTATTTTATTTATATCCTTACTAGCAATAGGTATTAATAAAAATATATTAGCTCTTAGAATAATTTCATTTATTCCTCTAATGGCTGAAATATTTATAGTTATTATTCTAAATAAAAAGATTAGAAAAGTAGTTTTAGAATATGGAGAACAAATGAATAAGCTATACGAAGAGAGAAAAAAATTAATTAAAGAAGAGCGAATTGATGGATATAATAGATATATTAATAAAGAAATAGATTATAAACAAAAAAAGGTGCAATAGCGCCTTTTTTTATTCTTTAATATTTTGTTTTTCTTCTACTTCTTGATTAGTTTCTTTATTTTCTTTTTTTGCTTTTTTAGAAGTTTTAAATGTGATTACAAATGTTACAATTGTATAAATCAATCCTAATAATAATGTTACACCAATAACAATACCACCATATAATTCGCCATTAGCAATAGCATTTTCACTATCCATAAAATAGCCTGCAATACTTAATAAGGCATCCCAGGTTCCATGTAAGAAGAAAATCATGAATGTTGCTAAGAACATATGGAAGAATGCTTTACCTCTTTTATTACTCTTTTTTGCATCTTTTGATAATTGATAGTGTCTACCTTGGTTCCACTGCCATAGTAAATGCATTGGGAAAAATAAATTAATAATTATAGCTAATGGATTAAATAACACTGCTTTTTCAATTATGGCATACATTAAGCCAATGAATCCAGCAGCAAACATAGATTGTGAAACTATATTTATTTTATATTTTTTTCTAGCAAGAATATAAGCTATGAATTTAAATGTTTCTTCTAAAAGTGCTGCTCTTAAGAAACATTCAATTAATTCTCTTTGAATATTCTTTTCTACACCTATTCCATTAAGTATTCCATCCCATGATAATTCCGTAATTATAATAGGTATTGTCGCAACTACAAAACCATAAAATAGAAAAATAAATAGATAGTTTTTCTTTGTAAGTTTATTATTATCTTTCTTTTCTTCAACTATAGTTTCTTCCATAATTATCACCTTATGTTTATTATATCACATATAAGTATATTGTGATAAAAAAAGGATCTAATCAGATCCTTCATTATATTCCTTATCATCCTCTAAAATCTTCTTATCCTTCTTTTTATAAAATATAAAAAATAGTGAAACACATAATATTAAGAAAGCTCCTATAATAGGTAAAGTCATTATTACTCCTTCTTTAGAATCAGTTCGTGGATTTATATGATAGACTTTATCATAATTCATGTTTACAGCATAATCTGCATTAAAATCATTTAAATTAAATACAACTGACCACACTGTCTGTGTTCCAGTTCCATCTTGTTTAACCCCTTCTAAGAGACTCATAGATTCTTCAACTGTGTTTATTTTCTTTAAATCTAAAGCATTTGCAAGATAATCAAATCTTTCACATTGTCCCATATATTCTTCCTCATGCTCTACGCTAGACATTCTAAAATTAGTACAAACATGATACTTAACTACCTTCATTTGATTATGAAACCACTCAACTATAACTGAGTATCCACTTTTATCAGCTATAAAGATGTGTTGTGTTAAAAAACGTACTGAATGCATATCATGCTTTTCTAAAAGGGCTACTGCCTCATCTACTGTTGCGGCTTTATCAAGAAGCAAACGAACTGCTAAACTAACAATAAGTTCTGGATTTTCCGTATTCATATGCGTTTCAAGAGGGCCTTGATCAAGCAATGATACAGTTAATCCTTTCTCATTTACACCATCAAGACACATATAAGGTGATAAAAGCAAGGCTATTCTTCCTTTTAAACTAGTAGGTGAGATTCCATTTTTTTTGCTAACTGAAATAATATTAGTAGAAACAGTTGATATAGAAGCGTATCCTCCTTTAGGATGTGTAAATAAAGCTAGTGTATCACTACCAGGCAAATCTAGATTTCTACCTACAAGATAATCTCCATCAGGTGATTCTGTCAAAAAAGCACTGCATCCACTTCCATAAAGGTTCATATCAACCTTTATTCCAAATAGCATTTCATCGCAGGCAAATTTAAATAAGTCATCTGCATTCTTAATGTTTGATTTAATTGCTTTATCCAAATGATAATTTTGCTGATAGTTCATTGTATAGAATCCATCGCCTACTTGTTTAATACTCATCATAGATGAAATTCTACCATGCAAAATACAACCAATAACAACGAATATTAACATTATTAAGCTTATGAAACTTAATAATGAGATTCTAACAATCGTTAAACTTTTTTTCATATTGTATCACCATATTCATTATGGCATATAATTTATATAAAAAAAAGACCCTTTTCAGGATCTTCTTAATCTGTATAAAACTTATAAGCGTTGTCTATGCAAAGACATATTATATATATTTTAATGATGATATTATTCTTAATACATCTTCATATTTATATTTCCCGCTTGCAACGCCAAATGCTATGTCAGTTATTATATCATCGCTAAAATCTAAATGAATTCCATTAACTTCAAGAAATGATATCATAATATGAACTCCTATTCTTTTGTTTCCATCAAGAAAGGGATGATTAGCAACTAGCCCAAAGCCAAGACGTGCTGCTTTTTCTATTTTTGATGGGAATAGTTCCTTACCATCAAAAGATTGAAAAGGAGTTTCTATTGCTGATTCTAGTAACTCTTCACTTCTAATTCCAAATTCTCCACCCGTTTCATTAACAATCATTTGATATATTAATAATACTCTTTCTTTTGTAAACTTTATCATTTTGCCAACTCCTTAAAAGCATTAATATGCCTTTTTAGTATTCTTTTAGCAACAATTTCAATTATTTCATCTTCTGTTAAATCTAAATATTCATTATCCTTTATATCAAGCAATATGTATTTTGGTTTGTTATTTTTAAAAATGATTGCTTTTCCATAATTATCAGTGATTTTAACTGCTTTAGAGAAGTTTTGATTTGCTTCTGTCATTGTTATGATTTGATTAGTATCCATTTTCATATTAATCACCTCTTACTAAGAGTATAATATAAATATAGGATAAATTCAACCTATTTTTTATGCATAATTTTAATATATAATAAAAAGACCCTTAAAAGGATCTTCTTTATATCAATATATTTCTATATCAAATTAATGTAATTTCTTTTTGATGAAACAATAATGTCTAGCATAATTTCCTTATTTACTTCATCAACCTTATAGAAAATGATATTTTGCTTACAAATAAGTGCTCTATAACCCTGCTTTGAAATTGCTTGATACCTTGGAACTAACCCCATATATGGAAACTCTTTTAAGCTATCAATAGTATTCTCAAGATAATCTAAATAATCAACAGCCTCTTTTTTAGAAAAAGCATAGCCTATATACATAATAATATCAATTAATTGATCATTAAACTTATCGGTTCTCTTAATAGAATAACTCACTATAAATCAAGCTTCTTTCTAATATCATTGAATGTGTTTTCTATAGGTGCAACTCTATTATTTCTAACATCATCTTCTGCCTCAGATAGCATTTTTAATAATTCTAGTTCTGCTTGCATTTGATTAAATTGTTCCAAACTTAATAAAACAGTATCTCCATGTCCATTTACTGTAATATATACTGGTTCTCTTGTTTCTTTACATAAATTAGATATTTCATTATATTTATTTCTAAGTTCTGCTGATGGTCTTATATTTTGCATATTCATCATCTCCTATCATTATTATATCACAATTATGATATATTTAGAAGCTTATTTTTTGAGCTTTCTACGAAAACAGCCCTCATTTTTTTTAGCATTTCTTGCTATTTTTTTAAAAAGGATTGATATATCTCTACAACTACATTGCACAAAAAAAGACCCCTAAAAGGATCTTCTTAATCTGTATAAAACATTATAGTTGCTTTAAAGTCTCTAAATCAGTTCTTTCATATTTGTTAGATCCCTTTATGCTCTTCTTATATTTTCAACACTTTATCGCATCATTTAGCTTTTTATCATTATTATCTAAGAAGAAATCTCTAATATATAAAAATATAACTATAACCGATTATATTATATTTTTTCATCATATTCTTCTAAGAAAGAATGTTTTACGCCATCTTTTTTATAGCCAATAATCATATTCATATTGACATTAGTTGCGGCAGAGAATATATGTTTTTCAACTTCTTCGTTATAATTCTCTTTTAACATTTGAATTAACTTCTTTGTTGTTAATCTTCTACTAACGTTTATTTCATTATCAACTGAACAAGATTCTGTAAAACGACAAGCACACATTAAAAATCTTAAATCGTTAGATTTAGCCCATGTCTTAATTGCAGCTTCTCTTATTAAATACATTGGTCTAATTAATTCCATACCTTCAAAGTTATCGCTATGTAGTTTTGGAAGCATTGTTTGAAATGAACCAGTATTAAGCATATTCATAAGAATTGTTTCAATAACATCATCAAAATGATGTCCTAAAGCTATTTTATTGCATCCCATATCTTTAGCAATTCTATATAGTGCTCCTCTCCTCATTTTAGCACATAAATAGCACATATTTTTATCTTGTGAATTAACAACATCAAATATATTAGTATCAACTATTTGTGCAGGTATATTAAGTATTTCTAAATTCTTTTTTAAATAGTTTAGGTTTGCTTCATTATATCCTGGATTCATTACTAAATATTTAACATCAAAATCAAAATCAGAATGTCTTTTTAGTTCTTGAAATAATTTAGCAAGTAATGTAGAATCCTTTCCACCAGAAATACATACACAAATAACATCATCTGGCTTTATTAACTCATATTCTTTGATTGCATGTATAAAAGGGCTCCATAATTTTGATCTATATGTAGTAATTATTGATCTTTCAATTAATTCTAATCTTGTTAGTTCTCTTTTACTCATTTTTCCACCATCTTTATTAACTCTACTTTGCATATTATACCAGTTTTTATAAAAAAATACTATTGTTTTATTTATACATATTTTTATGTAATAAAAAAAGGACCCTTATTAGGATCCCTTAATCATTATTAGTCTTTTACGAATGGTAGTAATGCCATATGACGAGCTCTCTTAATTGCTACAGCAATCATTCTTTGATGCTTAGCGCAAGCACCTGTAGCTCTTCTAGGTAAGATTTTACCTCTTTCAGATACGAACTTTCTTAATAATTCTGTATTCTTAAAGTCTACTGCATCTAATTTATTTTGGCAGTAATAACATACCTTACGTCTTTTCTTATGTTGTTGCATAATCATTTCCTCCTTCTAGAATAAAAGTTTAATTTGTCTACCAAGGCAAATCATCATCGCCAACATTATTGATTTTTCCAGCAAAATCATCTTTTTCTTCTGGTTGTTCTTCAACTTGTTGGTTTTTAGCACTATTTTTTGTTTCTAAGAATTGAACACTGTCACAAAGAACTTCTGTAACATATCTAGTTTGGCCATTTGATTCGTAGTTTCTAGTTTGAATTCTTCCTTCAACACCGATTAATTGACCGCTCTTAACATATTTTGCTAAATTTTCAGCTTGCTTATTCCAAATAACACAGTTAATGAAATCTGCATTATTTCCACCTTGTTCAGAATTTTGTCCAACTGGTCTTCCAACAGCAATAGTAAAATTAACTACTGAACTACCGCTAGATAAAGTTCTTAATTCAGGATCTCTAGTGATTCTACCTACTAAAATTACTTTGTTCATAAAATCACCTCATTAGCATGCTACAACGATATCACGAATAATATCTTCATTGATACGTGCAATACGGCTGAATTCAGCTACAGCTTCTTTGCTAGCTTCTACTAATTGCCAAACATAATATCCTTTTTTAAATCCAGCAATTTCATAAGCTAAATCTTTTAGTCCAATTTCTTTTGCTTCAGCAATAGTAGCTTTCATATCAGTAAATAATTTAGAAATTGAATCAATTACTGCCTTAGTTCCTTCTGCTTCAAGATTTGGACGAACGATATACATAACTTCGTACTTTTTCATTCTTTTACCTCCTTATGGTCTAATGGGCACTATTGTGCCAAGGATGAGGATTTTTCCTCATGCTCTTTTATTATACCATAATAAATTAATTATGCAATAATTATTTATATATACTATATATAATTTTAAAATGTAGTAGTAATCTCCACGTAGTTATATATCTAAAAAATAAGATATCAAATATATATTGCAAAATGATAATATTTGCTGGCTAAAGCAAAAGAAATCCCATAACTAAGGGATTTCTTATCTATTCTAAATATGATTTATTAATACTACATTATCCTTATAATCAATAATAAACGGTTCAGATAATTCTCCGTTATATTCTTTATCAGTCTTATAATTATCATTAAAAATCCAACCAATTAATAATACTTTATTGTCATATTCGAACAATTGTGATGCATAAAAATTCTTTGGAAGATTTAATTCTATATCTTTTTCTTTTATGAATTTTAAGCCATCAAAAGAACCTAATTCAAAGTGATCTTTTCTATCAATCATAGATGAATATTTAAATAAATATTTATCCCCTATTTTAATTAAATTAGGACATTCTATAAATTCGTTTGTATCTATTAGATTACTTATATATTCAAATTCAAAAGGGTTCTTGCCTTTATACAATAAAACTCTTTTATCAGTACCTATTAACATATATAATTCACTATTAAACATAAATACATAAGGATCTCTTGCTTCAAAGGAAGTATCTATGATAGGATTCCCCTCATATTTTATAAATTTATACCCATCTTTTGAATAAGCAACACTTTGTGTTTGCTTACCATCCTTAACTGATGTGTAATAAACATATAATGTATCATCAATTATTATACTATTACCTGAAAAGCATCCATCTTTATCATAATCTTTATCATTTTTTAGAGCTATTTCTTCTTCAGTATATTTATTAAAATCTTTTGTTGTGGCATGGCCCCAGCAAATATTACCCCAAACATTACCTAGAGGATTATACTGATAATATATATGAAATTGGTTATTAAAATAAGTTAAGCCATTAGGATCATTTATCCAATTCTTTTTAGGATGATATCTCATATTAAACCTCCTTATGATTTAATTATAACATAAGAAAAAGCCTTTGTTAAGGCTTTTTCATTATCTATCTAATTTAAAAAGATTAATAGCATTTTTAGTAGTTATATCCTCAACTATACTTACATCTATACCTTTAATATTAGCTACTTCATTAGCTATTAAAGGAATATAATATGATGCGTTTCTCTTGCCTCTATAAGGTACTGGTGTAAGATATGGGCAATCTGTTTCTAATATAAAATTAGATAAATCTAATCCTTTTACAACTTCTTTTACATTCTTTGCGTTCTTAAATGTAACAACGCCACCTATACCTATTTTTAGGCCTATTTTAATGAATTCTCTTGCCATCTCTAATGAACCACTATATCCATGCATAACTCCCTTTAAAGGACGATTAAAACTCTTTAGAACCTCTAAAGTATCTCCTATAGCATCTCTAGAATGAATTACTAAAGGTAAATCATATTTAATAGATAATTCTATTTGTTTTTTAAATACTTCTTTTTGTAATTCTTTTTTTGATGTGTCCCAGTAATAATCTAGTCCACATTCACCTATTCCTACTATTTCTTTATTGTTCTTAATTAAGTCTTCTAAATAAAGAAAAAAATTATCACTATAATCTTCTAGATTAGTTGGATGTAGTCCAACAGTTGGATATATGAATTCATATTTTTTAGACATTTCTAAAGCTAATTTATTAGTTTGTTTATCAAATCCTACTACTATTAACTTTCTTACATTTTGATTTAAGCATTCATTGATGACCATTTCTCTATCATCATCAAACGCATTATCAAAAAGATGAGAATGTGTATCTATAAACATATTCATACCTCCATTCTAAAAGATGAATGTGATAATTATATTATTTCTTCATAACTTATATTTATTAATTTCTTTAAATCAAGAGGATTCATTTCAACTTGATAACCTATTTTTCCGGCACTAAAAGTTACTTCTTCATAATCAAGTGCAGATTTGTTCATAACAGTTCTAAAAGGCTTTTTCATACCTATTGGAGAACATCCACCATGGATGTATCCAGTTAAATCAAGTAGTTCTTTTGATTTAATCATTTCAATTGATTTTTCATTAACTATTTGAGCTGCTTTTTTTAAATCTAATTCACTGTTAACTGGCACAACAAAGACATAATTTCGTTTTGATGTTCCTACAGTTACAAGTGTTTTAAAAACCTTATTTGGATCTAAATTTAAAGTATTAGCAACCTCCATACCATTAGTGATTGTATTATCATAAAAGTGAGGAGTATACTTAATTTTCTTTTGATCTAAAATACGCATTACATTTGTCTTATCCATTATTTCCAAATACCAATAACTGTTTCACCATCTGGTACATCTTTTAAGATTGTTGCATTAGCAGCAATATTAACATTAGAACCTACAGTAACATTACCTAAGATTCTAGCACCTGTACCAATCATGACGTTATTCCCAATAGTTGGGTGCCTTTTTACATGATCAAATTTTCTACCACCAAGTGTTACACCATGATAGATTAAAACATCATCACCAATAATTGCTGTTTCACCGATTACTACTCCTGCACCATGGTCAATGAATAATCTTTTACCTATTTTAGCACCTGGATGTATTTCAATATGTGTTATAAATCTTGCAAAATACATGATTAATTCTGCAATTAGTTTTAATTTAATTTTCCAGAAGAAATGAGCAATTCTATAATATATTAATACCTTTACTCCTGGATATGTTAAAATGATTTGTAAATAGTGTCTAGCAGCTGGGTCTCTCTTTTTTACTGACTTAAAGTATTTAAAACCAATTAAATAAATTAAGAAGTAAAATAAGAAGATACTACCAAAAACTATTAATAAGATAAAGTACCATTCCATTATTCTATTACGCTTAAATATTTTAGTCCTGAATCTGGTGAAATAACTAAAATATTACCCTTTCCTAAAGTTTTACCCGCGATTACTGCGGCAGCGCTTGAAATCCCTAAAAATAGCCCTTTTTTAGCTAATCTTTCCATTTCAATGAAGCAGTCATCGCTTTTTACAGTTATTATTTTATCCACTAATTTTAAATCTAGTATACTAGGTATAAAATTAGCTCCTATGCCTTGAATTTTATGACTTCCCGCATATCCTTTAGATAAAAGTGGAGATTCATCTGGTTCTACTCCAATTACCTTTATATTAGGATATACTTCTTTTAATCTTTTAGCTAATCCTGTAATTGTTCCTCCACTACCAATTGTACAAACTATATAATCTAATTCTTTAAAATCATTAATTATTTCACTAGCTGTAGTTTCATAGTGAGCTAAAGAATTATTAGGATTATCAAATTGTCCCATTAAAAAATAGCCTTTTTCTTTAACTAATTTATTAGCTAAATCTATTGCGCCTTTCATACCGAGCTTGCCATCAGTTAGAATTACTTCAGCACCATATGCCTTAATTGCTTTAATGCGTTCTACACTCATACTATCAGGCATAATAATGACTACATTTAACCCTAATGATGGCCCAAGACAGGCTAGTCCTATACCAGTATTACCACTAGTTGGCTCAACAATGGTATCTCCTTTTTTTAATGAACCATTTTCCATAGCTTTTATTAACATGTATTTCGCAGCTCTATCTTTAATAGATCCACCAGGATTATATCCTTCTAGTTTAATATAAATATTTTCATACTTAACTACTGGTGTATGACCTACTAAATCAAGTACATTCTCATAAATCATACGAATCACTCCTAACATACAGTAAGTATTATACCATATTATGATAATATTTAAAAAGAAAATAATAATTGAAAAAAACAATTTTTGAAAAATTTGTTTGGCTTATTGTATTTGCTTATATATATGCTATAATACGATTATCAATAAGGTGTTAATATGAGCTTTAAGAAAATGTATTTAAGATTATATAATAATATAGAGGTATCTGAAAAGTGGATACCTCTTGTTTTTTTTGATAAAATTTAAGGATGGTGAATTTGCTTTAGATGTAAATGTTAGTCCTAGTGAAGATACTGTTTAGCTTACAAAAGAATAAATAAGTAAGCTATTTAATAGAGATAGATCAGTTATATCTAAACACATCAAAACCATATTTTTGGAAGGAGAATGTAACAAAAAAAGCAACGTGCAAAAAATGCACATTGCAAACTCAGACAAGGCAGTTAAATTTTATAGTCTTGACGTTATTCTGTCTGTTAGATATCGAGTTAAATCAACTAGAGAAAACTTAATATAACTATTCTATCCACTTGAACAAAACAATTATTTTAAATCCATTCATTATTCTTTTTAAAGCCATAATTCGATTCAAAATAATAGTCGATTTTTTTTAACAAATCATCACATCCGCTATACTTGATATATTCTTTTCCCTGTATGTCTGATGGTATCTGTTTTTCTTGGTGACCCGTCTCATCTACACCTCCATTAAGCATAATGATTTCCTTATCTCCAAATCCTATTGCCAAGCCTAATTCGTAATAAACATTGCGATTGTTATCATCTATTTTGACTAAAATATATTTACTGCTCTTAATTTGATTAATTATTTTGTCATATAATAGTTCATTTGTAAGTATGTCATCAGCCCTAACACATTCTAATCCATATTTTTCAAAGTTTTTCCTTATTATTTCAAAAATCATATTATTTGTTTCATTGTACTCCATAATCATAAATACTTTATTATAATTGATGCTGTTTTCTTTGTTAACGAGAGGCATTCTAACATAATCTAGCAGATTATTTATACTTTTAACCTGACTTTCACTAGCCCTATAATCTTTCATTTTTGATATGCATTTATTACATAGGCAACCTACTCTCATTCCATAAATTATGTCTCTTTTTTCCCCACAAAAATCTAAAGCGCATCCCTCGCTTTTTTCAGTATGAGCCATTTTTACAAGTTCATCTTCACTTATATTACAAGAAAAAGATACACAAGCAATTGCGATTTGATAAATAATATAGTCCTCTACTTTAGGTGGAGAAAAATTCTCTCTCCAATCATATATTGAAATTACAGCAGTATTCGCATAATTATGCGAAAACCAATTATCAACTAGTTTTTTATTCGTTATATATATACTCTTACTATTCATATTTTCGTTATTTTGATTTACCTCTAATAACTCATTTAATGTTGTTATTCTACTATTAGGTTGAGAATTATCCAAATAAAATCTAAAACTTTTTTGTAATCCATTTAGGGTCTTTATTAGCATGTTTTTATCAATATCTTCTTCATTACTACCAAAAATTATTTTTATTTCCCTCATTTTTTCCTCCTTACTGTAAAAAATTTAATTCTAGACCGTTTTAATAAATTGATTAGTCCTAATGAAATAGGCATATTTATAGATTAATCCAAAGTACTGGACGCACGCCTAACCGAGTCTCACAAGTAAGTGCGTCTCCTCCAACACCACCATGTCCATTCCTATTATCTACCAATTCAACACCTCTACTGGTGTCTGGTCGTGGCGAGCGTAGCCACCAACCATTAATAAAACTTTCGCTACTAATATTAAGCCCTTGTGCCTTTGCATAATCACTTCCAATAGTTAGTCTAGCATTATCATCTGCAAAAAAATTCGTGTTTGCTGCTTCTTGATAAGACAACAAAAATACTTTATCATTTGTATTATTACATGCATAACTATTATTACTTGATCTGGTTGTATTGGCACTATTATCTACTAATGTAGTTTGAATAATTTCCTTTTCATAATCTAAGAATGCTGTATTATAGAAATTATCATTTAGCCATTTTCTTATGTTTGATAATTTATAATTATTAGCATATCCATATGAACCATTATGATCAAACGTTCCAGTCACTTTTTCACCTACATAAGAATAATCTTGACTATCTAAAATTAAGTTTGCAATTAGCATCGCTTTACCGTTTTCTTCTTTTAAAATATTCCATTCAATTATTTCATATTTAAACCAATATACTGCATTAACATGATAGCCATTGTTAGAACTACTAAGACTCTCCTCAAACATATATCGTGGCCTACCTTTTGTGAAATATACTCCTCTATAATCAAATCTATCATCTTCGTTTGTATCTATATCAATATACCACATATAATTAGATTCACTTCCGCTAATATAATATCCATAACTAGTCCAGTTGTAACTATAAGAACTTGTTGGAAGTGTTCCAGCAAGTGTATTTAGATTAGCTTCTATTGTAGAATCAGTTTCTAGTGTTTGAGGATAATATCCAAAATATATTTTGTTACCACTTCTTATATAAGGTACTATTATAGCAGTAGCAGTAATTGTTATATTTACAGATGGAACATTAAACGAATAACTATATCCTATATATGATGTCCCATCCTTTCCAATCCATTTAATAGTGTAACCTGATGGAATATTGGAAGCTGTTAGTGTAATTGTACTATTATAGTCATACAACTGCCCACTTGTTACACCACTTATAGTTAATCCTTCTACTTGATTATCAAGAGTTATTGTATATTTAAGCGGTGTCCACTTAGCAGTATATGTAACATTTTCACTTGGCATAGTGAATGTATATGATGCCTCATCCGTAAGTTGACTTTCCCCATTATACCAGCCATCAAATGTATAGCCTGTATTTGTAGTGGCAGTGATAGTTACTTCTGATTTGTATAATTTAGATCCAGAACCACTTACTGCTCCTGCACTTGTATTATTTCTATTTAATGTTAATGTATAGCTTGCATATCCAAATTTTGCTTCTAATGTTAAGTTATTATATGGCATTGTAAAAGTATATGTTGAATTGCTACTTACTTTACTACTTCCATTATACCAACCACTAAATACATATCCTGTATTTGGTGTTGCTACTACTGTTACATCCTCTTTATAGTCATATGTGCCAGCACCTGTAATTGTTCCATATTCACTTGATTCGCTTGTTAATGTTAATGTATAGGCGCTAGTTGTCCATAATGCTTTAATAACCATATGACATGCATTAGAAGCCTTTATCTTCGTAATTACCTCTCCGTTATATTCCCATCCTATGAAAGTATAACCTAACTTTGTTGGATTGTATAATTGAATATCTTCCATTAAAGAATTATAAGAAGTAGGATTATTACTATCATTTGTACCACCATCAAGGTTATATGTAATATTAAAGCTATCCCATTTTGCCTCTAAATTATATACTTTATTTGGCATTTTAAACGTATAGATTGCATTAGGAGAAACTAATTTGTTATTATCATCGTACCAGCCTAAAAAGCGTGCAGTACCACTTGTATAAGCTGCAATAGTAACTTCTTCAGTATAATACATGGACATTGTTTGTGTATTAACCCAATTTTGTGTAACGCCATCACTAATCATTACTTTTCCTAAACTAGAATTATTAGAATAAACTTTTAAATTATAATCATTAGTCTTAAATCTAGCCTCTACAGTTACATCTTCATCCCACATCATATAACTATAATTAGTTTGATTAGAAAGAGCTATATTATTTACATACCAACCAGTAAAAATATATCCTTCATTAACATTAGCCTTTAAATCAACTTGTGTATTATAATTATAAATATTTGTTTTAGAGATATCTCCTAAATCATTTGGCAAATAATCATAATTTGCGATTAATTGATCAATTTTTGAATCATATACTGTATAATTTATTGTTAATGTAACTGCTTCTATAAATTCTGCTTTGAATGTCATATTATTTTGAAGAGCTACATTATTAACTAAATTTCCCTTCTCATCGAAGACAATAATCCCATTATAACTCCAACCTTTAAATGCATGTTTTGCCTTCTTTATATCAAAAGAGAAAAAGGATTTATCTAATACTTCTATCTCTTTTGAAGGAGCCTGTGTACTACTAGTTCCACCATTTAAGTCAAAAGAAATTAGATAAGTCTGCTTTTCTACTTTTGTTTGTGTAGGTTCAGTTTTAGTTTTACCCTCATCGTCTGATGCCCTCTTACTACATCCAAATAATACAAGCATCATAACCACAAAGATTATTCTAATTTTTTTCATATGCTTTTCCCTCCTAAAACAAAAAGCCTAGGTAATTAGCTTACCTAGGCCATTATTAGCATAATATAATAATATTACCCCCCCCCCCCCCGTTAACTTTTAGTTTACGAAGGAGAGGCAAGGTATATATTACATTTTGTTAATTACATTTTATACTATATACTTATAATTGTAAATTGTTTTTCATATCTAAAAAATAAAAAAAGATGGAAAGATCATCTAAATAACCAGTCTAAGCTGTACATGATTTTAAAAGGTCAATAAATGACTTACGTATAAAACTTTCCATCGTGCTCTTATTGTTGCATATTATTTAATAATAGTCTAGTATATAACAAATTATTTTTCATATCCATCTTTAATTTCTTCAATTAATCCTTTTAACAAAATATTATCTATCTTTAGATCATAATATCTATAGTCGTATTTTATAGGCCTTTCATATCCAGGCGTATAATAATATTTTGAATAGCCTAATTTATCAATATCATCTACTATTTCTTTTAATTCAAAACTAGAAATATCATCAATTATTCCTCTTCCTTTTCCCTCTATAATATATGGATAATGTCTTCCATTCCCTTTTTCTAGAGGCCTTTTACAAATATATGTAATAACAAATTCATTTGTTGAACCAAGATCATATTCCATTTCCATTTTATCATTTTCTATAAACTCGAATGTATTTAAATATGCTTTCCTTGCGTCTTTAGCTCCCTTAGGTCTAAATTCTTTTTCTCCAAGAAAACTATCATATACTTTTTTATTAAATACTAACTTGTACAAATGATAAGCTAAAGTATCAAATGTTGCTAAAATCGTATATACTAAATCCGCCATTGTCTTACTATCAGTTATTTCAATAACTCTATATATTTTATCTTCTAATCCTTTTACTTCTACTTTAAAAGTTAAAACATTTGTCATAATAACTCCTTTCTATTTTTCTTTTTAGAATCATTACATATTTCTAAGTATATCTTATAATACCATTGAGTTTTTTGCAAGTTTATTAGTTTGAATAAACATCTGAGTCTATAAAAAAAGAGACTCATAAGAGCCTCTAATTTAGTTTAAATTATTCAATGATAGTTGTAACTGAACCAGCACCTACTGTTCTACCACCTTCACGGATAGAGAACTTAGTTCCTTGTTCAATTGCAATTGGGTGAATTAATTCAACGATCATTTCTACGTTATCACCTGGCATAACCATTTCAACGCCTTCTGGTAACATGATAACACCTGTTACGTCAGTAGTACGGAAATAGAATTGAGGACGATAGTTAGAGAAGAATGGAGTATGACGTCCACCTTCATCTTTGCTTAGTACGTATACTTGAGCATTGAACTTATGATGTGGATGAACTGATCCTGGTTTTGCTAATACTTGACCTCTTTGTACAGCTTCTCTAGTGATACCTCTTAGTAATGCACCAATGTTGTCACCAGCTTCAGCCTTGTCAAGTAATTTACGGAACATTTCAACACCTGTAACTACAGTCTTTTGAGTTTCCTTAATACCAACGATTTCAACTTCATCACCAACTTTTACAGTACCTCTTTCAACTCTACCAGTAACAACTGTACCACGTCCTGTGATTGTGAATACGTCTTCGATAGGCATTAAGAATGGTTTATCTGTATCTCTTTGTGGAGTTGGAATATATGAGTCTACAGCATCCATTAATTCTTGGATTTTTGGAGTCCAAGCTGGATCTCCTTCAAGAGCTTTTAAAGCTGATCCACGGATTACTGGTACTTCATCTCCTGGGTAGTCATATTCGCTTAATAAGTCACGAACTTCCATTTCAACTAATTCGATTAATTCTTCATCATCAACCATATCACACTTGTTTAAGAATACAACTAATCTAGGTACTCCAACTTGACGAGCTAGTAAGATGTGTTCTCTTGTTTGAGGCATTGGTCCATCTGTTGCAGCAACAACTAGGATACCACCATCCATTTGAGCAGCACCAGTGATCATGTTCTTTACATAGTCAGCATGTCCTGGGCAGTCAACGTGTGCATAGTGACGCTTTTCAGTTTCGTATTCAACGTGAGCAGTATTAATTGTAATACCTCTTTCTTTTTCTTCTGGAGCGCTATCGATAGAAGCATAATCCTTAGCTTCTGCCATACCTTTCTTTGCTAAGTATGTAGTAATAGCTGCTGTTAAAGTAGTTTTACCATGGTCGATATGACCGATTGTTCCAATATTAACGTGTGGTTTAGTACGTTCGTATTTTTGCTTTGCCATTTTTAAATTTCCTCCTAATTTTTTTATATATTTTTTAATGTTTTTTTTAGCCTACAATATTATTTTACATTATTAAAATAATAAATGCAATAACTCTTTTTATGAACGCTTCTTAATAATTTCTTCTGCTATAGATTTTGGACAAGTATCATAGTGGTTAAATTGCATGATAAATGTTCCTCTACCTTGAGTGTTGCTACGAAGCGCAGTAGCATAACCAAACATTTCTGATAGTGGTACCATAGCTTTAACAGCTGTAGCATTTCCTCTACCTTCTTGGTTTTCTAATCTACCTCTACGGCTTGTGATATCACCAATTACGTTACCGATGTAGTCATTTGGTACAACAACATCAACTTCCATGATTGGCTCTAAGATTGTTGGCTTACATATATCTTTAGAAGCCTTTAAAGCCATAGATGCAGCAATCTTATAAGCCATTTCTGATGAGTCTACTTCATGGTAAGAACCATCAAATAATGTAGCTTTAATATCAATAACTGGATATCCAGCAACGATACCTCCATTTAATGCATCTTCTAGTCCTTTTTGAACTACTGGGATGTATTCTCTTGGAACTACACCACCAACGATAGCATCAACGAATTCAAATCCTTTACCAGGGTTTGGTTCAAATTTAATCCAAACATGACCATATTGTCCACGTCCACCTGATTGTTTGATATATCTACCTTCACAATCTCCAGCAACAGTGATTGTTTCACGATAAGATACTTGTGGAGCACCTACGTTTGCTTCTACCTTAAATTCTCTCTTTAATCTATCTACGATGATGTCTAGGTGTAATTCACCCATACCAGCGATGATAGTTTGACCTGTTTCAACATCTGTATATGTTTTAAATGTTGGGTCTTCTTCAGCTAACTTAATTAAAGCAACTGTCATCTTTTCTTGGTCATTCTTTGTCTTTGGTTCGATAGCAACTGAGATAACTGGTTCTGGGAACTTCATTGACTCTAAGATGATATTATCACCTTCAGCAACTAATGTATCTCCTGTTGTTGTATCTTTTAAACCTACTACTGCAGCGATATCTCCAGCATAAACCTCATCGATTTCTTGTCTGTGATTTGCATGCATTTGTAGTAAACGACCGAATCTTTCTCTCTTGTTCTTAGTAGAGTTTGTTACATAACTTCCTGATGTCATCTTTCCAGAATAAACTCTAAAGAATGTAACTCTACCAACGAATGGGTCAGTCATAACTTTGAATGCTAAAGCAGCGAATGGTTGATCATCATCTGAAATTCTTTCGATTTCTTCACCATCTGGTGTATGACCTTTTATATTAGGTACATCAGTTGGTGCAGGTAAGTAATCAATTACTGCATCAAGCATTAATTTAACACCTTTATTCTTGAATGCTGAACCGCATAATACTGGGAAGAATTCTACTGAAAGAGTAGCAGTTCTGATTGCTCTTTTGATTTCTTCAACGCTTAACTCTTCTCCTTCAAGATATTTTTCCATTAATTCTTCATCGAATTCTGCAACAGTTTCAATTAAAGCTGTTCTTTTTTCTTCAACTAAATCAGCCATATCTGCTGGAATTTCAATTTCAGTCATATTTTCATCTTGACTTCCATCAAATGTATAAGCTTTTTTA
The DNA here is from genome assembly GCA_947166335.1 of uncultured Mollicutes bacterium. Next base: position 36,459 of record CAMVDS010000007.1, read on the forward strand.
GTTACTAAATCAATAATTCCTCTAAATGAATCTTCACTACCTATTGGTAATTGAATTGCTGCATATTTTGCATCAAGTCTATTCTTAATAGTTTGACATGAGAATTCAAAATCTGCACCAGTCTTATCCATTTTATTAACGAATACAATACGTGGTACCATGTACTCTGTTGCTTGTCTCCAAACTGTTTCAGTTTGAGGTTCAACACCAGCTTGACCATCAAGTACTGTTACAGCACCATCAAGAACTCTAAGTGATCTTTGTACTTCTACTGTAAAGTCTACGTGTCCTGGGGTATCGATGATGTTTACTCTATATCCCTTCCAGTAAGCAGTTGTTGCTGCTGAAGTGATAGTGATACCTCTTTCTTGTTCTTGTACCATCCAGTCCATTTGGCTTGCACCATCATGTGTTTCACCAATCTTATGGATTTTACCTGTATGATATAATACACGTTCTGTTGTTGTTGTTTTACCAGCATCAATATGAGCCATAATACCGATGTTTCTAGTTAAATTTAGTGGTATTTCTCTCGGCATAATGTCTTATTTCTCCTTTAATAAAATTACCAACGATAGTTAGCAAATGCCTTATTAGCTTCTGCCATTCTATGTGTATCTTCTCTCTTTTTGAATGCTTGACCTTGAGAATTTGTTGCATCAACAATTTCTTTTGCAAGGCGTTCTTCCATAGTTTTTTCACTACGTTTTCTAGCATAAGTTACTAGCCATCTAAGACCTAGTGTAGATCTTCTTTCTGGACGAACTTCACAAGGAACTTGGTAGTTTTGTCCTCCGATTCTTCTAGATCTAACTTCTAGTGTTGGCATAATGTTTTCTAATGCTAAATTAAATACTTCGAATGCATCTTTACCTGTTAAATCAGCAACACGGTTAAGTGCACCATAAACAATACTTTGTGCAGTTCCTTTTTTACCATCTAACATTACTGTGTTGATTAAACGAGTAATAACTGTAGAACCGTAAATTGGATCTGGTAATACTTCTCTTTTTGCTATATGTCCTTTACGAGGCATAAACTTTCCTCCTTCCTATTTCTTTACCTTTGGTTTTTTAGCACCGTATTTAGAACGAGCTTGATTTCTCTTTGCAACACCCATTGCATCTAATGTACCACGTACGATATGGTATCTTACACCTGGTAGATCCTTAACACGTCCACCACGGATTAGTACAACGCTGTGCTCTTGTAAACTGTGTCCTACACCTGGAATATAAGCTGTAACTTCTAGACCATTTGAAAGACGTACACGGGCATACTTACGTAATGCTGAGTTTGGTTTCTTTGGTGTCATTGTAGTAACACGTGTACAAACACCACGCTTTTGAGGCGAATCAATGTTTGTTTGCTTCTTTTGAAGACTATTATATCCTACTCCAAGATGTGGAGATTTAGATTTTACAACTTTATCTGTTCTTCCTTTACGAACTAATTGATTAATTGTTGGCATTGTTTTTCTCCTTTCCTACACATGTCCTCGTGTTTAATATTTATCTTTTGGCTTAATTACGCTCAATTTTGCGTAATTCTCCTAACACGCGCAAGTACATTTTATTATAAATAAAAATAAATGTCAATATAAAATTTAAAAAAATATTAAAAAAAACGGAATTACGCCGTTTTTCTTAATACACATATCCGCGTGTCTATATAGTTATATATTTTTGAATATTTCTTCCTCTGTTTTTCCTTCATCTATTCCTTTTCCAGAGAATGATTTTTCAGGAGCAATCAATTTTATTTTTTCACCATCATTAGTATATTTGATTGTTACTGTAACTAATGATTTTTCTTCAGAAGTGCTTTTGTTCTTCTCAAATACTGATAAATATATTTCTCCTTCGCTTTCAGTAAAATAATCTTTTGGAATCGAAATATTATCGTTATTTCTATACCAATAGTAAAAAATATACTTGTTATATATTTCCCAAAAAATAATTTTTTTGCTATTTCCACTTAAACAATTCTTCAATTGTATAGACAAATCTTTTTTATTGTTTTCTTTATCAGCTAAACATAAAGTATAATAGTTGTTTTTGGTATCTATTAACTCTTCATCATATATGTCAGTTGAACTGTGACCATCTTCTGACAATCTATAACATGCTTGGCCAAATCTAATTTTTAAATTAATGTTTTCTTCAAATTCTTCTGCATAGCAACTATATGAAATTATAAAAGTCGGTATTTCATCAATCGAATCATACATTGCATTAGCACAAAAAACTAAATCTGAAGTTGGAGTAATAGGCGTTCTAGATGGACCAACTGTGGCTTTTTTGCCACATGAAGTTAAAATAAAAAGTGGTAAAATCAAAACGATAATAATAATTCTCTTGATTATTTTCATTTAAATCATCTCCTTTTTATAATCTTCTATAAGTATACGTATTGTACCATTTTTTATATATTAAAGCAAGTAACAAAAAAGGCCAAATCCAGTTGTGAATTTGGTCTTTCATTTTTATTCTTGTTCTTCTGTTTCTTCAGAAACGCTAATAGGATATTTATAAGTACCTTCAATTGGTTTAAGAATACCAGTACCTGCAGGAATTTGACCACCAATAATGATGTTTTCCTTTAGACCTACTAGAGAGTCCTTCTTACCCTTGATACAAGCATCTGTTAATACTCTTGTTGTTTCTTGGAAACTTGCTGCAGAAAGCCATGAAGTAGACTTTAAGGCAGCTCTTGTAATACCATTAATTAGGATCTTACCAACTGGCATCTTTCCTCTTTCACTAGCCATTCTCTTAGATTCAGCTAAGAATTCTTGGATAGATACGTCAGAACCTGGAAGTAATTGAGTATCTCCTTCTGATACAATTGAAATTCTCTTCATCATTTGTTTAACGATAATTTCAACGTGCTTATCAGAAATTTCAACACCTTGAGCACGATATACGGCTTGAACTTCCTTAATGATATATTGTTGTGTTGTTTCAGCATCTGTAATTCTAAGTAATTCTTTTGGAGCAATAGAACCTTCTTTAATCATATCTCCACGTTTAACTTCGTCACCTTCGCTAACAGCTAATTGAACATGCTCATCGAATGAGTAAATTTTCTTAGCTCCGTCATTTGACTCAATAACAACGTCTTTCATTGTTCCTCTTGAATTAATAGCTTTTACAGTACCACTAATTTCAGTTAAAATTGCTTTTCCTTTTGGAGTACGTGCTTCGAATAATTCTTGAACACGTGGTAGACCTTGAGTAATATCACCTGCAGAGGCAACACCACCAGTATGGAATGTACGCATTGTTAATTGTGTACCTGGTTCACCAATTGATTGAGCTGCGATAATACCTACAGCTTCACCAACTTCTACTACTAAGTTAGTAGCTAAGTTTCTACCATAACATTTAATACATACACCACGTTCACAGTTACAATGTAAAACGTTTCTTATACATACTTTAGTGATACCTGCTTTAGTAATCTTATCAGCAATATCATTTGTAATTAAATCATTTCTATTAACGTATACTTCTCCTGTATTAGGATCAACTACGTCTTTAGCAGCAAATCTACCGATAATTCTATCAGCTAGAGTTTCAATAGACTTACCATCTTTACCCTTAAATTCAGATACCCAAGCACCTTTATCAGTATGACAATCATTTTCACTTACGATAACATCTTGACTTACGTCAACTAGACGTCTTGTTAAGTAACCTGATTCAGCTGTCTTTAAGGCAGTATCTGTAGAACCCTTTCTAGCACCATGTGTAGAAATGAAGAATTCTGGAACGGTAATACCTTCGAAGAAGTTAGCCTTTACTGGAACCTCGATAACGCCACCTGTTGGGTCGTTCATTAATCCACGCATTCCGGCTAATTGGGCGAAGTTTGAAATAGAACCACGGGCACCAGAATCTTGCATGATAAAGATATGGTTATCAATATCAAATTCGGCTTCAAGACCATCTTTAATTCTATCAAGTGCCTTATTCCATGTATCTTGAACTAATTTTTTCTTTTCTTTAATTGTTAATTCACCAAATTCTAACATATTGTTAATTCTATCACAAGTAGCTTCTGCTTCTTTAATAACATCTTGCTTCTTTGAATAAACATTAACGTCTGTTGCTGAAATTGTAATACCTGCAGTTGTTGAATATTTAAAGCCTAAATCCTTTAAATTATCAAGCATCTTAGATGTTTCAGCGATTTGGAATCTCTTGAATACTTCAGCAATTATCTTTGATAAGAAGCTCTTAGCAAATGGTTTAGAAACTGGTGTACTTCTTAAAATTTCAGGAATATTTGCTGTTCTAGGTAAGAAGAAATTAGCTGGAGTATAATCAGTTAAATTCTTCATAGTTGGTTCATTTAGATATGGGAAGCCTTCAGGAAGAATCTTGTTAAAGATCATCTTACCAAGTGTAGTAATGATGAATACTTTATTGATGTCGATTCCTTCTTTTTCTTCTAATCTAGAGAAGTCTTTTCCAAGAACTTCTGGCATTAAAGCAATACGAGTTTGAAGAGTAATCTCATTATTCTTATAAGCTCTAATTGCTTCATCAAAGTCTAAATAAACGTGACCTTCATTAAAGTTTTTAGGATATTCTCTAAGAATAATACCTTTTTCTTTATATAATTTATATTCACCCATTGATGCATCAACTGCACTTCCATCTTTATTTACATATGGCATATATGGACGTTCCATTGTTAAATAGTAGTTTCCAAGAACCATATCTTGTGATGGAGTAACAACTGGCTTACCATCTTTAGGGTTTAGAATGTTATTTGATGCAAGCATTAATAGACGTGCTTCTGCTTGTGCTTCTTGTGATAGTGGAACATGGACTGCCATTTGGTCACCATCGAAGTCAGCGTTGAATGCTGTACATACAAGTGGATGTAGTCTAATTGCTTTACCTTCAATTAGTTTAGGTTCAAATGCTTGAATACCTAATCTATGTAGAGTTGGTGCACGGTTAAGCATA
>CAMVDS010000008.1 GCA_947166335.1 uncultured Mollicutes bacterium
AACAGGGGTTCTAGCCTTTTTTATTTAATTGTCTACTTTTACTTGACTAGTGCATATTAAAGCCTTTTTTTATTGCTTATCGTTTTTCTTTTCTTCTAATATTTCTTTTAATTCATCAACTGTAAAAATGTATTTTGTATTACAAAAATTACATACAGTTTCTATATCTTTATTATCATCAATCATTTCAGTTAGATCAGTTTCTTTTAACATTTTTAAGCTACGTCTAAAACTATCTTTACTACATCTACAATACCATTTTAAAGGCATGTCTTTATCTAGTATTTCATAATTGTTTTCACCAACTAATTCTTTAATTATATCTTCAGGAGTATATCCGTCTTTTACCATTGTGGATACTTCCTTAATATTCTTAAGTTTGTTTTCTAAGGAAGAAATTACTTCTTCACTACAATTAGGTAATACTTGAATAATAAATCCTCCAGCTGCTAAAACTGTATTATCATCATTTACTAATACACCAAGTCCTACTGATGAAGGAATTTGTTCGCTAGCTGCAAAATAATATGTAAAATCATCTGCGATTTCTCCTGTTTGAAGTGGAGCGGATGAAGTAAAGATTTCATTATTAATTAATGTTTTAACTTCTAAGAACCCATCAGTACCTACAGCATAACTAACATTTATTTTTCCAGTTGAATTATATTGATAGAATTGATAAGGATCTCCTACATAACCTCTAACTGATCCATACTTAGTTGCTTCACAAACAATATCTTTAATTGGTCCGCCACCATTAATTTTAACTGTGACATTTTCTTCTTTTAAAACGGCAGTTAATAATGATGCAGTAAGTGTTCTACCAAGTGCTGCTGCAGATGAAGGCCATAGTCCATGACGTTTTTGTGCTTCAGCTACTAATTCTGTAGTAACACATGCGTATACTCTAATTTGTTTATCATAAGCCAATGCTTTTGCTAATGTATCCATAATAATCACCAAATGTTATTATATCACATTTTATAATTATATGATATAATTATTAACTAGTAGGAGGAATCTATATGTTTAAAATTGGAAATGTTGAGATTAAAAATAGAATAGTATTGGCTCCTATGGCGGGTATTACTAATGAAGCATATCGCTTAGTATGTAAGAAATACAATGCAGGATTAGTATATGCTGAAATGGTTAGTGCTACAGGATTAGAATATTCTAACCAAAAAACAATTGAAATGCTAAAGGTTAATGATGCCGAAAAGCCCTTAAGTATGCAAATATTTGGTTATGATATAGATATGATGGTAAAGGCCGCAAAAACTGTTGAAAAGACTAATGCTGATATCATAGATATTAATATGGGATGCCCTGTTAGAAAGATAGTTAAATCAAAATCAGGAAGTTATTTACTTACTGAACCTAATCATATTTATGATATGGTTAAAGCAATAGTTGAAAATGTTAATAAACCTGTAACTGTAAAAATAAGAAGTGGTTTTGATGCTAATAGCATTAATGCTGTTGAAGTAGCTAAACTAGTTGAAAAAGCTGGAGCAAGTGCTATAGCTATTCATGCTAGAACAAGAAGTCAATTATATGGTGGTAAGGCGGATTGGAATATTATAAAGATGGTAAAAGAAGCTGTAAATATTCCTGTAATAGGAAATGGTGATATAAGAAGCGCTGATGATGCCTTAAGAATGATTAATGAAACAGGCTGTGATGCTGTTATGATAGGTAGAGGAGTTTTAGGTAATCCATTTTTAATTAATGAATGCTATGAATTAGTAGAAAATAATAAAAGAATAGATAGACCTAGCGTTAAAGAAATAAAAGAAACATTAATTATGCATTATGAATTATTAAAAAATTTAAAATGTGAGAAAGTTGCTATACTTGAAATGAGAAGTCTAGCGACATATTATGTTAAAGGCTTAAGAAATGGTACTCATTTTAAACAAGCAATCTGTAACATAAAAAAAGAAGAAGAATTCTATAAAGCAATCAATGATTTTTTTGATAATTATAGTGATGAAACCAATAGTTTCTAAATGCAAACTAGAATGTTCTATTTTTAATAAAGAAAAAAATATATTATCATTTTGGAGGTAATATTATGAATGCAATTGAAGTATCAAATTTGTCCAAATCTTATGGAGATATAAAAGCAGTAGATGATATTAGTTTTAATGTATTTGAAGGAGAACTATTTGCTTTTTTAGGAGTAAATGGAGCAGGTAAATCTACTACTATTAATATGTTATGCAATATCAGTAAGCCTGATAGTGGCACTGTAAAAATATGCGGATATGATTTAGGAAGTATAGAAGCTAAAAAAGCAATAGGAGTAGTTTTCCAAGGTTCAGTTTTAGATAAAAGACTAACAGTCTTAGAAAACTTAAAATCAAGAGCTGCATATTATAATTTAAGTAAGATAGAATTAGAGGAAAGAATTAAATACTTAACAGAATTGTTAGATTTAAAAGATATCTTAAAAATGAAATATATGAATTTATCTGGTGGTTTTAAAAGAAGATGTGATATAGCAAGAGCTTTAATAAATAATCCTAAAATTTTATTCTTAGATGAACCTACTACAGGACTTGATCCTAAGAGTAGATTAATGGTATGGAAAGCTATTGATGATTTAAGAAAAACGGCTAATCTAACAGTTTTTCTTACAACACATTATATGGAAGAAACAAAGGATGCTAATAGAGTTGTAATCATCGATCATGGACATATTTTAGTAAATGATAGTCCAATAAAATTAAAAGAAAAATACACTAAGAATTATATAAAATTATATAGCGAAAAAGATAGTAAGGTAGAAGAAAAGTTAAATACTTATGATTATAGAACAAATGCTTATTACATTCCATTTGATAAAAGTAGTGATGTAATAGAATTTATTGAAAAGAATAAAGATATTCTAAAAGACTTTGAAGTAATTAAAGGAGACATGGATGATGTCTTCTTAAATGTTACAGGAAAGGAGTTAGAATAATGAGACAAATAATAGCTTTAACAACAAGAAATATAAAAGTATTTCTAAAAGATAAAATGACTGTATTCTTTTCACTTCTATCTCCTTTATTAGTATTATTACTTTTCGTATTATTCTTAGGCGATTTACAAATAGATTCTGTAAAATCAACAATTAATAACTTTGGTGTTGTTGAATTATTTAGTGATACATTTCCAAAAGATGTAGCTTATAACTGGCTTATTGCTGGAGTACTTGGTGTAAGCTGTATAACAGTATCATTTTCTTGCCTTTCTGTTATTATAAATGATAGAGAGCAAGGAATTGAAAATGATTATAAGGCTAGTCCAGTATCATACATAAAGATATATATTTCATATATTTTAGGTGTGTTCTTATCAACATTATTAATAATGATTATAGTATCAATTGTTGGATTAATATTCTTAGCAATTATTGGTTCACTTAATATGCAATTTATAGATATAGTAATCCTTTATGGATCTATAATACTTGGTAGTTTCAATGCGGCATTATTTGCATATGCACTTACATCATTTATTAAAACAAGTGGAGCACATGGAGCCTTTACAGGTTTAATATGTGCTGTATCTGGATTCTTGATTGGCGCATATATGCCTATATCAAGTTTTCCAAAACCAATTCAATATTTATGCTCAATAGTTCCAGGAAGCCATTCTGCAGGACTTGCAAGAGTGTCATTATTAAATAATTATATTACCGAGGCCGGAAACAAGTCAGTAGAAGTTCAAAATAGTTTGGAAGAATATTTCTCAATGAAGATTAATTTGTTTGGAAACAATATAGATAAAACAGGAATGTTTGTATATTTAATTGCTTCAACTATAATATTCTTAATATTAAATATAATTATTCTAAAATTAAGAAATAAGAAAAGATAAAATCCCTAGATTTAGGGATTTTTTACTTTCTTTGTATATATTATAAAATATGTTATAATATATATAGAAGGAAGCGATATTATGAAAGATAAAACAAAAATAGAATTAGTTAATGATGAAAAATACATTCTTGCTGAAGGACCGTTTTATGATATTAGAACTAAAGCAACATCATGGGTTGATATTAAAGATAAAAAATTATTTATATTAGATAAAAATAATAAATTAAAAACTATTACTTTTAAAGAAAAAATAGGTGCCGCAGTACCACTAAGTAGATCATTTGGTTATTTAATATGTGGTGAAAAAGCATTATATATTTATGAGAATAATGAAATAAAAGTACTAAAAGAATTAAACGATATCATGAATAGTGGAATGAGATGTAACGATGCTAAAGCAGATAAATTTGGTAGACTTTGGTTCTCTACTATTGTAGATGATGGATTCCACGCACCTAGTAGTGCATTATATTGTTACACTAATAGGGAAGTTATATGTATGCAAGATGGCTTAAAGCTTGGTAATGGTATGGCATGGAATAAGGATAATACTAAATTCTTTTTTGCTGATTCAGAAGAACATGTAGTATATTCATATGATTTTGATTTAGACACTGGTTATATTTCAAATAGAAAAGTATTATTTGAAATAAAGGATGGAGTACCTGATGGAATGACTATAGATGATAATGATAATCTATATGTTTGTATATGGGGCGGAAGCAGAATAGAAGTTAGAAGCAGTAAAACAGGTATTTTAAAAAGAGAAATAAATTTACCTACTAAATTAATAACTTCATGCACATTTAAAGGAGATAATTTTAACGAATTATTTGTTACAACAGCAAGTATAGAAGAAAGTGATAAATATGCTGGAAAATTATTTAAGATTAGCTTAGATGCAAGAGGAAACGAACCTTTTTTAGCAAAAATTGAATAAAATAAAAATCCCTTAATCAAGGGATTTTTTATATTCTTCATATATATGCATATTTTTATCTTTTTTAGTTGCTAATACATTTTTAGATTCATGTGTATATTCCATTTTTATGATGTTTTCATTTTCTTTTAATTTGTTTATTAAATCTCCTCTACTATATGGAATAGATAGAGTAACTGTTGATACTTCATTTAATATCATTTTCTTAATTGTATTAGCTAATAATTTCAAATTAAAACCTGTTTTAGCACTAATCATAATAGCATTATCTTCATCTGGGAAGAACTGTTCATCAAGTAGATCACATTTATTATAAACATATAGAATAGGTATGTCTTTACATCCTAATTCCTCTAATACTTTATTAGTTACATCAATTTGTAACTTGAAGTTAGGATTAGCAGAATCTATGATATGTAATATTAAATCAGCTTCTGTGATTTCTTGAAGAGTCGATTTAAAAGAATTTACTAAATGATGTGGTAGTTTTGATACGAAACCTACAGTATCAGTTAATATAAATGATTGATTATCAGGGAAAGTTATTTTTCTATTAGAAGTAGTAAGAGTAGCAAAAAGCATATCTTTAGAAAATACTTTTTTCTTATTATCTTGATATAAATCAATTAAAGCATTCATTAACTTAGATTTACCTGAGTTAGTATAACCAACTAAAGCTACAGTTTTATCACTACGCTTATTAATTCTATTTTGCCTGCTTACATTTATTTGTTTTAAATCTTCTTCTAATTTATGGATTCTTTTTTCTATTTTTCTTCTATCTAGTTCTAATTTCGTTTCACCTGGGCCTTTAGCATTAAAGCCTCCACCTTGACGTGATAAACTACTCTTTAAACCTACTAATCTAGGTAACATATATTTATATTGTGCAAGAGATACTTCAATCATTGATTCATTAGTTTTCGCCCTATCAGCAAAGATGTTTAATATAAGCATTGACCTATCGATAACCTCTAGATTAAGGTAATTTTCAATGTTTCTAAGCTGACTTGGTGTAAGCTCATCGTTAAATATGACAAGCTCTATATCGAATGAAGAAGCTATCATTTTTATTTCATCCAATTTACCTATTCCAACAAAATAGCCAACCTTTGGTTTATCTAACTTTTGTCTTACTTTATATACATTATTGAGGTTGTTTGCTTCACATAGATTAGCCAATTCTTTTTCATAATAATCAATTAATCCATCATCATAATCGACAGAAACTATTATGGCATCAAATTTCTCATCCATAAAAACCACCTCCTATAATTATTTTAACACATTTTATATTTGTTTTAAATTAATTATAATGATATAATTAAATTGGTGATAGATTATGGATATTTTATGGATTATATTAGATGCTTATATCATCTTTGTAGTATTTCTATTTATTCTATCAATAGTATTAAAGAATAAAAAAATATTTATCTATTCTTTATTTATTGGTGTTGTACTTGGAATTGCTGCATTAGTTGAAAAGGCTCCAGAAGGAAAACTAAAAATGGCTAAATGGTTATTTACTGATGAAGGATTTAATTTAAGATTATACCTTCCTTTCTTATATTTAGTATTAATCGCTAAGGAAATGCGTTTTGAATTAGATAACATTAGACCTCAAGAAATTGGCACAATAAGGACTATTTCTAGTTCACAAAGTTCTAAAGGGGCAATTATTGATGCAGTATATTATTTAGCTGAAAGAAAGATTGGAGCTATCATTACAATTGAAAAGCATAACTCATTAGATCAATATGCTGAAAAAGCTATTCAAATGAATTCAGATATTTCTAAAGAGTTATTAATTAATATTTTCGAACCTAATACACCACTTCATGATGGTGCCGTAATTATTAGAGGAGATAAGATACGTTGTGCAGGTGCTTATTATGTATTAACACAATCGGAATCAAGTGATAAAACAATGGGTTCAAGACATAGAGCAGCCCTTGGTATAAGTGAAGTTAGTGATGCACTAACAATTGTATGTAGTGAAGAGACTGGACATATCAGTATTACAACAGAAGGTATTATGCTCAGAGTAGCAGATAGAGAAAAACTTGTTGAATACATTGACATGTTCTTAAAGTAGGAGGTATTTATGAAAAGAGTACTTTCAATTATATTTGGCTTTATATCTGATCCATTTAGAAAAATAACAAGTCATATTGATAGCGATAAAATAACAAAATATACTTCTAAAAGAGAATGGCTAATATATGTAATTACGCTTATAATTACTGTATTAATGGCTTTAGGTTTTTATTTATGGTTTAAATAAGAAGGACTCCTCAAGGAGTCTTTTTTTTATACATTTAGTCTAAAAATAGCCTTTTTTGCCTCTTAAATGTAAAGAAAATGCAAAGGAAATCGCTTTAATTTGACTTTTTTTATAAAAAAAGTTAAAATATAATCGATATCTATGGGCAAACAATAAATTGTTTTATGGATATTTTGAAAAGGAGATGATTCTTATGGGTAATATTATGGATGAAAAACCAAAGAAGATTAAAAAGACACCACGAATTAGACATAAGAAATTAATTATATTTTTTACAGCATTGCTTGTTGTTGCAACAGTATTCATCATAAAAATGTTTAATACAAAGCATGTTGTATTAGCTGAGGAGACTGAATCATTTGAGATTGAAAGACCATCATCTGGAAATCCACTTGATTATTCTGCTAAAGATAACGCAGCTATTTGTAACTGGGTTATTAAACATACATCAGAATTTAAAACTGTTACTACAGGTACAGTTAAAGCTAAAGTTGCAGTTATAAATTATAACCAAGAACTTAAGAACACAAGAATTGTAACTAAAGATGGTTGCTATATTGAAACAATTAGTGATAGTTCTTTAGTACATGTTTATGAAGAAAAATTCTTACAAAACGATCAAGTCGTTGTAAGAAAGAATCATAGTGATAAATATTCAACAATCACTCAAGAAGTATTCTTCGAAAAATATGGTTGGCATCCTACAGAATTCCAAGCATATATTCTAAATGAAGAGACAATTAAAGATGCAAAAATAGAAGCAAGTGGTTCAAATTATATTTTAAGCTTAACACTTGATCCATTTACTTCAACACCAAAGAAACAAAAAGAAACAAAAACTATAGGTGGAGCAAAAGAATATCCAGTATATAAAGAAACAACACTAACAATTACTTTAACAAGTGATTGGACACCTGTAGAAGTTGATACATATGAAGTATATGATATTCAAATGCCTGGACTTGGAAGTATTACATGTAAGTGTAATATGACAGAAGTTATTGAATATGGTCTATTTGAAATACCTGATAAAGATAAATTCAAAGAACATATTAATGATAATCCAGCAAACAATTTAGATGATGATGAAAAGGGAGTAATTCAATATCTTCAAGAAATTTTTGGACCACTAATCCAGGGAACTATGAATGATTTTGAAATTACAGTAGATGCCTTTGATACTAAACTAGATGGAAAATTAAATATATCATTAGGAAAGAACATTGCAGTTAAAGCAAAAATAGATGAAATATTTGTTGATTATGAAGGTAATGATGTTTACTTAATGATTGGTGAAAACAAATATAAAGTTGATATAAATAAAGTTAAAGAATATATAAAAACTGATAGTACAGGAAATAGTTCATTTGATTTAGATGCTATATTAACTCAAGTAAATAATTCTAAAATTATTACAAGTGGTAAGAAAGCAACAATTAAGATGGATTTAGATTTGATGGGAATTAATGCTAAAGTAGATATTAACGCTACATTAGATGGTGATTATTATAAATTTGATAATGTTTACGCTGTAGTAGATGTATTTGGAAATGAAATCATTTTAACAATGACAAAAGATGAAAACAAATATGTTTATCCAACTATTGATGAAACATATAATGATATATCAGATATGTTCTTCATCGTTGATGAAATAAAAGCATTAATGAATAAGCCTTTAGAAATATCTCTTACAACTAAAGTAGAAAACATTGATATTAAGGCAAACGCAGTTTATGATAACGGCGTTGTTAGTGGATTAATTAACATTAATGATAAATATGATATCAACGTATATTATAATGATGAAACAATTTATTTAACATTTAATAATATTGCTGTTAAATTTAATATTAATGATATTAATAAATTTATGAACCAAGATATTAAGTTTGATAATATAAATATTAAACTAAGTGATATCTTAGATGTATTAAAGACATTAGTAATTACAATTAATGATACAAATTCATTTGATTTAGAAATTGACTTAGAAAAGTATTTAGACATTCTAAAAGATTTCAAGATTAGTGTAAATAAGAGTGATTCATTAAATGTAACTATTGAAAATATTAATTTAAATTTAAGTGTTAAAGAAACAGAATTAGAAGCAGAACTTAATCCTGAAATTGATTATATCAATATAGCTAATTTGGATTGGTTAGTAAATGATATAATTAGCGCTATTAATTATGAAGCTTATAATTTTGAAATTAGTGGTAATTATGAAAATTTAATTCTAAGTGGAAACGTATATTTTGATAAAGAATTAAATGCTGAAGGAATATTTACTATTAAATATAATGATTATGAATTTAATAATATTAAGTTAAATTTCATTAAAGATACAGTTTATGTAAGCTTTAAGAATATTAAGATTAAAGCAACTATAAATGAAATATTAAGTTTAGCTAGTAATCTTCCTGCATTAGATATAGACAAGTTATTAAATAACATATATCTAAGCGAAGGAGAAAGCAGTTTAAGTGCTTTACTTGATTTATCAAGTGAATCAGAATTAATCGGCAAATTAAATGTTAAGATTAATAGTGGTTTGAGCTTAAATGTTTCTAATGAAGAATTTAAGTTAAATGTTAAAGCAACTGAAGCAACTATTAAAACAATTAATGTTAATACAGAAGAATACATTAGCTTAAAAGAATTAAATTGGTTAATTGATGATATTAAAGAAGCTGTTGAATATGGTGCTTATGGTATAAATGTTGATGTAGCTTATAAAGATTTAAAGGTTACAGGTAATGTTTATCTAAATAAGGACTTAGAAGTAGAAGCTACTTTAAATGTTAACTATTCTGGTTTAATCATTAATGGAATTACTTTAATGTATAAGAATAATGAAGTATATGCTTTAATTGGTAAAACTTCAATTAAGATTAATTTAAATGGCATTAAAGGATTTATCGCAGAAATCAATAATGTATTTGAATTAGATATTAAAACTGATGATTTAGATGTTAAATTTGATTTAGATGAAATATTAAGCGGTATTACTTTAAATGCCTTAACTGAAAAAGTAGAAATAATGGCTAACTTAAGCTCTATTTCAAATATTTTAGGAAATGTTAAAGTAACAGTTTTTAAGGGATTAAAACTAAATGTTACAACTACTGATATAGTAGTAGCTGCTGATGTAGTAGAAAAAGAAGAAAAAGCTATTACATTACCAGATGCAAATATTAATAAAGATGAAATATATCTATTATTAGAATATGCTGAGCAATTAAAAGAAATAGTAGAAAAGTGGAGATATCATATTGGATTTGAACTTCATGTAAATGGATATGATATTTATGCTGATGTTATAATTAATACATTTAAACCAAATCCTGGTTTATCATTATATGGTAAGTTAATTATCTTTAAGGGTGCTAAGAGATTCTATGTAGAAGCAAGTATTATTGATAATATGTGTTTCTTAAATTTCAGCCAAACAATTACAAACATTAATAATAGTGATCCAATAAAGAGCACAACAACTCAATCAATTAAATTTAAGATTAGCTTCAATGAATTAATTGATGTTGCTAATTATGCAATTGATGCTCTAAAAATTGATAATGATACTATTAAGATGGCTATTAATTATTTAGGAACTATTGTTAATACAAATGGTGATTTTGATGAATTATTTAATAGCGTAAGTGAAAAAGTAACATCATTTGATTTATCAATGTTAAATGATTTTATTGATTTAAGTCAATTAGGGGTATTTGTTGATACAGACAAATTAAAAATTGATTTTGGAACTAACACTTTAGGAGATAATCATTATATCACTATTTATAGAGAAGATGGTCAAATAAAAGGATTGAATACAGTTAACTTTGAAATCAATGGTGATATATTAAATAGTAATTTCATCTTACTAGAAGATAAGGAAATTACAAGTGCTAATTATAGTGGATGTTTAGACTTTAATGGTATTGGTAACTTAATTAAGGCTTTATTAAACAACTATAATAATGGTGAAATTGAATTAAGTGGTACTGTTGATCTAGATTTAATCGGGATTAAAGTAGCTGGTGTTACAGTTAATGCTAAAATAGATTTTGATTATGAAGGAAAACTAAGAGCACACATTTACTTAAAGGTTCCTTATGTAATAATTGCTACAAAGGCAACAACAGAATCAAATATTTATATTTTAAATGATATGATTTATATTAAGCGTAGCGCTAAACCGTTAATTGGATCAACATCTACAGATACAAGAAAGATGAGTTTATCTGATTTTGGTAAAGATGCATTAGAACAAATTATATGGATTTGTAACTTTGGTGATATGGTTGCAAATGCTATTAGAGATGCTGAGTCAGTAGATCCAAAGATTGAAGAAGTATTAAAATCTTATAGTGGAAAGAATAACAGTTATAATGTAACACTAGATGGTGAAAAATTAGTTGGTTCTACAGCATTTGGAGATATCAATTTAGGTTTAACAACAACTACAATAAATAGCAACTTATATCTAGATAAGATAACTATTAACGCTAAAATAGTATCAGTTATAACTATAGATGCTACTTTAACATCTAATAATGGAACAATCTCTTGGTCTGATTTTCCAAGTGTAGCAACATTAAATAGTTATAAAACATACTCTATATAATTTTAAAAGTATTAATAATATAGGAAGTGAATTTGAATCACTTCCTTTTTTTTTTTTTGATATAATAATAATCGAGGAGGAAAGATATATGATTTATGAATTTGGAAATATGACAATTTTTATTATAACTGTTGGCATAATGATGGGATTATTTTTTATTGCTTTTATCGCAATGATTATATATTCATTTAAATTTAGAAAAGCTGCAAATAAGCGTGCTAAAGAAAGAGGATATGAAGATTTTATAGACATGTCTATTGATAAAGGAATGCAAATGACAGATAAATCAATTGATATGATGGATCAAGCTGTTCAAGGTAAAGCTACTATTAATATTAATCATAAGGGAAATGGTAGTGAAGGTAATACAGTTATTAAAGTAAGATGTCCACATTGTGGTTATTTAGAAAGTGAAGATGCAGTATTCTGCTCTAAGTGTGGAAAAAGTATGAAATAAGGCTATTAAGCCTTTTTTTATTATTTGTTATTTATATTTTTATAATTTAAATTTATTATTAATAAACTAAATATAAATGCAACTTATATTTATAATAATAAATAACAATAGTCATATTTATTGTTTTTTTAGGTCTATAATGTTATAATTTTAATTGATTTTAAGGAGGAATTCATATGATTAGAATTGGTATATATGGATATGGAAATTTAGGTAGAGGTGTAGAAGCCGCTATTAGTAATAGTAAGGATATGGTTTTAGTAGGTGTATTTACTAGAAGAGATCCTAAAACAGTAAAAACAGAAACAGATGTTAATGTTTATAGTGCAAATGATATTTTAGATTATAAAGATAAAATTGATGTATTAGTATTATGTGGTGGTTCAGCAACTGACCTACCTGTGCAAACACCAGAATTAGCTAAATACTTCAATGTAGTTGATTCATTTGACACACATGCAAGAATATTAGAACATTTTAAGAATGTTGATGCTAGTGCAAAATCAGGAAAGAATGTAGGGATTATTTCTGTAGGTTGGGATCCAGGATTCTTCTCAATTTTAAGATTATATTCAAATGCTTTCTTACCTAATGGAAAAGATTATACATTCTGGGGTAAGGGAGTAAGCCAAGGACATAGCGATGCGATTAGAAGAATTGAAGGAGTACTTGATGCTAAACAATATACAGTACCTGTAAAAGCAGCATTAGATGCTGTTAGAAGTGGTTCTAATCCAGAACTATCTACAAGAGAAAAACATACAAGATTATGTTATGTAGTTGCTAAAGAAGGCGCTGATAAAGCAAGAATTGAAAAAGAAATTAAAGAAATGCCAAATTATTTTGCTGATTATGATACAACTGTTCATTTCATTTCGTTAGAAGAATTAAAAGAAAAGCACTCAGGAATGCCTCATGGAGGACATGTAATTAGAACTGGTGCAACAGGACTTGGAGCTAATTATAAAGACTTAATTGAATTAACACTTGAATTAGATTCTAACCCATTCTTTACTGGAGAAATATTAGTAAGCTTTGCAAGAGCATGTTATAGATTAAATAAAGAAGGACAAACAGGATGCTTCACTGCATTTGATGTTGCTCCAAAATATTTAATCGATAAAGAATATGAAGAAATACTAGGACATTTACTATAATATGAAAATCAAGAAAATAGACAATATATTATCTATTTCTAAAGTTAAGACGCTAAAAAACATAGATTTTAAGCAAGATTTTATCTTTTTAGCGAAAACTGATGAAGAAATATCAATTGTTCATGATAAGAATTATATATTAGAAGATGTTATAGAAGTATCTAATTATTGGAGAGGTTTTAGAGTAGAAGAACAATTAGATTTTGATTTAATAGGAATTATTAAAAAAATATCTACATTACTTGCTAATAACAATATTCCTATTTTTGTAGTATCTACATTTAATACAGATTATGTATTAGTAAAAGAGGAAAATTTCGCTAAGACACTAGACATTTTAGAAAAAAACAATTATGAAATAAGATAAAAAGCGTTATGAGAACGCTTTTTTCTTTACATTAATAATAATAATGATATAATACTCATTTGTGAGGAGATGAAAGCATGTCTACTGCAAGAAAAGTATTAATGATTATTGCATGTATCTTTGCTCTTCTAATGTTGATTGGTTTTGCCTTTATGGCTATATCTTTGTTTGTTTCTATCGGAGATGAAGAAGCACTACAAAGAATGCTAGATGGCTTAAATAGACCATCAATGTCATTAAGAGAAGGAAAGATTTTTATTTCAACTATAGGTGTAATATTTATTGTTCTTGCCTTTATTGTTTTAATTAATGCTGGATTAGCAATTAAAGGAAAAGATAGTAATCGAAATAGTCTTATGATTTTAAATATTATTTTTGGTCTATTATCAGGAGTATATGTTAACACGCTGGGCGGGATATTTGGATTAATAGAACGAAAAAAGGAAGAAAGAGTAAACTGATGGATTCATCAGTTTTTTCTTTTCTTTTATATATAATGATTATATAATAAAATTAAAGGAGTGATTTATATGAATACAGCAAAAAGAATATTATTCTTAGTTGGCGGAATTATGTCTATTTGTGCAGCTATTGCCTTTTTCTTCTTATCAATTATGTTTATTGCATTCTCTAATATGACAGAAGTAATGCAAAAACTAGCAGATGATAGCGCAGAATATGGTATAGAATATTTCGAAGCTTTATTCCTAGTTCTAGGTATAATGTTTATTTTCTTCCTTATTTTAGCAATAATAAATATTGTTTTAAGTTTTAAAGGAAAAAATAGTAATAGTAAAGGATTAATGATTGCAAACATAGTTTTTGGAGCAATATCAGGAATAGAACTAAACCTAGTTGCTGGAATATTTGGTCTTATTGCTAGAAATATGGCGTCAAAACAAAAAACAGAATAATAAAAAAGGAAATAGACATTTGATTTATACAAAATGTCTATTTTTTTTTTTTTTTTTTTCTATGATAAAATTAAAGGTAGGAGGGTTAAAAAGATGAGAAAAGCACAAAGAATACTTATGATTATTGCTGCTATTGTTTCAATAGTATTGACTATTATTTTTGCTGGAATTGTTGTTCCTACATCTATTGCAGCAGCAGCTAAATCTGATGGTGGAGAAGCATTTAATGCGGTGTTAATATTTTTCATTATTGTAGCTGCATCTTCATTTCTTAACATCATTTTATCGTTTATGGGAAAGAACTCAAAAAGCGGTGCAATCTTAGTATTAAATATTATATTTGGAATATTATCAGATGTATTATTAAATGCTGTTGGTGGTGTTATCGGATTAATTGCAAATGCTAAAGAAAAATAAGCGAGTTTTGACTCGTTTATTTTTCTTTATATTTATAATATAATTATATTGTGAAGGTGTGATATTATGAAAAAACAAATATTTAATCCCTATTTACCATTAAATGAATTTATTCCTGATGGTGAACCACATGTATTTGATGATAGAGTATATGTATATGGGTCTCATGATAAAGAAGGTGGAGACACTTTTTGTATGTTAGATTACGTAGTGTATTCTGCCGATATAAAGGATTTAAAGAACTGGAAGTATGAAGGAATAAGCTATGAAGCTAAAAATGATCCAAATTATAAAGAGCGTCCATACATGTATGCTCCTGACTGTGTAAAAGGAAATGATAATAATTATTATTTATATTATGCAATGAGTGGATTTAGAGGAGTAGGAGGATATTTTGGTCCTATTAGTGTTGCTAAATCTGATAAACCAATTGGTCCTTTTAAGTTCATTGGTTTTGTTAAATATAAGAATGGAGATTTAATGTTAGATTATGTTCCATTTGATCCTGCTGTAATGAACGATAATGGTGTAATTAGGCTATATTATGGAACGCAATATGATTATGAAGAAAACCTTGAAAGCTTTTTAAAAAACGATGAATTAATCGAATTAGAAGCTAATATGTTTGGAAAGACTAAAGAAGAAATAATTGAATATGCAAAAAAGGATAGCGTTAATGGTGCAATCATGGCTACTTTAGAAGATGATATGGTTACTGTAAAAGAAAAACCACATCATATTATTCCATATAATACCAAAGGAACAAGCTTTGAAGCTCATCCTTTCTTTGAAGGATCTTCAATAAGAAAATTCAATAATAAATATTATTTCATATATTCATCTAAAGAAAATCATGAATTATGTTATGCAATAAGTGATTATCCTGATAAAGATTTTAAATTTATGGGAACATTAGTTTCTAATGGTGATATTGGATATAAAGGAAGAAAAGAAGAAAATAGATTAAATATGACTGGAACTACACATGGATCTATAGAATATATAAATGGTAAATATTATATTTTCTATCACAGATTAACTCATAAATCAGATTATAGTAGACAAGGCTGCGCTGAAGAAATTTTTATGAATAATGATGGAACATTTAATCAAGTTGAAACAACTTCATGTGGATTAAATGGTGCACCTCTTAAAGCTAAAGGAAAATACAGTGCTTGTATAGCTTGTAATATTACAAATGGTAAAATGCCACATGGATCAAATAAAATATTTAGTGAACATTTCCCAAATGTTAATAATGATAAAGATGTAAGATTCATAAGTGAGATAACTGATAAAACATTAATTGGATTTAAATATTTTAATTTTGATCACAATAAAAAATTATCAATTACTTATAGAGGATTAGCACATGGAACTCTAAAAATAAGCAATGATAAAGAAGATGAATTCATAAAAGAAGTCAAAATTAATCCAGTAAGCGACTTTACAAAACTTGATATTGATGTAGAGTTTAAGGGCGGAATAAAGCCGTTATACTTATATTTTGAGATAGATGGTTTATTGGATTTGTTAGACATTTGTTTCTAGTTAAATAACAAAATGTTTACAAATGTAATACATTTGTTGTATAATTAAACTAGGAGTGATGTATATGAATAAAAAACTAACAATTGAACAAAAGAAATATAAAGGAGAAACAAGTGTTATCTCCGCAAGACTTCCTATTGAATTAATAAAAGAAATCGATAAGATTGCTAATGAGACAGGAAGAACAAGAAACGAGGTATTAACAATATGTCTAGAGTTTTCTCTAGAGAATATTGAAGTAAAAAATCCTATTGAGAGTGAGGAGAAATAAGCATGGGAAAAGAAATTATTAGTGTTATCAAGTATGAAGGACCAAATGACGTATTAATTTGGAAGCATCCTACAGAAGATTTTAATCTAGGAACTCAATTAATCGTTCATGAATCTCAAGAAGCAATCTTCTTTAGAGATGGTAAAGCGTTAGATTTGTTTGGAGCAGGTAGACATACCCTAACTACGCAAAAATTACCACTTCTAGATAAGATTTATAAGATTCCTACAGGTGGAGAAGAATTATTCCATACTGAGGTTTACTTTGTAAATACAGTATTCCACACTAATGTAAAATGGGGAACAGATTCTAAGGTTAGAATGTTTGATCCTATTTCAGGATTAGTAGTAGAACTAGGAGCTAGTGGTGAATTCACACTTAAAGTAAGTGATTCTAGAAAATTATTAATTAAATTAGTAGGTACAACTAATAGTTTAAAAACTGAAGATATCGTTGATACTAATAGTATTTATAATGTTAAAGTATTAACAGGTAAATTTAGAGCTTTAGTAGTAAGTAAAGTAAAAGCTATTCTATCTAGAATTATTAAGGAAAACAATATTAACATTTTAGAAGTAGATGCACATGTAGAGCAAATCGCAGATGCATTAAAGAAAGAAATCAATGAAGTGTTTGATGAATATGGTCTATATATTCCTGAATTCTATGTAAATAATATTGCTACACCTGATGATGATCCTAACTTTAGAAAACTAAAAGAACAATATGCAGAAAAATATTTATTAGTAAAAGATGAACAAATTAAGAAAGATGTTGCATTAGCAGAACAACAAAGAAGAATTGTTGAAGCACAAACAGGAGCTCAAGAAGAAATTATTAAAGCTCAAGCACAAGCTGAAGCTTATAGACTAAAAGCACAAGCAGAAGCTCAAGAAATGCAAATGAAGGGCTACACTTACCAACAAGAAACTCAAAGACAAGTTGGTGTTGGAGCAGTTGAAAACATGGGCAAAGGCGGAGGATCTGGATCTGGTGCTGGTATAGGTGATGTAGTAGGCGTAGGTGTTGCTTTAGGTGCACTAGGTGGAGTAGTAAATGTTGCTAAAGATGCTATGAAGCCAGTATTTGAAGATACAAAAGAAATGGGTGCAAACGTAGGAGCTGCTCTAAAAGATAGTTGGACTTGTCCAACTTGTGGTAAAGTAGGAATTACAACAAAATTCTGCCCAGAATGTGGCGCAAAGAAGCCAGAATCTCCTAAAGGATGGACTTGTCCATCTTGTGGAACAATCAATAGAGGAAAGTTCTGTACTGAATGCGGAACTAAAAAACCAGAAGTAAAAGAAACATGGGACTGTGAATGCGGTGAAAAGAATATAACTGGTAAATTCTGTCCAAACTGTGGAAAGAAGAAAGGTGAATAATTATGAGTAAAGGATTAAAAATTTATTTTGCTATTATGGCTATAATAGCTATAATGTTTTCAGTTTTAGTATTTGTAATACCTTTTGACAAAAAATGTTTTGCAACATTCATTGTTAGTTATATTGGAGTATTAGTTGCCCTAGCAGTACAATGCTATGTTGGAGTTCTTGTATTTAAGAAATCTAGCTCACTAAGAAGCAAAGTATATGGAATTCCAGTTATTAGAGTAAGTATTATTTATTTAATTCTTCAATTAATAATTTCAGTTGCTTTAATAGTTGCTAATATATTTGTATTTGTTCCTGTATTTGTTCCTGTAGTTATTTTAGTAGTATTAACTGGTTTAGCAGCAATAGGTGTATTAATTACTGTTGGAGCTAAATCAATTATTGAAGATATTGAAAAAGAAGAAAAACAAAAAACTGCATTTATGAATAATTTTAAAGTAGAAGTTGAATCACTTGAAAACAAAACAAGCGATGAAGATTTCAATAAAGATATTCATAAATTCGTTGAAAAAGTTAAATATAGCGATCCAATGTCTGCTAGCGAATTAGTAGATGTAGAAAATGAAATAAGCGCTAAATATAGCGATTTAAAGGAAAGTATAACAAGCGAAAATCTTGATGAAGCTAAAAAACAATTAGCTGAAATTAATGATTTAATGGATAAAAGAAATAGATTATGTAAGTTAAATAAGTAGTAAAGAGGTGATCCTATGGGATCGTGTAGATGTAAGATGTGTGGAGGTCATATTCATTATGACGATAAGGCAAGTGTTGCTACATGTGATTTCTGTGGTACTGAACAAACTATAGTTAAAACAGATGATCAAAAGAAAGTTACTTTATTCAATAGAGCAAATAGCCTTAGAAGAGAAAATGAATTTGATAAAGCGCAATTAACATATGATAACATTTTAATAGACGATCCTAATAATGCTGAGGCACACTGGGGTATTTGTCTATGTCGTTATGGAATTGAATATATAGATACAATAGATGGAAAGAAAGTACCTACTTGTCATAGAACTGTTGTAAAAAGCATTTTTGATGACCTTGATTATAAAGAATCTATTAATAATGCAGATGTTGTAGCTAAAAAAGTTTATGAAAAAGAAGCACAAACAATTGATAAGATTCAAAAAGACATTTTAGCAATCTCTCAAAAAGAAGAAGCTTATGATATATTTATTAGCTATAAAGAACATGATTCATTAAACAATAGATCAAAAGATTCTTTAAAGGCAGAAGCTATTTATAACGAATTACTAAAAAAAGGTTATAGAGTATTCTTTTCAAGAATATCTTTAAAGAATGTAGAAATAAACACATATGAACCAATTATTTTTGCGGCTTTAATGAGTTCAAAAGTAATGTTATCTATTGGATCATGTAAAGAATACTTTAATGCTACATGGGAAAAGAATGAATGGTCAAGATTCATTTCTTTAATGATGGAAGACCATAAAAAATATTTAATTCCATGTTTCTTTGACATGGATAAAAGTGATATTCCTGAAGAACTACTTAGATTTCAAGCACAAGATATAAATGGTAGTTTAGATGAATTATTAAAGAGAATAGATAAATTATTTACTATAAGTGAAAAAGTAATAGTTAGTACTGAACAAGCAGTAGCTAGAGAAAAAGCAGTATCTAAAATATCTTTAGAAAACAATCTAGGAAGAATAGGATTATTCTTAAAGGATGGTCAATTTAGTAAAGTTAATGAATATGTTGAAAAATCATTAAACACTGATTACACATGCGCTTTAGCTTATTATTATAAAATGCTAGCTTCCTTATTCTGTAGAAGTGAAGAAGAAGTAATAAAGAAAAGAATAGTCATTAAAGATAATCCTAACTATGAAAAAGCTTTAAAGTTCGCAGATACTAATTTAAAAAATAAGATTGAAGATTTAGAAAGAAGAATTGAAGAAGAAATATTAGCTTATGAAAAAGCTGAATTAATAAAGAAAATAAATAATCTAATATCTAGTAAAAAGCATATTGATGCACTTAATATATTAGATGAATTAGATAAATATAAAGATTCAGAAAATGATAAGTACAGTTTTAAAGTTCAAATCTATAATTATGCATCAAGCATAATAAATGAAAAAAGACTAGATGAAGCTCTTTCTTTGTTTGAAAGATTAGGAGATTTTAAAGATTCAATATCGCAAATTGAAAGAATTAATTTTATAAAAAAAGTAGATTTTGAAACTAAAAAAGTAGATGAATTATCTAAACACATTTCTTTAAGTTTTGCGAATATGAGAAGAACAAAAGTATATGATGATAAGAGACTAAAAGGATTAAAAGAAGATATTATAAGTCTACAGTCTTATACTTTATGCTCATATGCACTTGAAAAATATGAAATGTTTACAAAAGAATATAACGAGATTGATGCACTAAGACAAAAGAGTAAATTTATAACAAAAGTAGTAGTATCCGTTTTAGCTATTGTTGCGATTATTGCTTTACTTGTTGTTGTAGTTGTATCAATACTTAGTTAATAAAAAACATATTATAAGATGGATTTATTCCATCTTTTTTATGTTATAATAGGTTGTAGGTGATTTTTATGTTAGAAGTATATTTAAACAAATTTGAAGAAAAAGAAAAATTAGAAGGGTTCCCTTGGATTTTTAATAATGAAGTAAATCATTTTAAGGGAAGCATTGTTAATGGAGAGATCTGTAAGGTATATACATCTGATAATTCTTTCTTATGCTATGGTTTTTTTAATTCAATATCTAAAATAATGGTTAGGATTTTATCATTTAATGAGAATGAAATAATTGATGAAGACTTCTTTAGAAGAAGAATTCAATATGCTATAGAACATAGATTAAATCTAAATTTTAATAATTCTAATTGTTGTAGGCTAATATTTTCTGAAGCAGATAAATTAC
Source organism: uncultured Mollicutes bacterium (assembly GCA_947166335.1). The sequence continues at coordinate 21,173 of CAMVDS010000008.1, forward strand.
CTGGTTTAGTAGTAGATAAATATGGAGACTTTTTATCGGTTCAGTTCATGTCTTTAGGAATGGATAAAATCAAAGATACGATAGTTAAAATATTAGTTAGTGAAACAAAATGCAAAGGTATATATGAGCGTGATGATATGCCTACTAGAGAAAAAGAAGGTTTAGAAGAAAAGAAGGGATATTTATACAATGAATTTAATCCAAAAGTAGAAGTTTTAGAAAATGGTATTAAGTTTATCGTAGATATCGAAAACGGCCAAAAGACGGGATATTTCCTAGACCAAAAATTAAATAGAGATAACGTAAAATATTACTGTAAGGATAAAGTTGTGCTTGATTGTTTCTCTAATGTTGGTGGCTTTGCTTTAAATGCATGTAAGAATGGAGCAAAACAAGTAGATGCTCTAGACATATCTAAAAAAGCATGTGAAGATATAGAATATAATGCAAAATTAAACAACTTTAACAATATAAATGTTATTTGTGATGACACTTTTAACTATTTAAGAAAAGAAGAAATAATTAATAAATATGATACAATCATTCTTGATCCACCTGCTTTTTCAAAAAGCAAAGATTCAATAAAAAAAGCTTATAAGGGATATAAAGAAATAAACTTACAAGCTTTAAAAATAATAAAAAAGGGTGGCTATTTATTAACATTTTCTTGTAGCCAGCACATGACTCCAAATCTATTCTTTGAAATGATTAATGATGCTGTTAAAGATAGTAAAAGAACAGTACAATTAATTGATTTTAGAATACAATCTCCAGATCATCCTACACTTTTAAACTCAGAAGAACAGCTTTATTTAAAATGCGTAATATTAAGAGTTCAATAATTTTTTATTTATTATATAAAATAAAATCTTGAAATATAGAATGTTTTTATGTATAATCTTAATGTATCGAAATTAGAAAGGATAGTGTTATTTATGGGAAGAGCACATGAAGTACGTGCAGCATCTATGGCTAAAACAGCCGCAGTAAAATCAAAATTATATGCAAAATATGGAAAAGAATTATATATGGCAGCTAAAGGAAACCCTGACCCAGTAAACAACCTTGCTTTAAGAAGCGTTGTTGCTAGAGCAAAGAAAGATCAAGTTCCTGCAGATGTTATTAAAAGAGCAATTGAAAAAGCAGCTGGAGGTGCAGCTGAATCATATATCTATAAGAGATTTGAAGGTTTCGGACACAATAACTCAATGGTTATCGTTGACTGCTTAACTGATAATGGAAATAGAACAGCAGCTACAATTCCTACAATCTTCTCAAAATGTGGAATTAAAATGGGTGTACCTGGATGTGCAGCTCACAGTTTCAAAAACGAAGCAAGATTCTCATTTGAAGGAAAGACTGAAGATGAAGTACTTGAAATTTTATTAATGGCTGATTGTGATGTTGATGAAGTATTAGTAGATGAAGATGGTTGGGTTACAGTTACTGCTAAACCAGAAGCTTATAATGCTGTTAGAAAAGCTTTAACTGATGCTGATCCAGAAATCAAATTTGATGATGATAAAATCACATGGACACCTAATGATTATGTAGATTTAGATGGTGAACAAATGGAAAAATTCCAAAGATTCTTAGATATGCTTGAAGATAACGAAGATGTTCAAGATGTATATCATAATGTAAATATGCCTGTAGTTGAGGAAGAAGAATAAAAGACGGCCTAATCGCCGTTTTTATTTCTAAAAGGAGGCTAATATGAAAAAAAGATACTTACTTGCATTTTTGCCTTTATGTTTATGCATAGCTGGTTGTAGAAAAAATAAAGATAGTAATATTACTAAAGACAATATAACAGAAAAGACAAATTATGATGAATTGTTAAAAAACTATTATTACAAGCTTGATGGTAATGATGTTATAATTCTTGGAGTAAAAGATAATAATGCAACTGAATTAGTTATTCCAGAAGGAGTTACAAAAATAGTAGATTATGATGATGATGAATATCATGCGTTTAGGTATTTAGAAAATTTAGAAAAAATAACATTGCCAAAATCTCTAAAAGAAATAGGAGAATATTCTTTTAGTGGATGTGATAAGCTAGTTGAAATATATAATTTATCAAATATTAATCTAACTTTAAATGATGAAGATGATGAAACTTGTATTACCGAACACGCTTATGCAATACATACAAGCATAGACGAACCATCAAGTATTGTCAAAATTAATGGTTTTTCATTTGTTCATACTAATACTGCGAGTGTATTATTTAATTATACAGGAAACGAACAAAATATAATAACTCCTAGTAGTTATGTTCATAACGGAGAAACTATTACAAATTATGATATTGCAAAAGAAACATTTATAGATAACGAAATGGTAACACTTGTTTTATCAGATGCCGTAAATGTTATAGAAAGTTATGCTTTTGGAGGATGTTATAATTTATCAAGTGTAACAATTGGAAAAAATGTAACTGAAATAAAAAGTCATGCATTTGGTAGTGATAATAAATTGGATGATGTTTATACTGTTGGAAGATATAATGAATGTAATAGACTTGTTGAAGTAATAAATAAATCAAGCCTAGAAATAAATAAAGGATATAAAACAAATGGACGTATTGCTAAAAATGCTCTTGTTGTAAAAGATGAAAATAGTACTTCATCAATTGTAATAAAAGATGATTTTGTATTCTTAAAGACAGATGATAATGCTTATTTAACATGCTACTTAGGTAATGAAGAAACTGTTATAACACCTGATTCATTTGTTTTTGGAAGTGATACAATAAATTCATATATTATAAACGATTATGCATTAGCTTATAAAGATAACATAAAGAAAGTAACTATTTCAAATTCAGCAACATCTATTGAACAAGGTATAATTTTTAATGATCAATTTCATAGGAGAAATGATACAGTAGAAGAAATAATAATAGGTAATAATGTAACATTTATTCAAGCAAATGCTTTTGCTGAATCATATGAGTTAAAAAAATTAACTCTTGGCACTAAAGTCAAAGATATAAAAATAGGTTCCTTTTCTTATTGTTCTGAGCTTACTGATGTAGTTATTTTATCTGAAGATACATTAAAGTTAGATGAAAAATCATTTTATAAGCCAGACAACTCAGATTATAAACCAATAGAAAGAGTGTTCTTTAAAGGTACTAAAGATACTTGGGATAATTGGCCAAGTGATGAAAAAGGAACTAAAAATAGTCAATTGTTTAATGCAACAATCTATTTTTATAGCGCAGAAAAGCCAACAATAGATGGAAATTACTGGACTATAGTAAATGATGAAATAATAATATGGGACTAGATTATGAAATATAAAAAAATAACATTTATAGATCTAAATCTAATAAAACCCTTTTTGAAAGAAAAGAATTACTATATTTCAGATTTAACAATTGGTGGTATATTCATGTGGAAAGATTTCTATAATTACACATATTATATGGAAGATGATTTTGTGATTATAAAATCTAATGATGGGTATTTATTTCCTTTAGGAGATTTTAATAAAGCAATTAATAAAATAAAAGATGAAAAGATTACATTAATTCCAGAACAATATCTATCTTTATTTAATGATAAAAATGTAGAAGAAATAGATTTTAGGAAAGATTATGTATATGATGCTTCTGATTTAGCATATTTAGAAACCAAAAAATATGATAAGAAAAAAGGACATATTAAAAAATTTATAAGCTTATATCCAACATATAAGGTAGAAATAATAAATAAAAAGAACATTAAAAACATTATAGATGAATATAATAATTTAGCAAGGCCTGTAGAGAAAATGGCTATATATGAGGCTAATATGGCTTTAGAGATACTTAAAAACTATGATAAGTTTGATTTCATTGGAATGATACTTAAAGTAGATGATAAAGTAGTAGCTTTTACAGTTGGAGAAATAAGTTTTGATATATTACATGTACATATTGAAAAAGCAAATATAGAATATAAAGGCGTATATCAAATGATTAATAACTTATTTTCTAAATATGCACTTGAAACATATAATATTAAATATATTAATAGACAAGATGATGCAGGATTTGAAGGCTTAAAGAAAGCAAAGAAGTCTTATTATCCAATAATTTATTATAAAAAATATTACATGAAATAAAATGCGAGAATTATTCTTGCATTTTTTTTATTTTTATCTATTGTATTTCCGTAAAAAGGTGTTATAATATAGTTGAATAGTTGAATAAACGTTCAAGTGTAAGGAGTGATAACATGTCTATAGAAGACATAAAAAAAGAATTACCAAATGAAGATTCCTTATATGATTTAGCTGAATTATTCAAAGTATTTGGAGATTCAACACGTATAAGAATTTTATCTTGTTTAAAAGTATCTGAATTATGTGTTAATGATATCGCAGAAGCACTTAATATGACTTTATCAGCTGTAAGTCATCAATTAAGAATTCTTAAGAATGCTTATCTAATTAAATCAAGAAAGCAAGGCAAAGAAGTTTATTATAGCTTAGATGATGATCATGTAGAAAAAATAATTGATTGCGGTTTAGACCATATTAACGAATAGGAGGATTAATTATGCAAAAGAGTTTTAGATTAATTGATTTAGATTGTGCAAATTGTGCTGCAAAAATGGAAAGAGGAATTAATAAGATTAAAGGAGTTAATAGTTGTTCAATAAACTTCATGATGCAAAAGATGATTATTGATATTAATGATGATATTTTTGAATCAGTAATGGATGAAGTTGAAAAAACAATCAATAAAATAGAACCAGACTGCAAGGTTAAAAGATAATGAAAAAAAGATTAATAAGAATTATTATATCTTTAATCTTATTTTTTAGTCTTTTTACTGTAGATAAAATAGTAAATTTAGAATCTGTAGTTGATATGGATTTCCCAATTCTACCATTTTGTCTATATCTAGTAGTATATTTAATAATTGGTTATGATATTATTTTTAAAGCCATAAGAAATATATGTCATGGTCAAATATTTGATGAAAATTTCTTAATGTGTGTAGCAACAATAGGTGCTTATGCAATATTTGCTTTTAGCGAAGCTGTTGCTGTATTATTGTTCTATCAAATAGGAGAATATTTCCAAGATTATGCAGTTAATAGAAGTAGAAAGTCTATATCTAGTTTAATGGATATTAGACCTGATTATGCCAATTTACTTGTTGATGGAGAATTTAAGGTAGTAGATCCAGAAGAAGTTAAAGTTGGAGACATTATTCTAGTTAAACCTGGTGAAAGAATACCTTTAGATGGAATAATTATTAAAGGTGAAACATCACTTGATACTAAGAGTTTAACAGGTGAATCACTACCTAAAGATGCTTTTACTAATGATTTAGTTATTAGTGGATGTGTCAATATTACTAGCCAAATAGAAGTTAAAGTTGAAAAAGAATTTTATGATTCAACAGCATCTAAAATACTTGATTTAGTAGAAAATGCAACAAGTCAAAAAGCAAAATATGAGAACTTCATAACTAAGTTTGCAAAGTTCTATACACCAATAGTTTGTTTCTTAGCTTTACTATTATTCTTAATACCAGGAATAATAACAAAAGACTATCAAGAATGGCTTTATAGAGCCTTAAACTTCTTAGTAGTATCTTGTCCATGTGCACTTGTTATATCTATTCCTTTATCATTTTTCAGTGGAATTGGAGCAGCAAGTAAATATGGTATTTTAATTAAAGGTTCTAATTACTTAGAACAATTTAATAAAGTAAATACATTTGTTTTTGATAAGACAGGTACTCTAACTAAAGGAAATTTTAAAGTATCTAAAATATATCCATTAGAATTAAAAGATGAAATAATTAAATATGCAGCTATTGCTGAATATAATAGTAGTCATCCTATCGCTAGAAGTATAGTTGAATACTATAATAGTGATATTGATAATTCATATGAATTAACTAACGTAAGCGGTAAAGGTGTAATCGCTAAAAAGAATGATGAAATAATATTATGTGGAAATAAGAAATTATTAGAAGAAAATAATATTAAATTTGATATAGTTGATGAAGCAGGAACAATCGTTTATGTTTGTAAAGATAATAAATATTTAGGTTATATTTTAATCACAGATGAGATAAAAGAAGAATCAAGTTATGTTATTAAATCACTTAATAACTTTAGTAAAACTATAATGCTTACTGGAGATAATGATAAGCAAGCATTACATGTTAAAGAAATGCTTAATTTAAGCGATTATAAGGCTTCACTACTTCCACAAAATAAAGTAGAAGAATTAAATAATATTATGAATAATAATACAGGTTTAACTTGCTTTATAGGTGATGGTATAAATGATGCGCCAGTATTAGCTACAGCAAATATTGGTATAGCTATGGGTGCTTTAGGAAGCGATGCAGCAATAGAAGCTAGCGATATAGTTTTAATGAAAGATGATCTAAAAGGATTAATCACATTAAAGAAAATAGCTAAAAAGACTATGAGAGTAGTTATAGAAAATATTATATTTGCTCTTGGTGTAAAAATAGCTGTTCTAATTCTTTCAGCTTTAGGTATTACTAATATGTGGATTGCCGTATTCGCAGATGTAGGCGTTGCTATTCTAGCAATTCTTAATGCTATGAGAGTAGGAATGAAAAAATATGAATAAATATTTAGAGAAAACTGAATTATTAGATTATGATAATGAAAATATACAAAAACTAATATATGAGAGATCATAGAAGACACAAAAATGAATAAAAATGTAAAAAGAATAAGAGGTCACTAGTTATAGTGACTTTTTTATTATACAAAAAAAGAAAAAATTGATTATTTTATTAATTAAATATATAATAAAATTAGATATTATGTGCATATTACGTATAAAGGGGGTAAATAATATGTTTTATGAATTTTTAAATGAAAAAAACACACCTTATTTTGTTTTTGTGTTTGGTCTTATAATAATAGTTTTAATTATTGCATTATTTGTTAAACAATACTTTTTCGAACATAGAATCACAACAAAAACTATTAAAATAGTAACAAGAATTGAAACTGATGCTGTTACTGGTGATGAATGTGTTAAGATGACTATCGCAAATATGGGATTCCATAGTATTGAAATCAAAGGTTTTGGTTTAAAACACAAAAATAAAGACTATGATTATTTAAGGACATATAAGGATGAAAGAAACATTCCAGTTTATCAAAAAATAGTTGTATCTCCAAGAGATTCACTTGAAACTATAATTGATTTAAATGATTTAAAAGCTAAATTAAATACTAAAAACGTTGGAAAATTTAAAGCATATGTTATTGATGTATATGGAAACTACACACTAGTTAATGCTAAAGATGTTAAAAAATATATTGAATTATATTTTGAAAGACTTGAATATATTGAAAAAGTTAGAAAGATGCCAAAAGAAAAACAAGAAAAATGTCTTGCTAAAGAAAAGATGTATGAAGAAAGAAGAAAGAAAATACTTAATCGTACAATTGATGATACTTTTGAAAAAGCAGATATTGATGGTGAAGTAAAAGAAGCTGATGCAACTAATTATGCTGAAGAAGTTAAAATTGTTGAACAAGAACAACCAAAAAATGATGTAAATGAAGATAAAATTTATGAACCACAAGCTGAAGGAAAAGAAACTAAAGAAGATGAAGGCTTTGTATTTAATTTCGATGATTCATTTGCTAATTCAATTGGTAGTAGCTTTGAAGAAGATAATGAAGTTGAAGAAGTTGAAGAAGAAAAATAAAAAGTTGGGAAACCAACTTTTTTCTTGTTATTAGAATATTTAAGAAATATTTAAAGATTTCTTAATTAAAATATTATAAAATATAATTGTTAGGGTGTGATATTATGAAATACGATTGTTTAATAGTAGATGATGAAGAAATGCTAGCTAATTCTACAAAAGAATATTTTAATCTTTTTGGAGTAGTTACAGAAGCAGTTTATTCTTATAATGAATGTCTTAATTTTTTACATGATAATGAAGCGGAATTAATACTTTTAGATATTAATTTAAAAGATGGTTTAGGTTTCAATTTATGTAAAGAAATTAGAGAAAAAACAAATATTCCAATCCTATTCGTTTCTGCTAGAAATACTGATGACGATAAGATTATCGCATTAAATATTGGTGGAGATGATTATATTGAAAAACCTTATTCTTTAGGCGTTATCCTTGCAAAAGTAAAGGCTGTTTTAAAACGTTTTAAGAAGGATGAAATTAAAGATTATAATGATGGACATTTAAGAATAGATAATATCAATAAGTGTGTATATGTAGATAACACCCTAGTAAAGTTAACAAGCTTAGAATTCAAATTACTTACTTATTTAGTAGCTAATTCTAAGAGATTAATTACTAAAGAAGAATTATTTAAAAATGTATGGAACGATGGATGGACAAGTGATGGGACACTTAATGTTCATATTAGAAAGATAAGAGAAGCTATAGAAATAGATCCTAACAATCCAAAATATATTATTACTGTTTGGAAAGAAGGCTATAAGTTTGAAGGTGAATCAATTTGAAAAAAGGACTAATAGTTGGGGTTCTAATTCTTTTATTTGGTTTAGAAATAGCTATATGCATTCTAGCAATTAATAGAGTAGGAGCCGTTAAACAAGATACAATTAAAATAAATGAGATTGTTAAAACAATTGAAAAAAATTATAACGATGAATCAAAATATATAACTGATTTAGAATACACCATAATAGATAATAGCGGTACTATTACCTTTAAAACTTCTAAAGCCAAATCAGAATCTATTAATGATGCTGTACAAAATAATGATATTATTTTAGATTTAATTGTTGATGGTAATTTAGTTGGAAAAGTTTTAATTGAAAACAATACAAACAAGCAATTAAATAAAACTAAAACTTATATTATTATTGTCATTATTACTATATCAATTATTCAAGTAGCTGTTCTTATTTATTATTTATATCATATGAATAAGCGTATTGTTAAGCCTTTTAATGAGCTTGAAGATTTTGCTTCAAGAGTAGCTCAAGGTAATCTTGATATACCGATATATATGGATAGAAACCATATATTTGGTAGTTTTACCGAATCATTTGATTTAATGCGTAGTGAACTAAAAAAAGCAAGAATTGCTGAAAAGAAAGCAAATGATCAGAAAAAAGAAATAGTTGCTAAACTATCTCATGATATTAAAACACCAGTTGCATCTATTAAATCAACATCTGAAATTGGTTATGAAATTGCTAAAGTAGAGAAAGAAAAAGAATACTTTAATTTAATTAATGTTAAAGCTGATCAAATAAAAGTATTAGTTGATAACTTATTTAATTCATCAATTAATGAAATAACAGAAATAGATGTTAATCCATCTAATTATAATTCAGATATTTTATATACATTAATTAAGAACGCTGATTATTTAAATAAATTAAATGAATATAATATACCTAATTGTAATATATATATAGATAAGATGCGTATGCAACAAACTTTTGATAATATAATTAATAATTCATATAAATATGCTAATACAAAAATAGATATAAATATTTAATTAATAGAAGATTATTTAAAAATAGAATTTAGGGATTATGGAAGTGGTGTAGATGAATTTGATCTACCATTACTTAAAGAAAAATATAAAAGAGGATCAAATGTTACTGATGAAGATGGTGCAGGTCTTGGCCTATATTTAGCTAATTATTTTATGGAAAATATGAACGGAAAGTTAGAATTAGCTAATGCAAATCCAGGTTTTATCGTAAAAATATACATTCGTTTGATTTAAGAAATATTTAAGAATTAATTAAAGTCATTTAAGAAATAAAAGTGTATTATGTAGTTGTAAGGAGTTGAAAAAGAATGAATAATATTATTAAAACTGAAAAATTATGTAAGTCATTTTCTAATAATGGATTACAACAACATGTACTTAAAAACTTAGATTTAGAAATTTATGAAGGAGATTTCACGATTATAATGGGGGCAAGTGGTGCAGGTAAATCTACATTACTTTATGCTTTATCAGGAATGGATAAACCTACTTTAGGTAAGATCAATTTTAATGATAATGAAATCACAGAAATGTCTATAGATGAATTAGCATACTTTAGAAGAAGTAATTGTGGATTTGTTTTCCAACAAACTTATCTAATTGATTCTATGAGTGTTTTAGACAATGTATTAGTATCAGGACTACTTGTAAATAAGAATAAAAAAGAAGTAGTAAAAAAAGCAAAAGCTATTTTACTAAGTGTAGATATTCCAGAAGAATTATGGAATAAGTTCCCTACACAACTATCTGGTGGCGAAGCACAAAGAGTAGGTATTGCTAGAGCACTTATTAATTCTCCAAAACTAGTATTTGCGGATGAACCAACAGGTGCCTTAAACTCTAAAACAGGTAAAGATGTACTTGATACATTAACTAACTGTAATAATAATGGACAATCCATTGTTATGGTTACTCATGATATGTCTAGTGCAAGAAGAGGAAATAGAATTATATACTTAAAAGACGGCGAAATCGCTGGAGTATGCGATTTAGGCAAATATGTATCAGGTGATAAAGAACGTCATCAAAAACTAAGAGATTTCTTAAATACAATGGGGTGGTAATATGAAGAGTGTATTACTAGCCAAATCAAACATAAGAAAGAATAAGGGTTTATCAATTTGTATATTACTATTAATTATGCTTGCTTCTATGTTTATTTGCCTATCATTTATTTTATCAAATGATTATTCTAAAAATGCAAGTAAAGAAGCTAAAAGATTAAACACTGGTAATGGTTACTTATATGGGTTTATTGACTGTAGTACAATTGATAAGACTTATATAGATTCTATATTATCTGTTCCTGAAGTTGTAGAATATGAATACACTGATATCTTAGGTTATCAAACTCCTGTAGAGTTTAGAGGAGGAACAGTAACTCCAAATGTATTGTTTGGAAATACTTCTATATTTGATAAAACAATGGGTAAAACAGAGATCATAAAAGAAGATACTTCAATTACTGAAAACTATATCTATTTACCTTATCATATTCATACAGGTGGAGGATTTAATATAGGTGATACATATACAATAGAATATCCTAATAAAACTTACACATTTAATATTAGAGGGTATATTCATAATATTGATGCTGGAAGCTACAATATGAACTTATACCTATTTGTAGTTAGCGATGAAATGTATAATACAATCTTAGCTGACAATCCAGAAACAAAAGGGTTTGAAGTTGATATCAATTATAAAGATGATATTGATATAGATATTTTTAATTCTAGATTAGAAAATAAAATTTATGTTGAAAAAGGAGCAAATGTAGGAAGCCATAGCCTTTCTATGACATTATCAAGTAGAACATTTATGTCGTCAATTTTCTTCGTGTCATTCTTACTTACAGCAGTAGTAGTAATTCTAATTGTATTATTAATGATATTTAATAATATATCAAATTATGTAAAAGAAAACATGAAGAGCCTAGGAGCTTTAAAAGCTATGGGTTATACTTCAAAAGATTTAAGAAGAAGCCTATTAGTTCAATTTGGACTAATTACAACTATATCAATAGTATTTGGTATAATATTTGGACATTTATTTATGAAAATATTATCGCCTATGTTAGTAGCTCAATCAGGTATTCCATATTGCACAAAGTTTAGTATCTTCGCAACTATATTAACAGTAGTAATTATTCCAGCATTTGTATTATTAATAACTTTATTATCAAGTAGAAAATTAAAGATAATTGAACCAATTGTAGCTCTAAGAGATGGTGTTGAAACTCATTCCTTTAAGAAAAATCATATCCCTCTTGATAAAACTAAATTTGGCTTAAATATGG
>CAMVDS010000009.1 GCA_947166335.1 uncultured Mollicutes bacterium
GCGTTTTCTCCCTCATCATATGGATGCTTTCGATGATGCTATTGCCAGAAGTCTTGCTTCATCATTTAAAAACATAAAGCCATGTTTTTTATTTTCATATTTAACAAATTTAAATCTAGGATTATCTTTAAATTCTTTATAGTACTTGTTATATCCAAAGTCTATATCTATTACATTATCATCACTACTATGCATTATTAAAACATTACAATTACTACTATTAAAACCATCAATAGCATTTAATTTATAGTTCTTACCAAAAACCCAATTCTCATATATCTTTAAATAAGGTAGGCTTGCGTTTGTTAGAAATGAACCAACCTTTTTACTAGCAGTTGATGCCATTAAATCTAGGGCACTATTAAAGCCTGATAGACTACATACAGCTTTAACATCTGGATGTATTTTTAATACTGAAGATACACTATATCCGCCCCAAGAATGTCCAAGTAACATTATTGGATAATCTTTAGTTTTATCCATGGTCTTAACACAAGAAATGGCTTTATCAAGGTCTAATACACCTTGAACAAGTCCTCTTTGATTATCTCCTTTTGATAATCCATTTGCGGTAATATCATATGTAAAATAATAATAATCATTAGATACAAAATAGTCCGCAAACATCATTGTAGAATTACTTCCTCCTGCATTATATCCATGTGCATATATTACTACTCCTTTAGGAGTTAAGGTATCAGATGAATATAAATAACCATGTAATTCATCATTCTTATTTGAATTAAAAGTTACATCTTCACATAATAGATTAGAAAAATCTGAGGTGCTTAATTTCATATCAGTATTAATTTCTGAACGCTTTTTAAATAAAGCATTATTAATAATAACTGATATAATCATAGGAATAACAAAAAAGAATAATACTAAAGCTAAAGGTATTACTGTACATAAAAATATTCTTTTCTTTTTCATTATCCCACCTCCATTAAAAAACTATCTAAAAAGATAGTCTTTATAGTGTTATTACTATTACAGGTCTAATAGCATATAATGCGTAATTAGCAGATGAATATGATATATCACCTTTTCCAACTTGATTATTTATAATTTTAATATTATATGCATAATTCTTCGCAGGGCTACGTAATAATACTTGCTCGAAATCAGCATCTTGAATTGTCGCATAATCAGTTAAAATAGATTTAGTATATATTCTAGATGCATCTGTAGGGAAATATGTAACAGCTTCTTTTTCAGATAATAATATTACATAATCATTAGTATCACTACATACAAATTCATTATTTTCATCAGTAACAGATGATGAACCATTTTTTACTGTTATTTGATTAATTATTTGTTTTTGTAGATCATTAAATGATAAATTATAGAAATCTTCATTTAACCATTTTCTTATAGATGATAGTTCATAATTATTAGCATAACCATTCTTTCCACCATGACTATATTTATCTTCTTTATTATCAGTACATTTTTCAAAGTAGTAAGCATCAAGAGCTAAATTAGCAAATAAATATGCTTTACCATCACTTTCTTCTAGTATATCCCATTTAATCTTTTCATATTTAAAGAAATAAGTATTTCCTTCTTGATATGTAGTAGCATCTTGATGATACCATGTATTACTTGCCTTATATGGTTGACTAGTATTATAGTTCTTATATTTATAGATATGGATAGCTCTATAATCATTAGTTCCATCTTCATCTGAATCAATATCTCTATAATAATATGCTTCTCTAGTTGAATTAGATGCATAATCAATTTGTTTGATCCATCCTTTTGATGTTGCATTAGCAGGACCATCAAAGGCTATTATTTTTTCTTCAAGAGATGCTTTTTTAGATGCATCAGTTTCTAATGTTTGAGGATACATACCAAAATAAATGGTATTACCATTTCTTTCATATTGTTTGTTTCCAACAGGATTATCATCTGTTGATGATTTTTGGCTTGTGTCTGAGCCAGTCTTAGTTTTATCTTTATCAGTATTATGTTTTCTCTTACATGCAAAAAGGGATAGAGATAAAGCTAAAGTTAAAGATAGTTTTAAAACCTTTTTCATAAATTACCCCCTATAATTTATATTTAACACCGGTCTTATACCTGTGAATGTTGAATTGGCTTCTGTATGAATTATCTTACCACTATAGTCTAATAGTAATGTATAATTCGCATTAGATTGATAAGGTGTTCTAAGTTGCCATGTGCTTAAATTACTAAGAAGTCCAAGTCCTTGGCATTTAGCATAATCACTACCATCACATTGTCTTTCTTCATTATTATTATAATACTTATTAACTTCTACATCAGATAATAAATATACATAATCGTTTGTATCATTTGAAGAAAACTGATTATCTTCATAAGAATTTTGAACCAAAGTTTTATTAATCATTTCTTTTTCTAAACTGTTAAACGCAGTGTTATAAAAGTCTTCATTAAGCCATTTTCGTATAGTAGATAATTCATAGTTATTAGCCCAAGCCATTGTTCCATTATGATCTACTAGATCTCTTGAGAAGCTAGGAAAATAGTCTTGGCTATTTATCGCAAGATTAGAAATAATAGTTAAATTATTATCTTTTTCTTCTAAAATATTCCATTCTATTGTTTCATATTTAAAGTAATAAATATTATTAATTTCATATCCATGCCTTATTTGATTTGTATATGAATCATCACAAGACATATGTGTATGGAATGGTCTATATTTATTAAAATATACACCTCTATAATCATATTTATTATCATTATTTAAATCTATATCTTTATAATACATATAGTCTTCTACTTTATTCTCTATATAATATTTATAGCTAGTCCATCCATCCGTTGGGGTACCCGCTATTTTATTCAACTTTTTTATTTTGCTTGTATTTCTCTCTAATGTTTGAGGATAAGATCCAAAATACATTTTATTGTTTTTTCTGTAAGGAGATTCTTCTTTTTTAGTACAACCAAAAAGAATAAACATAAATAAAATTATTATAAAAAATTTCTTTTTCATTATATCTCTCCTTTCCAATAATATTTTATCACTATTTTAATAATAATTCTTTATTCTTTAATAAATTATTAAAAATAGTTTTATATTGGTCCTTATCATTAAGCTCTATTATTGTTGTAAGTTTGTTACCACTATCTTTACTAGATGAGCCGCATAAAAAGATATGACTATATTCATAATCTAAATCAACAGCAATAAATCTATCATGAGATATTTTGTTTTCTTTTATTACAATATTTATTTTTGTATCATTAATAAAATCTTCAACAAATCTTTTAGTTATCCCGTTTTTAGCTTTATTATCACTAAAAATAATCACTTTTATATCACTATTACAACACTTTAATAATTGTAAAGTCTTAATATCAATATAATCATCTATTACATAGATAGAATGTTTAGCTAATCCATATATGGATTGATAAGCAATACCAGCTTCTATTCTTTCTCCTTTATAAATTGCAAAATGTTTATATGTAGATGGATCTATAAAATTATCCATAACTACTTCTAATTTCTTTTTTATTTCTTTTATGTCGTTGGTATTCTTATTTGTTGTCTTTAATAGTTCATCAAAAGACAATAGATTATTTGATTCAACTAAATAATCCTTCATTTGTTTGAACAATCTAATTATTGTCTTACTTTGTTTAACTGCAAGTTCTCCTTTTAAAACAGTCATTAACATATATATACCTTGTTCAGTGAATGCGTAGGGATTCTTCCTGTTACCACCCCAACTTGAAGTCACATTTTGTGATATCAAGATTGATTTAGACTCCTCTCTTGTTAGCTGAAACATAAAATCATTTTCAAATTTCTCTATGTTTCTTTGAATTTGCTGATTAAACGCTCTTGTAGTATATCCGTATATCCTTGCTAGATCAAAATCTAACATTACTTTTACTCCTCTTATTACATAGATCATAGATTCAATTGTTTCATTGTTTAATTCTGGTACTATTATTTCACTATTATTCATTGGCCGTTCCCTCCTTTAATTATTTAGAAGATTATAACATAGAAATATATAATTGATAATAAAAAAATGGCTTTCTATCGCAATTTTTCAAAAATGCAATTATAAGCCATATTTTTATATTTTTATTTAATTATTTTTATTCTTTTTTTATAAAATTAGATTATTCCCATTCAATAGTTGCTGGTGGTTTTGATGTAATATCGTAAGCTACTCTATTTACACCTTTAACCTCATTAACTATTCTTCTACTAATTTTATCTAATACTTCATAAGGAATCTTTGCCCAATCTCCTGTCATACCATCGATAGATGTTACACCTCTAACGATTACACAGTAAGAATAAGTTCTTTGATCACCCATTACACCTACACTCTTCATGTTAGGTAGAATAGTGAAATATTGCCAGATCTTTTCTTGAAGACCAGCGTTTTTAATTTCTTCTCTTAGGATAGCGTCACTTTCTCTAACTATTTCTAGTTTTTCTTCAGTGATTTCACCTAATACTCTAATTCCAAGTCCTGGACCTGGGAATGGTTGACGCCATACTAGATCATGTGGAATACCTAGTGCTTCACCTAGAGCTCTAGCTTCATCTTTGAATAATCTATTAAGTGGTTCAATTAATTTAAACTTCATATCTTTAGGAAGTCCACCAACATTATGATGTGATTTAATAGTTTGAGCTGTTTTTGTTCCTGATTCAATAACGTCTGTATATAGTGTTCCTTGAGCTAGGAAATCAAATTCTCCTAACTTCTTTGATTCATCATCAAATACATAGATGAATTCTGAACCAATGATTTTTCTTTTCTTTTCTGGTTCTGATACACCTTTAAGTTTCTCTAGGAATCTATCTCCAGCATTAATTCTTCTTATATCCATATGGAATGTTTTAGTGAAAACATCCATTACTTCATCTCCTTCGTTTTTACGAAGTAGACCATTATCAACAAACATACAAGTTAATTGGTTACCAATTGCTTTATGAATTAATACTGCAGTAACACTTGAATCTACACCACCTGATAATCCGCAAAGTACGCGCTTATTACCAACTGTCTCTCTAATCTTTTTAACTTGTTCTTCGATATAGTTTTCCATCTTCCAGTTAGCTTGTGCACCACATACCTTAAATACGAAATTATTAATCATATCTAAACCATGAACTGAGTTTCTTACTTCTGGGTGGAATTGTACAGCATAGAAATTCTTTTCGACATTTTCAATTGCTGCATAAGGACAAGTATTAGTTTTAGCTATTACTTTAAATCCTTCTGGGATTTGTACTACTTTATCACCATGGCTCATCCAAACATCTTCTTTGTTTGAAAGACCAGAGAATAATTTAGAATTAGTATCACACTCAATAGTTTGTCCACCATATTCTTTTTTATCGCTACCTTCAATCTTACCACCTAATTGGTAGCACATTAAATGTAAGCCATAGCAGATACCTAAAATAGGTAATCCTAAATTAAAGATTTCTTTATCGCATTTAAATGATCCTTCTTCATAAACTGAATTAGGACTTCCACTGAATATTATACCTTTAATGTTATATGGTCTATTCTTAATTTGTTCAGCAGTAATTTCATTACTTACTAATTCAGAATATACACCCATTTCTCTAATACGACGTGCGATTAATTGGTTATATTGACTTCCAAAGTCTAAAACGATTATTTCATCAAACATAGCTATTCTCCTATTTAGTATAATTTGGTGCTTCTACAGTGATATCTACATCATGTGGATGAGATTCTCTTAAACCAGCATTTGTAATTCTTACGAATTTAGCTCTTGTTTGTAGTGTTGGAATATCTTTAGCACCACAGTAACCCATACCGCTTCTTACTCCACCACATAATTGGTAAATTGTATCAGCAACTTCACCCTTAAATGGAACTCTTGCTTCAATTCCTTCTGGAACTAGCTTCTTAGCAGGACCTCCCTTTAAGCCGCCTTGGAAGTATCTATCAGCTGAACCTCTCTTCATAGCTGCTAAACTTCCCATACCAACATAAGTTTTAAATCTTCTACCTTGGTATACAATTTCTTCGCCTGGTGATTCTGCACATCCAGCGAAGATTGATCCAAGCATTACACAATCAGCACCAGCTGCTAGAGCTTTAGCGATATCTCCACTATATTTAATACCGCCATCAGCGATACAGCAAGCACCACGTTTTTTACAGTATTCAGCAACTTCCATAACTGCGGTTAATTGTGGTACACCTACACCAGCAACAACTCTTGTTGTACAAATTGAACCAGGTCCAATTCCTACTTTAACTGTGTTAGCACCTGCATCAATTAAAGCTTCTGCAGCTTCTTTTGTTACGATGTTTCCTGCAACAATTGGAAGTTTTGGATATTTAGCTCTAATATCTCTAACTGCTTGAATGATTCCTCTAGAATGTCCATGAGCTGAATCTAGTGTGATTACATCTACTCCAGCTTCTACTAAGGCATCAACACGTTTCATCATATCAGCAGCTACACCTACAGCTGCACCTACACGTAATCTACCTTTTTCATCTTTACAAGCTTGAGGATATCTACCAACATTATCAATATCCTTACTTGTGATTAATCCTTTTAGTTTAAAATCATCATCAACGATAGGTAATTTTTCTATTTTATGTTTTTGAAGAATCTTTTTAGCATCGTCTAGAGATGTTCCTTCTTTAGCTGTAACTAAGTTTTCTTTAGTCATAACTTCACTTACCATAGTATCATCTAATTCTAGATATTTTAAATCTCTATTAGTTATAATACCAAGTAGTTTTCCGTTATCGTCAACTACAGGTAGTCCACTTACTTTATATTTAGCAAGTATTTCTTCTACTTGTCTTAAAGTTGAATTAACGTTTAGGATAACTGGTCTATATATCATACCTGATTCACTACGTTTTACGATATCAACTTCTGTAGCTTGATCTTCTATTGACATATTTTTATGAATAAAACCAATTCCACCTTGTCTTGCAAGGGCAATAGCCATTTTGCTTTCAGTAACTGTATCCATAGCTGCAGAAACAATAGGAATATTCATTTCAATATTTGGTGTTAATTTTGTTTTTAAACTAACATCAGCAGGTAGTACATCACTTGCTTGAGGTACTAATAACACATCATCATATGTTAAGCCTTCCATAAACTCTTTCATAATTATTACCTCCTATATATATATTTAGTCTTTATTATATATTTTTGATTCAAAGATTTCAAGTGTATTTTCCATTAAACTTGTAATAGTCATAGGACCTACTCCACCAGGTACTGGTGTAATAACACTTGCTTTCTTTAAAATGTTGTCATAATCAGTATCACCACAAAGCTTACCATTATCTAATCTATTTACACCTACATCAATTACAACAGCACCTTCTTTAATCATATCTGCTGTAATAAATTTAGGACGTCCAATAGCTGCAATAACAATATCAGCTTCTAGTAATTCAGCTTTTAAATCTTTTGTCTTAGAATGGCATATAGTAACTGTAGCATTATTATCAAGTAATAATTGAGCAATAGGCTTACCTACAATATTACTTCTACCAACAACTACAGCTTTTTTACCTTTAATTTCTACATCTGCATTCTTTAACATAGTAATAATTCCTTTAGGTGTACAAGGCAAAATACATTTTTCACCTAAATGAAGTTTAGCAACGTTTAGTGGATGGAATCCATCAACATCCTTATTAATAGAAATCGCGTTGATAACCTTATTTTCATCAATATGCTTAGGAAGTGGTAATTGAACTAAAAGTCCATCAATTTCATCGTCATTATTGATTTTATCAATTATCTTTAATAAATCTAATTCGCTTAATGTTTCATCTAGGCGAAGAATTGTAGATTTAATTCCTATTTCGCTACATGCTTTTTCTTTTCCAGCTACATATGATTTACTTGCTGGATTGTTTCCAACTAATATAACTACTAAATGTGGAAGTCTATAGCCTTCTTTTACGTAGTTTTCAACCTTTTCCCTCATTTTTAGTCTAAGGTCTTTTGATAATTCAGTTCCACTAATTATATTAGCAATATTACATACTTGATATCCTATATCTTTTCTATAGAATAGATTTTCACATTCGATCTTATTTACATTATTATAAGCATCTTTTTGAGCTTCTTTTAATGTTTTTCCTTTACCAACAACAAGTAATACTCTACCGCCATCAGTATAATATTTATCATTTTCTTTCTTAGTACCCATATGGAATACTAAATCTGTATTTTCTAATCCTTTGATTTCAAATCCTTTTTCATAGCTTCCTGGATATCCCTTAGATGCCATAACAACGCCTAGTCTAGGGTTTTTATCCCATTTTAAGTCTACATCTTTTCCGTCTATTACATCCATAATGACATCTACAAAGTCACTTTCTAATCTTGGAAGTACTACTTCAGTTTCAGGATCACCAAATCTAGCATTAAATTCTATAACTTTAATACCATCTTTAGTTTTCATTAAGCCACCATATAAAACACCTAAAAATGGTCTATTTTCCAAAACAAGCGCATCAGCTGTTTTTTGCATAATTTCTTTTATGGCGTATTTAACTTCACTATCAGATATGATAGGAACTGGTGAATATGCACCCATACCACCAGTATTTGGTCCTAAATCATTATCATAAGCTCTCTTATGGTCTTGAGCAATTACCATTGGAAATACTTTATTTCCATTAACAAAAGCCATTAAGGAGAATTCTGGTCCTTCTAAATAATCTTCTATTACAACACTAGCATCACCAAAAGTCTTGTCTAAAAGCATATCTTCTAATGCTTTAATAGCATCATCTAAAGTTAGAGCTACTACTACACCCTTACCAGCAGCAAGCCCATCATATTTAATTACAATAGGAGCTCCTTTCTTTAATACATAAGCTTTAGCTTCATCAAAATTAGAGAAAGTCTCATATCCTGCTGTAGGAATGTTATATTTCTTCATTAAATCTTTAGCGAATTCTTTACTTCCTTCAATAATTGCGGCATTTTTCTTTGGACCAAAGATTTTTAGTCCATTTTCTAAAAATAAATCAACTATACCTGTAGCAAGACTTGCTTCAGGCCCTACTACTGTTAAATCTATTTTGTTTTCTAAAGCGAATTTTAATAAAGCTTCTTTATCAGTAACTTTAATATTTACGCATTTAGCGTTCATTCCAGCATTACCTGGAGCAGCAAAAATTTCAGGTTTATGTTTACTTAAAGATAATTGATGGCATATAGCATGTTCTCTACCGCCACTTCCGATTACTAGTATTTTCATAGTCTATGTTTAAACACATGGAGTCAATTCTCCATGTGTTTATTCTCCTTTCAAAATTAATTAATGTTTGAAATGTCTCATTCCTGTGAAGATCATTGAAATTCCATACTTATTGCAAGCATCTATAGAATCTTGGTCTTTAATTGATCCACCAGGTTGAATAATAGCAGTAATGCCATATTCATGTGCAAGTTCTACTGTATCAGCAAATGGGAAGAAAGCATCGCTTGCTAAAACAGATCCTTCTGCTCTACCATTAGATTTAGCCCACTTCATAGCGATTTCAGCAGCACCGCTTCTGTTCATTTGTCCAGCACCTACACCTACAGTCATACCATCTTTAACTAAAACGATAGCATTAGATTTAACGTGCTTAACAACTTTATATCCAAAGATTAAGTCATTTAATTCTTGATCAGTTGGCTTCTTTTCAGTTACACATTGTAAATCTGAGTATAATTCATTATCAGCATCTTGGATTAGAATACCACCATTAACGCTAACGAATTTCTTTCCTGTAGGAATTGTATTCATAGCGCAAGTCATAAGTCTAATATTCTTCTTAGCAGCTAGAATTTCAAATGCATCATCATCAAATGCAGGAGCAATTACTAATTCTAGGAAGATTTGGCTCATCTTTTCAGCAACATATTTGTTAACCTTTTGGTTAGTTGCGATGATTCCACCAAAGATTGACTTATCATCAGCAGCATAAGCTTTATCCCAAGCTTCATTGATATTTGCACCAATACCAACTCCACATGGATTCATATGCTTACAAGCGATAACAGCTGGTTCATCGAATTCTCTTAAAATATCAAGTGTTGCATTAGCATCTTGAATATTGTTATAAGATAATTCTTTACCATGTAATTGATTAGCATAAGCTAGGGAATAATCACATTTTTCACCTGCATAGAATGTAGCAGTTTGATGTGGGTTTTCTCCATATCTTAATTCTTGCTTTAGGGTGAAGCCCATAGCAAATTCTTTTGGAGTCTTAATTCCAGCTTTTTCATTCATATATTTAGAAATTAATGCATCGTAGCAAGCTGTATGGCTGAATGCTTTAGCAGCTAACTTTAATCTTGTTTCATAAGTAGTATCTCCATTAGCCTTAATTTCTTCAATAATTTGTGCATAATCTTCATTATCGCAAACTACTGTTACGAACTTATGGTTTTTAGATGCACTTCTTAACATACTTGGTCCACCGATATCGATGTTCTCAACACATTCGGCGAATTCAGCACCTCTTGCGATTGTTTCCTTAAATGGATAAAGGTTAACACAAACGATATCGATATATTCGATATTGTGTTCCTTAATAGTTTGTACATGCTTTTCATTGTCTCTAATAGCAAGTAAAGCACCATGTACATTTGGATGAAGAGTCTTAACTCTACCATCTAAGATTTCAGGGAATCCAGTTACATCAGAAATATCCATTGGTTTTAATCCAGCAGCTTCTAATGCTTTTCTAGTTCCACCAGTAGAAATGATTTCATAGCCTAGATTCACTAGTTCTTTTGCGAAATCAACTACGCCAGTTTTGTTACTAACACTAATTAATGCCCTTTTCATTTTTATTCCTTTTCCTCCAATAATTTTTTTAGTGTTGCTGGAAATAATTTATGCTCAATAGCATGAATCTTCTCTTCGGCTTCTTCTAGAGTTTCACCATTTAGATGGAAACAGTCTTGAGCAATAATCTTACCACCATCAACTTCTTTATTTACATAATGAATTGTTACACCCATTATTTTGACACCGTATTCATAAGCATCCTTAATTCCATGAGCTCCCTTAAATGATGGAAGTAAGGCTGGATGGATGTTTATGATTCTACCTTCATATGCATCTAGTAGAACTTTATCTACTATCTTCATATATCCAGCAAGTAAAACTAAATCTATTTTTTCTTCTTTTAGCTTATCAACAATTTTTTGTTCATAAGCTTCCTTATTTTCACATTTTTTAAGTTCAACTACAAAATATGGAATATTATGATTCTTAGCTCGCTCAATTACATAAGCTTCAGGCTTATCACAGATAAGTAAGACTATTTTTCCATTTTTATAAGTCTCATTTACTAATGCTTCAAAGTTTGTACCTGAACCACTAGCGAAAATAGCTATTCTTTTCATTATTTAATAACTACTCCCTTTTGATTAGTGATTTCACCAATCTTATAAGCTTTTTCACCTTTAGATTCTAGAATACTAATAACTTTATCAGCATCACTAGGTTTAACGATAATCATCATACCAATACCCATATTAAATACATTAAACATTTCTCTATGAGGAATATTTCCTGTCTTTTCTAGATATTTAAATATTGGTAGAATTGGCCATGTTCCTTCATTAATTAGAATTCCTTGATCATCATGAACTACACGTGGAATATTTTCATCAAATCCTCCACCTGTAATATGGCAAATTGCATGAACATCAACATTCTTAATTACTTCTAGAACTGGTTTAATATAAATCTTTGTTGGAGTAAGTAATGTTTCACCTACAGTTGAACCTTCAAATGGTGTATCATAGGTATCCATACTTTCATTAATGATTCTTCTAACTAAAGAGAAACCATTAGAATGTACACCACTTGATGCGATACCTACAATTGTATCTCCTACTTCTACTTTAGATCCATCAATTAATTTTGATTTTTCAACTACACCTACAGAGAAACCTGCGATGTCGTATTCATCTTCTGCATACATACCAGGCATTTCAGCTGTTTCACCACCGATTAAGGCACAACCAGCTAAAATACATCCATCAGCAACACCTTTAACGATTTGTTCGATTTGAGCTGGATGGTTTTTACCTACAGCTACATAATCTAAGAAGAATAATGGTTCAGCGCCTTGAGCTAAGCAATCGTTAACACACATAGCAACAACATCTTGACCGATTGTATCATGCTTATCTAGTGTTTGAGCGATTACTAATTTAGTTCCTACACCATCAGTTCCACTTACTAATACTGGTTC
This sequence comes from uncultured Mollicutes bacterium, assembly GCA_947166335.1. The sequence continues at coordinate 12,267 of CAMVDS010000009.1, forward strand.
TTTATAGTTTAATATTGATAAATCAAACATACCACCAAATGAACCAATATTTCCCATAGTTCCTAATCTATTAGTAGTAGAGATATGTTTTTTAATTCTTCTTACTACTTCATAACCTGCTTCTAGATTAACTCCAGACTTTGAATAAGATTCACTCATTTTTAATTCCTACTTTCCTTTAAAATAATTTATTGCATTTTTGAAGATATCTTCATCTTTATCTCCATAAATATTTTTAAATACATCAATACCTTTTCTTTCACTATGACCCATCTTTCCTAAAACTAAGCCATCTTTAGAAATAATACCTTCTATAGCGTAATTACTACCATTTACGTTATAATTTGTGTCGTTTGTTGGACGTCCATCTTCATCTACATATTGGAATGCAACCATTCCATTATCAAATAAATATTTAGCAAATTCTTTATTTACAACAAACTTTCCTTCACCATGAGACATTGCTACTTCATAAACTTTACCTACCTCAAAGCTACTTAGCCAAGGAGATTTATTTGTTACTACTTTTGTATGAGCAATATGCGAGATGTGTCTATTTATATCATTTCTAAATAATGTTGGACTAGATTCATCTAATTTGTAATCAAAGAATATTCCTGATTTAATTAAAGCTTGGAATCCGTTACAAATACCTAGAACTAAGCCTTTTCTAGCTAGTAATGCTTTAACTTCTTTCTTGATTGTTTCATTACATAAAACATTAGAAATGAACTTACCAGAACCATCTGGTTCATCACCTGCGCTAAATCCACCGCTTATTACTAAGATTTGTGAATTCTTTATTTTTTCAGCTAATTCATTAATAGAATCTAATACATCAGTTTCTGTTGTATTTCTAAATACGAATATTTCTGGATTTCCTCCAGCCTTCTTAAATGCTCTATATGTATCATAATCACAGTTAGTTCCTGGGAAAGCAGGAATAATAACTTTTACATCATCATATACTTTATCTAATTTTTCATATGTTCCAACTGTTTCTTTACAAATTGATAAATCATAATCTGTATCTTTAGATTTTGTTGGATAAATTGCCTCAAATGTTTCTAAATTTGCTTTTATGCATTCATCAATAGAATATTTCTTTCCATTAATAATAATATTAGAATCATTTGTTACTTCTCCTAGATATATACCATCAAGCTCTTTAGTTGATTCAACTAAGATTGAACCATAATCATAAGCATATAAATCTAAGTTTGTATCAATCTTACATCCTAGTTTATTACCAAATGAACATTTAGCTAATCCTTCAGCTAAACCACCATTTGATATAGACCAAGCAGATACGATTTTGTTATTTATTATATTTTCTCTTACATAATCAAAGTTCTTCTTTAATTCACTTACATTAGGTAAATAATTTGATAGTGGATTATGTTTAATTAAATATAATTTATTACCTTTAGCTTTAAATTCTGGTGAAATGATATTAGAACTATCTGTTGTAGCTATACCAAAAGCAATTAATGTTGGTGGTACATTTAAATCTTTAAATGTTCCACTCATTGAATCTTTTCCACCAATTGAAGCTAATTCAAATTGTTTTAGAATATCAATAGATCCAAGCATTGCGCTTGTCACTTTACCCCATTTTGTTGGATTAGAGCCTAATTTTTCAAAATATTCTTGGAAACTAAATCTTACATTCCTATAATCAATAGCTGCACAAGTTAATTTAGTTAATGCTTCTACTACGCTATAATTTGCACCATGATATGGAGACCAACTCATGATGTATGGGTTATAACCAAAGGCCATAACACTTGTTGTAGTAGTTTCACCTTCTAAAACAGGGAATTTTTGAGCTGAAACTTGAGTTTCAGTTAATTGATATTTTCCACCAAAAGGCATTAGAACTGTTGTTGCACCGATTGTTGCATCAAACATTTCGATTAAACCTTTTTGCATTGTTACATTTAAGTCTTTTAAATTTTCTTTAAAATCTTTAACTTTTCTTTCAAAAGGATTTTTAGAGAAATCAATTTTTTCAACATTAGCTTTTGATTCTTGTCTAACACCATTAGTGTTAATAAAATCTCTACTAATATTTACTACATCAAATCCTTTATATTTCATTACTAATCTATTATTATCAGTAACTTTAGCAATGATTGTGCATTCGATATTTTCTTTCTTTGCACATTCAATAAATCTATCTACATCTTTAGGTTCTACTACTACACTCATTCTTTCTTGTGATTCAGAAATAGCAAGTTCAGTAGCATTTAGACCATCATATTTAACTTTTACTTTGTCTAAATCAATTACAAGTCCGTCAGCAAGTTCTCCGATTGCTACTGATACACCACCAGCACCAAAGTCATTTGACTTTTTAATCATCTTAACTACTTCTGGATTTCTAAATAATCTTTGAATCTTACGCTCTTCTGGGGCATTACCCTTTTGAACTTCTGAAGAACAAAGTTCAAGAGATTTTTCTGTATGTTCTTTTGAAGAACCTGTAGCTCCACCAATACCATCACGACCAGTTCTACCACCAAACATAATGATGATATCTCCAGGTTTAGGACTTTCTCTACGTATCATATCAGCTTTAATAGCTCCTACTACAGCACCAACTTCTAGACGTTTAGCAACATATCCATCATGATAAATTTCTCTAACATGTGTTGTAGCTAAACCTATTTGGTTACCATATGAAGAATAACCTGCAGCAGCTGTTTTACTGATATTCTTTTGTGGAAGTTTATTAGCTAGTGTTTCTTCGATTGGTTTTGTAATATCACCTGCGCCAGTTACACGCATAGCTTGATATACATAACTTCTTCCACTTAGTGGGTCTCTAATTGCTCCACCTATACAAGTTGATGCACCACCAAATGGTTCAATTTCAGTTGGATGGTTATGAGTTTCATTTTTAAACATCATTAACCATTTTTCTTTTTTACCATCTACTAAAACATCAACATAAACGCTACAAGCGTTATTTTCTTCTGATTTTTCTTGATCTTCTAGATTTCCTCTTTTTGATTCATATCTAGCATTAACTGTTGCCATATCCATTAATGTAACAGGTTTAGATTCTCTACCTAGATATTTTCTCATATCTAAGTAAGCTTCATACGCTAGATTAATAAAATCATCTTCTGCTTTAACTTCTTTAAGTTCAGTTTCAAATGTAGTATGTCTACAGTGATCTGACCAATAAGTATCAAGCATTCTAATTTCTGTAATAGTTGGATTTCTTTTTTCTGTATTTTTAAAATAATCTTGAACAAAAGCTAAATCTTTAATAGACATAGCTAAGCCTAATTTATCTAAATAAGCTTTTAACTCATCATTATTAAAATCATTAAATCCTTCTACTTCATATTTTTCATCATTATGTACTGATTTTGGTAATTCTAGCTTAGACATATCTTTTTCACGAGATTCAACTTCATTGATGTAATATTTCTTAAGTGGTGTTAAATCTTTGATTTTTCCTTCTAAGATGATAAGTCTAGCACTTTTAACGATAGCTTCGCTAGCTGGATTTAATAATCTAATACATTGCATAGCACTATCAGCTCTTTGATCAAATTGTCCTGGTAAGTATTCAACAGCAAAATATAATTTATTATTTAAATCAATATCCATAAATACATTATCAGTAACTATTTCACCAAAAATAGAGTACTTAGCTTTTTCTAAAACTTCTTCTTTTATATTAAATACATCATAAACGTTTATTAATCTTAAAGAAGTAATATCAGCTTTTAAATTTGTCTTGAAGTTATCAAGTAAGCTTAATGCTTCTGTTTGATAGCCTTCTTTTTTCTCAACAAATATTCTAGCATTCATAAAAGAATCCTCCTATAATGTTACATTTAATACTTTTTCCTTCATTGTTTCTTGATAATCAAGTAATTTTTGATATAGTTCCTTATTATTCATAGCAAGCATTCTAATAGCAAGTAAAGCGGCATTAGCGGCTCTATCAATACCAACTGTTGCTACAGGAATACCTGAAGGCATTTGGACAATTGATAGTAGTGCATCAGTTCCATTAAAATCTTTACTCCAAATAGGTACTCCAATAACAGGAACTGGAGTGATTGCTGCAATCATGCCTGGAACATGAGCTGCTCCTCCTGCTCCAGCAATAATTACATCAATTCCGTTATCTTTAGCATTTTTTGCAAATTCAAACATTAAATCTGGTGTTCTATGAGCGCTAATTACTTTCATTTCATATGGAACATTGAAATCATCAAGTACTGCGCTTGCTTTTTTCATAATTTCTAAATCGCTTTTAGAACCCATTAAAATAATTACTTTCATAATTACCTCCTAGAATAAGCCAACTGCTTTACCATCCTCTAATACATCCATATCTAGAGCTGCTGGATGTTTAGGTAAGCCTGGCATAGTCATAATATCTCCTGTTAAGCATACTAAGAATCCTGCACCGATAGATGGTTTCATATCTCTAACAGTAATTCTGAAGTTTCTTGGTCTACCCTTCTTATTTTGATCATCACTTAATGAATATTGAGTTTTAGCCATACAAATTGGAAGTTTATCCCAACCATTTTCATTAAATGTTTTAATCTTAGCTTTAGCAGTGCTTGAGAAATCTACTCCATCAGCACCGTAAATTTCTTTACAAATCTTTTCAATCTTAGTTTCGATTGAATCATTTAAGTCATAAATGAATTTGAAATCAGGATTTGGATTTTGATCGATTACTTTTACAACTTTATTAGCTAAATCAATAGCACCCTTGCCACCAAATTCCCAAACTTCACTTAAGCTCATTTCATGGCCATTCTTTGAACACCAATCCATTAAAGCTTTAACTTCGTTATCTGTATCAGTTACAAACTTGTTAATAGCTACAACATATGGTAAGTTATATTTCTTAATATTTTCAATATGCTTTTCTAGGTTTTCAACACCCTTTAATAAAGCTTCTACATTTTCATTCTTAAGATCAGTTTTAGCAACACCACCATGCATCTTTAAAGCTCTAATTGTAGCAACGATAACTACAGCATTTGGCTTAAATCCTGCAACTCTTGCCTTAATATCTAAGAATTTTTCAGCACCAAGGTCAGCACCGAATCCTGCTTCAGTAACTACATAATCACCTAAGCCTCTAGCCATGTTTGTAGCAATAATTGAGTTACATCCATGAGCAATATTAGCAAATGGTCCACCATGAACGATAACTGGTGTATGTTCAAGTGTTTGAATTAAGTTTGGCTTTAATGCTTCAGAAAGAATTAAAGCACAAGCTCCTGTAGCTCCTAAATCTTTTAAAGTTACTGGCTTATTGTCATTTGTATAAGCAATAACTGTTCTATCTAATCTCTTCTTTAAATCATTCATATCTTTTGCTAGTGTAAACATAGCCATTACTTCGCTGGCAACTGTAATGTCAAATCCATCTTCTCTAACTTTTCCATTAGCATGTCCACCTAGACCTACTACTACTTGTCTAAGTGCTCTATCATTCATATCTAAGCATCTCTTCCAAACAATTCTAGTTGGATCGATGTTAAGTTCATTTCCTTGATGAATATGGTTATCAATCATAGCACTAATAGTGTTATTAGCTGTTGTAATTGCATGCATATCTCCTGTAAAATGTAAGTTTAAGTCTTCCATTGGTACTGCTTGTGCATATCCTCCACCTGCAGCTCCGCCTTTGATACCTAAAACTGGTCCAAAACTTGGTTCTCTTAAAGCTACAACTGTCTTTTTACCGATTAAACTTAGTGCATCAGCTAGACCAACTGTTGTTGTTGATTTTCCTTCACCTGCTGGTGTAGGGTTAATAGCTGTAACTAAGATAATCTTAGCGTTCATAGCTCTTTGAGCTGATGGATTGATTTTTGCTTTATACTTTCCGTATAATTCAATATCATCTTCTCCTAAACCTAATTTTTTTGCTACCTCTGTAATTTTTTCCATTTGGCATTCTTGTGCGATTTGTAAATCACTTTTGTACATTTTTCTTTTTTCCTCCACTTTTCTTTTATAAAATTGAAAAGAACATTAACCAAAAAAGCTAATGTTCTTTAATTTTTTTACATACTTAAAAGGGCGCCATGACCTATATGTAATTTAGTATTAATTTTAAAACTCATACAAATCACCATCCCTATTTATATTATATCATATAATATAAAGCAATACTATTTTATGAAAACACTTTTATAAAACTTCTTTTATCTTGGATGCAAGATTTGCAATCTCTTTTTTGCTTAATGCAGATAAGCTAATTCTAATTCCTTGCTTAAGTGGAACTACATAGATTCCATTTTCTTTTAATCTATCAAATACCTTTTCACCGTTACAAGGTATTGTGATGAAGAAGCCTGACTTATATGTATAACAATCAAGTTTACATTGCTTTGCTTCTTTTAAGAATAGCTTTGATCTATCTAATAGTAAATTAGAAGCGCCTTCTAATTCTTTCATGAATTCATTCTTTAATGCATCATTAAACATTAGCTTTTCAACTAAGCTAACTCCCATTTTAGCTGCATTAGACCATGTTGCTCTTGCAGAGAACTCATTTGCATTGTTAAAGTATTCGATTTCTTCTTTATCTTTTGTTAAAGCCATTTGAGCACCGATTCTTAAACCATATAAGCTAAATGTCTTTGAACCTGAGAATGCTAGAACAACCATAACATTTTCATTGAATTGTTTAAACTTTCTAAATATTTCTCTAGATTCGTTTAATCCCTTATGTGAATAATCAATATAAGCCATATCATATAAAAGAACGAATGTATTATCTTTTGAAATCTCGTTTATACAATCAATTATTTCATCCCAGTCCTTATCTTCTAAGGCATAACCTGTAGGATTTTGACATGGGTCATTTATAATAGCTAATACTCTACCTTGCTTTTCTGCAAGTTCTAAAGCATCTTTCTTGAAATCTTCTGTGTTGAATGCTCCATCTTTAAATAATTCATAATTTTTAACATCACAGCCTCTTTCTTTAGCCATAGCGTTATAAGGTCCCCAACAAATATTAGGAACTAGAATGCTATCTCCTTCATTTGCATAGTTATCTATAGTATTTCCGATAGCTCCACTTCCACCAGGTGTAGGAATTACACCATAGTAAAAATCTTTAGTTACATCATCATATGTTTGCATTAAAGCCCATCTAGCAATTCCTTCTTTGAACTTAGCTGTACCTGCAGTTGATGCATAACCAAATTTTTCTGCATATGAAAGATTATCAATTATTTTTTTAACTGATGGAAATTCTAACATCTTTCCGTCTTCGTCATAAAGTGTTCCAATCGTTCCGTCGATTACGCTAGGATTTAACTTCTTTGCTTCTCTAGCCTCTGCAGCTATTGTTAAGATGTTACTTGATAATTTTTTTGATTCTGATCTTTTTGCGATAATTCTCATATAAAACCCTCACTTTATAAAAACTAGACGCTATCATTTTAACATAAAGAAAATACATATAAAATATTAAATAATATAATTATTTATTTGAAAATGTTTTCATATATAAAAAATAACAAAAAGAGGCTTCTATTTAGCCTCTGTATTGTTATAAATCTTCTCTAAGAACTTAGATATTTCAATTATCCAATTATCCTTTAATTTAAATATGTAGAAAATAACATGGAGTTTTCCTCTAACATAATTTATTTTAACTTCAGATGTATATTTCATAGATGCTCTGAATATTTCTTCACCATTACTATTCTCATCAAATATTAATTTAATGTGATCATTAGTCTTTTCACCTACTGTAACATTTAATTTAACTAAATAATAATCCATTAATTTTTCATACATATATGTTTTAATATCATCACTAATATTACCAAATCTATCTTTTAATTCTTCTTCTAAGACAATAATATCAGCTTCTTTATTAATTGAATCAATCTTTTTATGAATATCTATTCTTACACCATCATCATTTATATATTCTTTTGGAATATGTCTATTAGAGAATACTGGTGTAGGAGTAGCTTCTTTTTTAACTACTCCATTCTTTTCATCTATTGTTTCTTTTAATATACGCATATACATATCATAACCAACAGAATCAATAAATCCAGATTGTTCAGCACCTAGAATGTCTCCAGATCCTCTAATAGCTAAATCACGTTTAGCAATTTTAAATCCACTACCTAGTTCAGTGAAATCTCTAATTGCCGTTAATCTTTCATTCGCTTCTTGTGTTAGTTTTCTATTTTCTTCATAGAATAAATATGCATAAGCTATTCTATCACTTCTACCTACACGTCCTCTAAGTTGATATAGTTGTGATAAACCTAATCTTGTGGCATCATCAACAATTAAAGTATTTGCATTAGGTATATCAATACCTGTTTCAATAATTGTTGTACATATTAAGACATTATACTTTCTATCAATAAAGTCTTCTATTCTGTTTTCTAGAGTATTCTTATCCATTCTTCCATGCGCAAAACTTACTCTAGAATAAGGTATTAACATTTGTATTTTTCTAGCTACATCTTCTATATCACTTACTCTATTATGAAGGTAGAAAACTTGTCCACCACGCGATAATTCACGTTCTATGGCTTCTTTAATTATAGACTTATTATATTCTAGGACATAAGTTTGAACAGGATATCTATTTTTAGGTGGAGTCTCTATTACGGATAAATCTTTTATACCTATCATAGACATTTGAAGAGTTCTAGGAATTGGGGTAGCTGTTAAGCTAATAGTATCAACATTTATCTTTAATTCTTTAATTCGTTCTTTATGTTCTACACCAAAACGTTGTTCCTCATCAATTATTAATAAACCTAAATCTTTAAATTCAATATCTTTAGATAATAATCTATGAGTACCTATAATAATATCTATTTTTCCTTCTTTTAATTCTTTTAAGATTTCAGTTTGTTCTTTAGTTGAAGTTAGTCTAGATATCTTTTTAATGATTGCTCCAAATTTATTAAATCTTTCTATAAATGTATTATAGTGTTGACTAACTAAAACAGTTGTTGGAGCTAAGAAAGCTACTTGTTTGTGATCATATATTGCTTTAAATGCTGCACGCATAGCTACTTCTGTTTTCCCATAGCCTACATCACCACAAACTAATCTATCCATTGGTCTAGATTTTTCCATATCAGCAATAACGTCGTTTATAGCTTTTTCTTGATCTATTGTTTCTTCATATGTGAAATCTTGTCTAAATTCTTCATGCATAACATCTTCTTTACTGAAAGCAAAACCCTCTGATTCATTTCTTTGACTATATAATTTAATTAATTTATCAGAAATATCTTTTAATTTATTTCTAACTCTTTCTTTTGCCTTAGCCCAAGATGTTCCACTTAAGCTATTTAATTTAGGATTATTATTTGCTGTATAGTGCATTATAGAATCTATCTTTTCAAGCGGAACGAATAAATAATCATTTCCAGCAAATAAAATCTTTATATAATCTCTAGTGATATTCATTAATGTTTTTTCTTCAATTCCTAGGTATCTACCGATACCATAATCATAATGAACTACATAATCTCCAACATTAATTTCATCAACAGATTTAATACGTTTAGATTCACCAAAAACAGATTTATATCTTACCTTATTATCTACTCTTTTATATATATCTTCTTCTGTGAAAATAACAAAATTATCTTCATAAAAATCAACACCTAAAGCGCAGCTATCTAATGTCAAGAAAATGCCGTTATAATCCTGATTTCTATACATTTCATAGTTTATTTTTCTTTCTAATAATTCTTCTTTTAATAGCTTTAATCTTTCTTTAGAATTAAAGCATATAATTATTTTTTTATCGCTTCTATTTAAGTATTCAAATAAAGCTTCTAAATTACCAAAGAATCTTTCAGGATCTCTAACCTTTATTTCTTTAGATTTTTCAATTTTAAATGAATTTAAATAATTAATATTATATTTTTCTTTTATTTCATTATAGTCATAAAAATAATTTAATTTCTTAAATACTTTTCCATCAATATTACTATTATATTCATATATATCATCAAGTGTTTTAATGTATTCTTGATTTAGATTATTTTCATTTATAAAATAAATACTCTTTTTATCTACAAAATCTAAAATAGTATCATTACTTATTAAACCAATATATTTTCTAAGTAAGCTTACATTGTTTCTAAGTTCAAGGTTTTCTAAATCATTTTTTAGAATTTCTTCTTCTTTTTCATTAGCATCATCAATAGATAAAATAAAATCTTTTATAATGTTTAAATCATTTTGATCATAAAACATTTCATTTAAAGGAATGATTTCGATATTATCTATTTCTTTAATAGATCTTTGTGTATTGATATCAAATTCTTTTATTTTTTCTATTTCAACATCAAATAAATCTAATCTAATAGGATTAATACTATTTAATGGGAATAAATCTATAATACTACCTCTAATAGAATATTCTCCAACCTTACTTACAAGGTATTCTTTTTTATATCCTGAAGTAATTAAATAATTCTCTAAATCTTTAATGTTTATCTCATCACCAACATTAAATTTAATGCTTGATTTAATCCATTTTTCTTTAGGCATTTGTTTTCTTATTATACCTGTAAGATTAGTGACAACTATGTGCTTCTTACCATCTAATAATCCCTTTATTGTGAGATTTCTTTCTAGTTTAAATTCTATAGATGATACTAATAATTCACTTGTGATTAATTCATCTGATGGATAAAATAAGACATCATCCTGATCAAGCATATTAATTAGTTTATCATAATATTTTTGAGCTTCATATAAAGTGTCAAGAACAACAAATATAGTTTTATTTTCCATTTGGAATTTTGAGGCGATTAAAAATATAGAAAAATTAGACGTAACATTAGATATTTTGAATCCTTCTTTTTTCGTAATTTTATCTATTAATTCCGTAGTTAAAATCATATTTATTCCTCCTTTCAACAAGCCAAAAAGAAGCTAAACCCATAAAGGGGTAGCCTCTTAATTATATTTATTCATTATTTCTTCAAATGATTTTTCATCGATAAAATCATTAATTGCATAACTGACTTTTTCTATTGCATTATTGATAGATATTAGTTCATCTTTACTAAATTTTGAAAGAACATGACTAACAGCATCATTTGTTTTATCTATACCAATTTTACATCTATTAAAGTTTTCTCCAACATGAGAGATAATACTTTTTAATCCATTATGACCACCTGCAGAGCCATGATTTCTAAATCTTATAACTCCACAAGCTAAATCTAAATCATCATGAATTACAAGCATATCTTTTACTTCTATCTTGTAAAAGTTTAATACTTTACTAATAGAATTACCACTTAAATTCATATATGTAGTTGGCTTTAATAATACTACTTTTTGACCTCTTATATTGCCAGTAGAAATAAATCCTTCTAATTTAGTTTCTAATTTAAAACTTAAATTATTTTCTTTAGCAAAATAATCAATGGCCATAAAGCCTGTATTATGTCTTGTTAGATCATATTCTTTTCCGATATTACCTAGACCAACAATTAATTTCATTATTTTCTAAATAATTCAGATAATGTTCTATCATCAATAATACGCATTATACCTTCTCCGAATAATTGACCAACTGAAAGTTGTTTAATTTTTGGAGCCATCTTGTCTTCAGTTAATGCGATTGTATTTGTAACTACGACTTCCTTAATAGGTGAATTAGTTAATCTTTCAATAGCTGGACCTGAGAAGATTGGGTGAGTAGCACATGCATAAACTTCTTTTGCACCTGCATCAATTAATGCTTGTGCACCTGCACAAATTGAACCTGCAGTATCAATCATATCATCAATCATGATACAAGTTTTACCTTGGATATCACCAATGATATTCATAACTTCTGCCTTGTTAGGTTCTGGTCTACGCTTATCAATAATAGCGATTGGCTTATTATCTAGTGCTCTAGCTAAGTTTCTAGCACGAGTAACTCCACCATGGTCTGGTGAAACTACAACAACATCAGATAAATCTTTTTTCTTGAAGTAATCAGCAAAAATTGGAAGAGCTTCGAAGTGATCTACTGGGATATCGAAGAATCCTTGAATTTGAGCAGCATGTAAATCCATAATAAGAATTCTTGATGCTCCTGCAACTTGAATTAGGTTAGCAACTAATTTAGCACTAATTGCTTGTCTAGGTGCAGCCTTTCTATCTTGTCTAGAATATCCATAGTATGGAACAATGACATTAATAGTTTGAGCAGATGCTCTCTTTAAAGCATCAATCATAACTAATAATTCCATTAAATTTTCATTTACTGGATTATTTGTAGGTTGAACAACAAATACATGGTGTCCTCTTACTGTTTCATTTATATTGATGTTTACTTCTCCATCAGCAAATCTTTTAACAACACAATCTGCTAGTGGTACTCCTAGTGCTTCTGATATTTCTTCAGCTAATTTGTGATTTGAACTTAACGAAAATAATTTTACTTTCTTTCCTAATAATAAAGACATAGTATTTCCTCCTTAAGGTATATTACCAATTTTATTATACACTATTAAAATATAAAAAAAAGGAATAACGAATATGAAAACGTTATTTCCTTTAAAAATATAATTTTTAATTCTAATATATCTTATTTATGTTAATTTTATCAGGGCTCTTCCAGTCAATATTATATTCTTCTTTAAGTATTTCAGTTACCTTTCTAAAATACATTTGATAGTAATCAGGTCTATTCTTACTATTCTTTAAAAGTCCATCAACTTTAGCCATTACATCAGATATAATATCTTGGAAGTTACGTGTAGCTTCAATAGGATCATGAGCAACATAATCTACTGGTAAAACAACATTTTTTTCAAGTTCTAAAAGGCGCTCTTTCTTCTTTGCTAAATAACTTAATATGAAACATTCAGTATCGAATGTTCTTCTTAAATTAATCATATAAATTTCTTTTAAAATAGCTTCTATTTTATCTTCTCTATCAGTTAGAGATAATGCCTTTCTATAGCAATTTTCGGCATTTTCATAATCGTTTAAATTCATAAAGTTTTTGCCTATAGTTCTATATAGTTCAACTTTATCTTGATCTTTAATTTCATCGCTATTCAAATCATTTAAAAGATCTTTTAAAACTAATCTATTTAAGTAACCTTCATCTAATCTAGAATTAAGTTCTAGAAGGTCTAATCTAAAGTCAATTGCATCTTTAAAGTTCTTATCTGATATAGCCATATCAAGAACTCTTTTAGTGATATCTCTACATTCAGAGTACCTTCCTTCATCATACATTTCAACTCTAACATCATATATTGTTTTAGGCTTCTCTTCTTGAACTTCTTCAGCCTTTACTTCTTGTTTTTCTTCTTCATAAACTAGTTCAAAATATACTACTGTAACAATATCTTTATATATTCCCTTTTGAACTTCTATTCTTTGTTCATCATAATAATTTGCAGGTTCATCTTTGGCAACTTTTATGATTTCTCCATTATAATTTACAATAATTCTTTCTTCTTTTATGTTCATTAAATTAAGCTTATTATTAATGAATGAAGCATAACTTGGGGCATTTTTAACGCGTCCAATTACAGGAGGTACAATATATTCTTGCGAAACAGTTTTTTGACTATGTAAGCTATTTGTTAAAGCTTCAGTTATTTCTTGTTTAACTTTAATTCCTAAAAGTTTCACAAAAATCACCTCCATATTATATTTTATAATAAATATATTATTTATTCAATAAAAAAGGGGATTTACCCCTTTTCTATTACCATACTTCCTTTGTAGTATATGAGAATGTAGCTTCTTCAATATCAAGTTTATCCATTATTATAAATGCATATCTACAATGTGGTCCGCTACTATCTTTGTAGCCTCTTTTGGTTTTATCATATATTTTGAATTTAGCATTTCCGTCCTTAAATTTTATACTAGATATAAATAAATCTCTTGAAAAATAAGAAAAGAACAAATTAACAACAACTATTTGTGTATCAAAATCAACAGTAACTTTGCCGCTATTAACCATTGAGCTTAATGTTGTATTATCTTTAACAATAAATGTACGCTCTTCTGGAGCATTTTCATCCTTTACTGTCATATAATTGCCGTCTTCGTCTTTCTGATAAGTACCGTCTTCATTCTTCAAATCATATTCAACCTTCTTAATTTTATTATTAAACAAGAAATCCTCAGTTAAAATATTATCTGAATTAGTATAAACTGTCGCATGATATTTATTCTTTTTACATCCAACAAGTAAAACAGCTAAACATAAAAATAAAACAACTCCTATTATTTTTTTCATATCTATCTCCTCCAATTCTATTATACCATATATATACCAATAATTTTGGGTGAAAGTTTGGCGAAATTAAACCGTAAATAAAAAAATAAAACGGGCCAAACCCGTTTTATTATACTGCCTAAGAATTAAATCAGTATCATTTTCTTCTATCTCTTTTTCATGTGCTCTAACATATTCATCTGCATTTTCTATAATTTGAGTTTTATCAATCATATTTAACATTTGCATTATTCTTATGAATATTAAAGCTCCTGTAAGAACAATAAACATATAGAAACCAACACTAATACAATTTAAGAAGTTAGTTTCCTTTGCAGTCATATAATGTGCCATAAATGAATTAGTACAAGAAACACATCCTATTATTAATACGATTATTGAAACTGATAATAAACAAATTGTTATTATATTATTTCTCTTGTTCTTGAAGAACTCTAATACAAATGATCCAATATAACATAATAACATTATTATCATGAATGGATAGAATCCTTCTTTACCATTATATCCACCATAATTCTTATATTTAAACATCATATAGAAAGGTGAATACATAAATTTAGAATAGTCGCCTTTTGCATATCCATACATTGTATCAAATCTTTCTATGCTTATCCTACTACATATAGGTGTATAGAAAAACATACATATTAATTCAGTAAGAATTGATAAGAAAAATATACTAGAAATATTTATATTAACTACATCATCATTCTTTCTATATCTCATTCTAATTTGGAATGTTAAATATATTAATCCAATATATTTTGCAATACCTATATATGCACCAAAGAATCCTTTAGTTATGCAAAATATTGGTGATGTATCACCTACATATCTCGCATTTAGTGCTACTAAAAACAAATAAATTAATAAACCTAAAATAGATACTGGCAATGTTAAGTTTGATTGCTTTAAACTTAATTTATAATTAGTTCTAGAAAAATACAATAATGCAATCATAATTACTGGAGAAATTAATCCAATAGTGTAAAAAATTAATGAATAATTGTGATCAATATGCTCTTTTAATACGTATTGTTCAAGCGGAATTTTATCAACAAAAGCTCTATCAAATAGCGTTAAACCAGATGTAATAACTCCATCTGATATTTCAACAGCTATAAAGAAAAAATCAAATATTAGAGAAATGGATATGAACAATATTAACATCCTATACAATTTAACTCTTTTCATTTTATCTAAATTTACCCTTTCCAATAAAGTTTCCTTCTACTCCTAAAAAATACTGAAGGTTTTTCCCATAACAATCTATTACTATTCCTTTTTCGGAATTATAGATAGCTATATCTTGATAATCAGATAGATTTACTATTTTATTATTTTTTTCTGTTAATATATCATATTTATAAACTGTTTTATAATCAATATATATTATTTTTTTCTCATCAAAGGATATTATTCTTTTTCCATTAAACTCTTTAATTGCTTCAATTTCTTCGGTGTTAATGTTATATCTATATAATCCAGATAGACCTATATATCTATCATCATTTCTTTTTTTATAAATATGAAGAGAAAAATATTTATATTCATCTACGCTCTTTATGTTCCCTTTTAAGTTTAAACAAGAATATCTTCCCTTTTTTGAATAACAATAATCATATATATCATTTTTGTTTCCTAGGCTTATTTCATAGTCTTTATTTAAGATATATTGATAAATAGAACTACCATTAAAGCTTCCATTTCCCATCCTTTTTTGAGTATCTTCATCCATTTGTTTCTTGTCAATTTCAACATCTTTAATAAATCCTATATTTAAGCCGTTATAATCTATTTTTTCTTCCAATAATTTTACTGTATTCCCTTGAGCAATTTGATTGTAAAAATGGACACTATAGAATGTAACAACAAAATAATTGCTATACATTTCTATATCTATTGGATAGTTACAATATGAATATAAGTCGTCTTTTAGCCACGAGCTTGTTGTATTATAAGAAGTTCTTATACCTGTTTTTTTATTATAAATATTTAGGTGAGTTACTATATAATCATTATTATAATTAATAGGCCTAAATAAGCTACTCATATCTACATTTGAAGTCCCTTTCCTAAATGTTTTATTCGATGTATACGCATCTCTATATACGAGTAATAGTATAAAAAATAAAATAGTTATTTTGGTTAGTAATCTAGTTTTATCATATTTATATAATTTTTCATCTAATAAATCTAATAAATCTATTTCTTCTAACCATTTATTCAATTCATTACTATTATTTGAAAAATAATGAATGTTCTTATAATTATTTAGTTCAAATGTAATTAATAGCATTAAACCAAATCTCTTTTTTTTTATAGACAAAATATTTGATTTATCAAAATCTAATCCATTAATTGTTCTAACGAATTTACCATTTTTTTTAATTGTCCTTATATTTAGCCAAATTATAAATGTGATGCCCAAATTTATAACCATAGCTATACATATAAAAATACATAAATCTATAAATTTGGATAAAAACATTACTGGTCTTGCTAATCCTAGCGCTATGTATCCAATCATATTAAAAAAGACAGAAGGTATAATGATTATTAAAAAAACAAATATTAAAAGTGAAAAATATAACTTTAAATATGTCTTCTTATTCATTATCTCTACCTCCTTTTTAATCATATATATTTTTTTAACAATATTATTGATATTATTAAACATATAGTCAGTAAGCAGCTTAAAAAAATATATATAAAAATAGTAATATAAATATAAGAAAAATAAATGAATATGCTTGATAAAAAAATGCCATAAAATATAGAAAAATACCTAAATTGCTTTTTTTCACTTAATAGAAAAGTTATATTAAAAATTGTCAAATATGCAATTATTATATGAGCAAAATAAAGGAAGAAAGAAAAAATATTTATTTTGAATCCAGAAGAAATAATAATAGATCCAAAATATACCAAAAATAACATAAATGATACTCCATAATCAGTTAAAATATTATAATATGCTTTTCTTCTACCTTTTCTTATAATAATCAAATTGCTAATATCATTTGAAAAGGATATTAATAACATCATTAATGGTATTAATCCGAATATAATGATATTATTAGTCGTCGTATAAATAGCTGTTATACTTGTTAAATCAATATCATTTGCAAACAAAGAAATAATTACAATTATAAGGATTGGAATAATATTTCTTGCCTTATTCACCATAAATTATTTTTATTGAAAACCCCCATTTTTTATTATTTGCCTTTTTTTCTTTAACAAACTCACTGTACTTTTTATACCAATCCTTAATACTTGCCTCATATAAAGAAATAATTTTATTATCTTCGCTATCATATTCGTCTGATTTTTCAGCATCTATAATGGCGTAATTAATCTTATTTTTTAAGATGTCGTAATCATTTTTTCCCTTACAATGAACAAATATCGGTTTTATTGATTTTTTATTAATTTCCTCTATCATGCTTTCGCATTCTTTAAGAGTTGAATAACCGCTGATATAATAAGCGTTTATCAACTTATCATCAACAGAAATTATATCATTGAATTCACTTACACTGACTATTAAATCTACATTTAATTCATTGTACTTGTAAAACATATCATTATTATATTTTGCTATTACCTCATAGTTTCCTATACTATAAATATCCTTGATTGATTCACCATTAAGATTATCAATAATTGTTATTCTTTCATAACTATTTTTTTTCTCTTTTCTAGATGCAATCATTGGAACAACAATTAGTAAAAAGCAATATAAAGCAACTAACAAAACTATTATTAGCGCTCTTTTCTTCATAGAAAGCATATTGTATCACCTTACTTAATTTATTAATTTGAATTAGTGCTAGATTCAAAAATATAATCAAGCCCTGTCAATGTTCCAGCCCATGTATCGTTCCATGCTTTTTTAAAATACAATCTATATCTATCTGCATAGACTGCAGTAGAGTAAAAATGGTTATTATAATTTACGTTATCATGTTCAACATGTAGTGGATCCGTTGTAGGAAGCGTTCCGGCGACATTATACATACAGGCTCCTTCAAGTTCAGTAGTCTCGTCATAAATATAAAAATATGCGTATACATCATGCCTTGTATTCCCGCTATTTCCGGTAGAATTCTTTTCAATTCCTGATGTGTTTCTTAAGCATGCATATGGACCAAACTGAGTATGATCATCAATCTCATCTATTCCAACATCTAAAACATTATACTTTGGTGTGTTCCATCCGCTTTCAGCAAATTCGCGTTGGTATTCTATTGATGGACCAGTATATGCTTTTACTGACTTTATTGTGCCAACTACTGCTAAAGCAAATAAGGACATTAAAACAAACGTTGTTTTTTTCATACAATTACCTCCTTTCTTTAAAAATATAATTAATCAAACAATAACAAATGAAGTTTATTGTTTTTT
>CAMVDS010000010.1 GCA_947166335.1 uncultured Mollicutes bacterium
ATCAGGATTCGAACCCGAACCAAAGGTTTTGGAGACCCGTGTGCTACCATTGACACCATGCCCCTAACAATAGATAGTATATCACACAAAATTATAAAAAACAACAAAAATATTTATTATGAAAGAGGGAATGTTTATGACCGGTAGTTTGCTTATTTTAATAGCTGTATCGATATTAGTTCTATTTATAGGCTTTGGATTCCTACTAGGAGTTCTTAGGGGATTTAGAAAATCATTATACTTCACTATTGTGTTTATTGTAGTAGTAATTATAAGCTTTATTTTTGCAACTATGTTAGCAAAGAGTGTATATAGTGGTTCTTCAGTCTGGAAAATAGCAAAAGGAGCAGTGCCAAAGAGTTCAGAAGCAATTGCTGATGGTGTTAATTCCTTAAAAGAATATGTAAGATTCTTTATTAAAGATAATTTTACAGAACTTCTAGATAGCGGTATTACAGCAGGTGAAAGCATTGTTGCTAATGAGAATGCTATGGGTATAATAGATGGATTAGTTGTTATGATGCTAAAAGTAGTTATGCTAATAGCTAGTTATCTAGTATTGACAGTATTATTCTACTTGTTATTTGGTATGATTTATCTATTATTCTTAAGACCTAAAACTTATATAGAAACAGAGACTACAACTGATGAAGACGGAAATGAAACAGTTGAAGAACGTGAAATCAAACCTAAGAAAAGACGTCTTGCTGGAGGTTTAATTGGCGGAATAAAGGGATTTGTTAAAGCAATGATTATATTAATACCAATGAGCTTTGCTATTAGTATTATTGCTAAAATAGAAGTTCCTACAAACAGTAGTGTTAGTATTGCTGATACAAGATTTTCTGATTCAAATACAGAATCATCAACACTTGCAAACATAGTAAGTGCTTGTAAGAAGTATGACAATTCCATTGGCAAAATCTATTTAGGAGTAGACGATTTTGTAATGGATAGAATCATAAGTTATGATGTTAAAGATGCTAGTGGTAAGAAAGTAAAAGTATTAGTTAGAAAAGAACTTGCTGGTTTCATTAATATCTATAACACTCTTGAAAAAGAAATAGGTATTGATAATTTGAAGGATTATGACTATAAAAATAATCTAAATTCTCCTGAAATGAAAGCTGTAGTAAAATCATTTACCGAAAACTTAAGCAATTCAAATGCAACAACTACATTACTTACTGCAGTAGGAGAAGAAGCATCAGTTATACTTGAAGGAAAAGTAGCTAAAAATGATGCAGATTTAGCAATGTTATTTGAAGAAGTAAAATTAACTGACAAAGATAGTAAATGGTGGAAAGAACAAATATCACAATTATATGATATTTATGAATCATTTGCTGATATGAATTTAGATTTTACAAAAGCAAATACAAAAGAATACAACTTAATGTTTAAAGATACAACATCTACACAATTTGAACATTTTGTTGATGAAGTATTTAATAATGAATTAGTTGAAATGTTTATAAATGGAGGCTTAAGATACGTAGTTAAAAAGCTTCCAGAAGATCTACAAGAAGTATCAAGCACTACAGATCAAGTGGTACAAGATAAAGAAGTAGATAAAGAATTAAAAGCTTTCTCTAAATTAATTGATATTATTAGAGATGATATTACATTTGTTGATGGCTCTGTTGATACAGATAGTTTAACTATTAATACATTAAATCACATAGTAGATACTGAAATATTATTAAATTCGAAGATTGCAGCTAAACTTACTAATGTATTAATTAAAAACACTGTTTCGAATATAGCATTTAATGGCGAAGACATTCCTATTGATCAATCAATATTTGATAGCTCAGACTTTATTATTCATAATGAATTGAAGAGTTTAGCTAAAGTTTTAACTGATGGATTTGGTGTAAATTATTCACTAGGAGAAGTAAAAACATTAGGTGATACAGCAAATGTAGGTCAAGTATGTGGAATGCTTGAAAGCACAGGCTTGGGACAATCATTATTATTAAATGAAATATTTGGCAAATTAATGCCAAAAGTAGTTAATAGTATTGCTCCTGATGAAGATTTATCTGAAATAACTTGGAAGAATGAATTTAAATCAGTTTCAAATGTTTTAAGATCAATTTATGGCGAAGAAGAATTAGTTTCTGATTTAGCTAATCTAAACTTTGATACAATGACTTATAAGAAGATTGATGATCTTGCTAAAAACGATACTGTATGGGAAGGAAAAGTTATAACTATTTTATTAAATGGTTTAGCTTTACCATTTGTTGAAGGTATTTCAGTAGACGGAAGTCCTATTACTATTACATATGATAAAGACAATATTAAATGGCAAAACGAACTTAAAGGTATTGTTAATATTGGACTTTGGGCAAGTGATACTGATGGTGAAATTACAGAAGAAGATTATGCAAATACTGTAGGCAGTATGACTGATGCCTTTGGTGATACTATAAAGGTAAGAGTATTAAAGACTTTAAGTGAAGAAATACAGGATGATAAAGAAACAGAATTATTACATGCGTTTGCTAATGGAGCTTTAAAAGCATTATTAACTGGAGATTTGAATGATGCTAAATATGAATGTGTAGCTCTAGCAAATATCGCTAATGTATTAGATGATAATACAAGTGATGATTATGAAGGATATGGAAATATTGAAATTTCAACAATTAACGATAAGGTAAGTGGTAAATTACCTGAAGCACAATTTAGATTATTAACAACTAGATTAGAAGAAAATATTAGTATTTCTAAATATCTACAAAATAATATAAACGATAAATTAGCTCCAACACTAGATAAGAGCAGTTGGGATGGCAATAAGTGGGAAAGCGAATTTGGATTAGTTAATAATGTCATTGACACATTAGATCCAGATAGCGAAGGTTACTTCCAAATGAGTACAATAAGTGATTCATTTGATATAATTAAGCATGATACTTTAATTTCCTTAGAAACTAATACTCCAGAATCATTAATCCTACAAGATATGTTTAGTGAAGCATTAATTGGACAAGATTTATTAACTAATAAAGAAGAAGTAACAAATTGGTCCTTAGAAATGACTGGTTTAATTAGTGTTGCTGTTACTATGGAAAACAGTGATAACAAACTAGAATTAAGCTCATTATCTAATGTTACAAGTGTTAAAGTAGCAACAATTGATGAATTAGAATTAAATGTTCATAAATCAATAGTATTAATGAATACAATGGCTAAAACATTATCTACACCAATGTCTACTGATAGTATGGTTGATTCTAATAATAAATCAGCTTGGAGTAGTGCTAAATGGCAAAGAGAAATGCCAAGAATTGGTGAAGTATTAAAGACTTTAGCAAACGACGATGATGCAATTATTATTGATGATGCTAATATGGGTGAAGATTCAGAAATTAAGAAAATTACATTCGAAAGAATAGAAGATAACATCGCTTATTCTGAAGCTCTACAAAACATGTTTAAAAATGCTATGGCATCAGTAGAAGATAGCGGAAATACAATTGATGTATTCCCTGATCCAGAAGTTATAACTGGCAATGAAGAATTTTCAAATTGGTGGAATGTTGAAATTACAGGTTTAGCTAATGTAATATATGCTGAATTTGGTACTGACAAGACTTCAGTTAAGATTAGTGATTTCAGTGATACATCAGGTGTTAAAGTAAAAGTAATTAGATCATTATATGATACTGCTATTTGTCATACAACTCATCAACCAAAGGTTAAGATTATTACTGATGATTTCTTCCAACAAACAAATATTGGTGTATCTGAATATCTTCAATATATGTTTAAACCACAACTTAGAGGAGTTTCAGAAAGAGATAATCATACATACTTTAACTTTACTACTACAT
This sequence comes from uncultured Mollicutes bacterium, assembly GCA_947166335.1. The sequence goes on from CAMVDS010000010.1 coordinate 3,846, forward strand.
ATAACTGGGATAAAGAATCACCAGCAATTATGGAATTATTCTTAACAACTCAAATGGAATATGATTCAACAACTCATGAATTAATCGATTTAACTGATGATTATGAAATCGTATTTGATGATGTATTCTTCGGTTTATATGAAGGTGGTAATAAGATTCATGAAGATGCTGCTGAAATGGATGATTATGAAGCTTCAATTAGAAATAAGAGAAGATTAACTAAGATGAAAGATAGTATTGATGGAATTACATATTTACAATTTGTTCTAGCAAGCGAAATGGTAAAAATTATGAATTCTTCTCATATGGTAGAAGGTCATACTCCATATGATTGGGATAATGAGACATGGTGTAAAGAAACTGAATCATTAGATAGAATAGCTCAAATTCTAATCAAAGAAGATAATCCTAAGATGAAGAATATAAGTTTCTATGATTTAGCAAGTGAAGATATAGATGCTATATGTGAAGAAACACCTAAATCATACATACTACAATCTAAGATGACTCAAGCATTTATAGATGCAGGTATTAATAGTAGTGAAATAACATCAGTTAATACATTAACAGGTGAAAAAGATTTAATGACTTATATCCTAGAATATGAATGGAATGATGGTAAGAATGAAGCTTATGAAGCTATTATGACAACTCTAAATGAAAAGAGAGATGTTTTAAAAGAAATGAAGAACGCTACATATGATTATGATTTAGTAAATTATACATGCACATTCTTTAATGAATCAAATGAACCAATTGTTATTATTGATGGTAATACAGGCTTAATCACTACTGATGGTACTGATCCATTCCTAACTGATAATGTAGATACAGAAATTAATGCAGTTAAGACTTATGCAGAATATGCAATGATGTATAAATCATTAAAAGAAAATGCAGATGCTAATCCAACTGATGCCATATTACCTCAAATGGTAAATAAAGTAGCTGATAGAGGTTCAAGCTTCGAATACGAAGGATAAAAAAAATAAGAGAAATGGAAATATAAAGCCATTTCTCTTTTTTTAATGTAAAGAAAAAGAGGAATTATTCTTCCTCTTTTACCTCTTCATCAGTTGAATCAGTTTCTATATCTAATTCATTTTCTTCAACTTTTTCTAAAGCTTCTTTTTCTAGTTCTTCATCCTTAGCTAAAGCAGCTTCAGCAGTATTTTCTTTATCCATTGATTCAACAATTGCTTCATTTGTCATTTCATCTAGAGATTTTTCAGTTCTAACGTTTTTATATCTATTTTCTCTATCTTCTTTTTCCTTCTTGCTTCTAGCAACTTTAGCAAGTGCATATTTTTCTTTTTCATCAGTAGAAGCAAAAGTATATTTTTCTCTATCATCATCTTCCTTAGTAGGAACGTATGATTTCTTAGGCCAGAATACGAATAATCCAAGGCCTACTAATACTAAGAAAGAAATTAATGAAACAATAATTGTTTTTCTCATTTCTGGGAAAGCAAATGTGAAATTGTCTCTATATTCTTTAGCAGTATAAGCTACTCCACCTTTGCCAGAAGCTACCAATTCATCCCAATATGCTTCATCATTATGTTCAACAAAATCTAGTGATATATCAGTGTCAAAGAATACTTTATCTTCAGAATCAACCATTTTAACGTGTGTAATCTTTGTAGCAGGAGTAGAAGTGTCTTCATTAAAGTATGCTTTAAATTCAGTAGTGAAATAATTGAATAATACAACAGGTGCACTCTTATATCCAAATGTTGATAAAGTTGTATTATAAGTTTTACCATTATCAGCAGTAAAAGTAATATTTGTTGTCTTTTCATCGTCCTTTGGATCATCAGCAGGTTCCATAGTATCAATTTTAACTACATCAGTATTTATGTTTTCGATAAAGAATAATATACCTGATCTTGGAGCATATTCTTTTTTATTTGTTTCATCAATAATAACACTACTAGAAAATACATTATAACATTTAAGAGTAGTTGTATTTTCGTCAAATAAATAACTAGCTTCTAGGACTTGTGTTTTATCATATTTATCAGAAAACTTTAAGAAGAATTCATAGTTTCCTTCTTTCAAAGCTTTATTTCCTCTATTTAACATTGCTGTTGAACCTGTATCTCTCCATGAGATGTAGAAAACTACAAACTCAAGTACAAGTGCGACAATTACATATAATATCTTTTTAAGCAATTTAATCACCTCATAACATATTTATATTACTATAAATATAAAAAAAAAACAATGAAAATAATTAATTTTCACTAAACTATTAAAAGGACTTTACTTTTTTTATAATTTGTGTAATAATTATATATGGCTAAAAAAAGCCCGAATGGCGCATATGGTGAAGCGGTTAACACGGCGGATTGTGGCTCCGTTATACGCAGGTTCGATCCCTGTTATGCGCCCCATTAGAATTATCAATCTCACGGATAGTGAGATTTTTTTATTTGTAAATAAAAAATGTGCTATACTATTATATGGGAGGTGGTACTATGGCTATTAAAATAGAAGAAGAAAAGAAATTAAAATACAGAATAGAATGTGAATATTGTAAGACTGTATTTACTTATGAACAAGAAGATTTAGGATATAGAGTATGGTATCCACATGGCTTTGTATACTGTCCAAAATGTAAAAAACCACTTAGACACGATCCAAATAAAAATATAGTGGAGGAATAAAATGATAAGTTATTTAGAAAAACATGATTATAACAAAGAAGAATTAGAAGATTTATTCTTGTCAGTAGAGTGGTCTAGCGGGAAGTTCCCTGAGAAACTAGTAATTGCGATGAAAAACTTTAAAACAGTTTTTAGCGCTTATGATAATGACAAATTAATTGGTATGATTTGTGTAATGGATGATGGTATAATGAATGCCTATGTTCATTATTTACTTGTTAATCCTGCTTATCAAGATAAAGGCGTAGGTAAGCGATTAGTAGAACTAGTTAAAAATAAATATAAGGACTATCTAAGAATAGCTGTTATAGGATATTTTAAAGCAGAAGAATTCTATAAAAAGATGGGCTTTACTAAATCAGAAGAATCATATCCTTTCTTTATAACAAGTTTATGGACATAATTAAATAAAAGAACTATAATTGATAGTGGAGGCGATATATATGTTTTCATATATAAGAAAAGCACAATATCATGAGACTGATCAAATGGGTATAATTCACCATTCAAATTATATTAAATGGATGGAAGAAGCAAGAATTGAATTCTTAAAAACTAATGGAATTGATTATAAACAAATCGAAAAAGAAGGAATTGCTTCACCAGTAGTAGAAATAAACATTAAATATGTTAGACCAGTTGAATTTGATGATGCAGTAGAAATTAAGATTGATATTTTAAAATATAGTGGAGCTGTTATAGAATTTGAATATGAATTCTATAATAGAATGAAAGATGAAATATGTATAAAAGCAACTTCTAAACATTGTTTCATCCAAAATGGTAGACCCACATCACTTAAAAAATATCTACCTGAATCAGATACAGCAATGAGAAGATTATTAGAAAATAAAGAATAATGTCAAGCGACATTATTTTTTTTATTTCTTAAGAATACACTTTCATTTGGTAAAATAATTTTTATTTTATAAATAATATGATATAATTAAAAGGGTTATAAATAAATCCCCCCTAACAAAGGAGGCCTTTTATGGATATTTTTAAACAGATAGTATACCTGTTGGTAGGACTAGTTGTATTCGTTACAGGTATGAACTTTATGTCTAACGGCTTAAAGGCATGCGCTGGTGGATCTATTAGAAAATTATTCAAAAAAATAAAGGATAATAGAGTTGCATCTGTATCTATTGGTGCAGGAACTACAGCAATTGTTCAATCCAGTGGTGCAACAACTGTAATGGTAGTAGGTTTCTTATCTACTGGGGCTCTAACATTTGCGCAAGGATTTTCCGTAATGCTTGGGGCACATTTAGGTACAACTATTACAGGTATCTTGGTATCTTTATCTAATTTACCATTTTCAGTATTCTTAATGTTGCTTGCGTTTATTGGCTTCATATTGAGCTTTTTTAAAGGTGAAAATATAAAAAGTGTTGGAGAAATTTTAATTGGTTTTGGTATTTTGTTCTTCGGCTTAAAAGCAATGAAAGATACATTTGCTTATGAGCCTATTAAAGAAAATATTGCTAGTTTCTTAAAAACTGTTGATTTTCCATTATTATTGATGTTATTTGGTGCTTTGATTACATGTTTAACACAATCAAGTAGTGCAACAATTGGTATAGTAATCGTCATGGTTGCCCAAAACCCTAATTTAATTGATTCAGGCTTCTATTTATCTTTAGGTGCAACAATTGGTGCTATGATGCCAGCATTTATAGCTTCTTTAAAGAGTAACATATTAGCTAGAAGAGTTACTTATTCGATGATTATAGTTAGAGTATTTGGTGCATTTGTAATGACTCTTATTGTATGGGCAATATCTAAGCCGTTATTTGATTGGATTGCTACAATTAAGAGTATTGATGTAGGTATGATTCTTGCTATATTTACAGTTATTTATAACATTATATTTATTCTTATTTGTACACCATTTATTACACCAATCGAACGTATTTCTGAAAAAATATTTAAAGATAAAGCTGCTTTAAAGAAAAAGCAATCATTACATTATATTGATGATAACTTATTAAATACACCATCTTTAGCAGTTGTACAAGTTCGAAAAGAAATTGAAAATATGTTTGATTTAGCAAAAGAAAATATGCTTTTAGGTATAGATACAATAGTAAATGTTGATTTATCAAGAGCAAAAGAAATGGAAGCTAGAGAAGAAGAAATAGATTATATTAATACAGCAATATCTGATTATTTAATAAAATTATCTGCAAAAGCAACTTTAGCCGATGAAACAAAGATTGGTTCATATTATCATGTTATTAATGACATTGAGCGTATAGGAGATCATGGCTTTAATTTCTTAAATAGTGCAAAAGCTATGGCTAGAGAAGATTTACATTTTTCTGATGTTGCAAAAGAAGAATTTGAAAGATATAAAGTAGTATTAGAGCAAATGTTTGAAATTGCTGGAAATATTTTTAAAAATCAAGAAAAGAAGGATTTAGAAAAATTACATCTACTAGAAGAAGAAACAGATAGATTAAAAGAAGAATTAGGAAATAATCACTTTCAAAGAATTAAAAATCATAAATGTAATAATGAATTAAGTCCATTTCATTCAAATGTCTTAACAAGACTTGAACGTTGCGCAGACCACTTAACTAACGTAGGTTATTCAATCATTAACCCTACAGGTGATGAGGTTAAAAAACAAGCACAATAGAATTAGGAGATTGAGAAATCAATCTTCTTTTTTTTATTTTCTATTGACAAGTATACTTTGCACAATATATAATATGCTTGACAAGTAAACTTGGCAAAGGAGATGTCTATATGTCTAAACTATTTATATATTATTCATTAAGTGGTAATGGAGATGTAGTTTCTAACTACTTAAAAGAAAAAGGCTTTGATATAAGAAAAATTGAGACAAAATATAAATTAAGCAAGCATATGCTTCCTGCAATGATGAAGGGTGGATTTCATGCTTTAATAGGAAAAAAGGCTAAACTTATTAATTATAATAATGATATATCAGAATATGATGAAATAATTATCGGTTCACCTATATGGAATTCAAGACTTACTCCACCTATTAATACAGTATTAAGAGATACAGATCTATCTAATAAGAAACTAACATTTATATTATATAGTGGTGGAGGATATGGAAAGAAAGCAACGAAGAAGCTTTCTAAGAAATATCCTTTTGCTAATATAATAAATATAAAACAACCAAAAAAATATGTAGATGAATTAAAGAAAATAGAGGTGTAAATATGGAAAAGAATGAAATATTAGAACTTGCACAAAAAGATAATAAGAATTTAGATATAGCTGATTTAGAAGTACAAAAGAGTGCTGCAGTAATTGGCTATTATGTTGTTGCTCTTGGAATATTAATCGTAACTATTGTTGATAAATTAGTTTTAGATAAATTTAATTTTGGTGCAATTACAGCATGCCTTCTTATGTTTTCAACTGCTTTCTTAGTTAAGTATATAAAGCTTAAGAAAAAACATGAATTGGTAGTGTGTCTTATTTATTTCTTAGGAGCTATAGGAGCTTTAGTTTGTTGGATTTTAGAGTTAACTAAGGTGTGGTAATATGAGAGAAGAACTTATACTAAAAAACAAGGTTGCAGAAATAAGAAAAGAAAAAAGCATCTCACAGGATGCTTTAGCAAAGATGGTAGGTGTATCTAGAAATACTATATCATCTATTGAAACATATCAGTACCAGCCAACAGCAAAATTAGCTTTACTAATTGCAATAGCACTTGATAAGAAATTTGAAGAAGTATTCTATTTTTAAGAAACAAAAAAAGGCTTCATAAAAAGCCTTTTTATTTATATTATCTACTATAGAATTCGACAATTAGTTGTTCGTTGATTTCTGGTAAGAATTCATTTCTTTCAGGGAATCTAACGAAAGTAGCAGCCATTTTGTTTTCATCATATGCAACATAATCGCATCTAACTAATTTAGCTTCAAGTGCAGCCTTAACAACAGCTAAGTTCTTGCTAGATTCTTTTAATGTGATTACTTGTCCTGGTTGTAAACGATATGAAGGGATATCTACTTTCTTACCATCTACTAGGAAGTGACCATGATTTACAAGTTGTCTAGCTTGAGCACGTGTAGCAGCAAATCCTGCTCTAAAAACTACGTTATCTAATCTTGATTCAAGTAACTTTAAGAAGTTAACACCATGAACACCAGCCATTTTGCCAGCTTCTAGGAAAGTCTTATGGAATTGCTTTTCATTTACACCATAAGTGAATCTAACCTTTTGCTTTTCTTGTAATTGGATACCATATTCAGTAAGTTTGTTTCTTTTCTTACCATGTTGTCCTGGTGCATAAGGTCTCTTTTGTAATTCCTTACCTGATTCAGATAAAGAGTAGTTTAATCTTCTTGAAATTTTCCAAGTTGATCCAGTAAATTTTGACATTTTATTTTCCTCCTTTTATATATTTGCGTTACTAATAAAAGGCTTCTTATTTCGATTATAGCTTATAATATATTCGCCTACTCAGCTAGGCTACTATAAATAATATGTATAATATAATAACTATAAAGTAATAAGCGCTGAACTTTACGAACGCAAAAATATTATATTATATAATAATATGAATGTCAAGAAAAAATTTAAAAACATATTTTCGATTAAAATTAGCACTTGGCACTTGACAGTGCTAATTATTAGAACTATAATATATTTCGAGGTGAGAAAAATGAGTGAAACAAAGAAATTTAAAACAGAAACTAAACGTTTATTAGATTTAATGATTAACTCAATTTACACAAACAAAGAAATATTTTTAAGAGAGCTAATTAGTAATGCAAGTGATGCGATTGATAAATATCATTATCTATCTTTAACTAATGATAAGCTTGAATCTAAAGACTATGAAATTAGATTAAATGTAGATAAAGCTAATAGAACAATAACTATTAGTGATAATGGTATTGGTATGACACATGATGAACTAGTTGATCACTTAGGAACTATTGCTAAAAGTGGTAGCTTAGAATTCATGAAAAAGCTAGAAGAAAACAAGGACGAAGTAGACATTATTGGACAATTCGGTGTTGGATTCTATTCAGCATTCATGGTAGCAAAAAAAGTCTTAGTTAAGACAAAATCCCCATTTGATGAAAAGGCGTATTCCTTTGAAAGTGAAGGAACTGATTCATATAAATTAGATGAAATAGAAAAGACTGATTCAGGTACTGAAATCACTTTATATTTAAGGGATAATACAGAAGATGATAATTATGATACATTCCTTGAACAATACAAGATTGAAAAGCTTGTAAAGAAGTATAGTGATTATGTAAGATATCCTATTAAAATGATGTGTAAGAGAATGAATCCTACATATGATGAAGAAGGAAAATTTAAAGAATCAGTAGAAACATTTGAAGATACAACTCTTAACTCTATGATTCCAATTTGGAAGAAAAATAAAGCAGAAGTAACTGATGAAGAATTAAATAGTTTCTATAAACAAAAATTTAATGATTTTGAAGATCCATTATTCAGTATGCATGTAAATGTAGAAGGTAATCTAACATATAATGCATTAATCTTTATTCCTAAGAGAGTTCCATATGATTTATATTCAGAGAACTATGAAAAGGGATTACAATTATACACTAAAGGTGTATTCATCATGGATAAATGTAAGGAATTACTTCCTGATTATCTAAAATTTGTTAAAGGTTTAGTTGATTCATCTGACTTAAGCTTAAATATAAGTAGAGAAATCCTACAACAAAATAAACAATTAACATTAATTGCTAAAAATATTGAGAAGAAGATTATATCTGAATTATCTAAAACAATGAAGAATGATTATGAAAAATATAAAGAATTCTTCAAATCATATGGTGTTTATCTAAAATATGGTATTTATGATAATTATGGTGAAAAGAAAGATGATTTAAAAGACTCATTAATTTATAAGACAGTTAATGAAGAAGATTATATTTCACTTAAGACTTATGTTAACCATATGAAAGATAATCAAAAATATATTTATTACGCTTCAGCATCTAACAAGGAACAAGTTCTATCAATGCCTCAATTAGATTTATTAAAGAAGAAAGGCTATGATTGCTTAGTATTATCTGATGGAGTAGATGAATTTACAATGTCTATTCTAAATAAATATGAAGACTATGAATTAAAGAATATCAATCAAGGCGATCTAGATATTCTTGATGAAGATGAAAAGAAGGATTTAGAGACTAAACAAGAAGATAATAAAGACTTCCTAGAAGCAATTAAAAAATCCCTTGATGGAAAAGTTTCAGACGTCGTTTTATCTAAGAGATTAGTTGATTCTCCAGTATGCTTAACAAGCAAAGAAGGCTTATCATTTGAAATGCAAAAGGTTTTAAATGCTATGCCAAATGGATCTGATGCAAAAGCTGAAAAAGTATTAGAAATAAATCCAAATCATGAATTATTTGAATGTTTAAAGAAAGCATATAATGATAATGATTTAGATGATTATGTAGATTTATTATATAACCAAGCACTACTTATGGAAGGCTTCCCTATTGAAAACCCTGTAGAATTTTCTAATAAGATGTGTAAGCTAATGATTAAGAATATGAAGTAAAATGGAGTCCTTATGGACTCTTTTTTTTTACAATTATTTTCTTTGGTTATATTATAAAGAAGAAAAAAGAACATATTCATTAATCTTAATGACAAACATATAAATTAACCGAACAATAACAGTAAAAACAATCTAATAAACGCTCATTTTGAGACGTTTTTTAAGGCTAATGTATCACTTACAAATCTTATATAAAATAATTATTGACACATAAAAAAAGTCATATTATAATAATGCTGTATTTAATATTTAAACCGTTGATACGGAAGTTAAACAATTTATCGCTTATAGAGAGTAAGGGATGGTGGAAGCCTTACAGTATGAGGATTGACAAATGGGCCGTTGAGGGAATTATGAACGATTATTCTAGTAGTAATTACGTTATTCTTACGTTAGTAGATAGGTTTGTGATAGCAGACTGAAAAAGAGCTACATTTTTATGTGTAGAATTTAGGTGGTACCGCGGGAATTATACTCGTCCTATTTATTTAGGACGAGTTTTTTGTTTATAAGGAGGAATTAAAATGAAACCAGCATTAGAAGAAATCAAAAATATGAATTTAGAAGGTTATAATATTATACCAGTATATAAAGAAATATATTCTGATATTAAAACTCCAATTCAAGTACTTAAAAACTTAAAAGCAAAATCTAAAAAAGTATTCTTACTTGAATCAGTATCTCAAGAAAAATGGGGTAGATATTCATTCTTAGGATTTGATCCTAGATGTGAAATAAAATGTAAGGATAAAAAAATAACAATAACAACAGATGAAGGATTATCTAATACATTTTATTCAACAGATCCTATGAATGAAATAAGAAAAGTAATAAAAGAATATAAATCACCAAAAATAGATAATTTACCATCCTTTACAGGTGGTCTAGTTGGATATGCTTCATATGATACACTTCAATATGCTGAAAGTAGTCTTCATTTTAGTTCATATGATGAAGCTAATTTTAATGATTATCATTTTATGTTGTTTGATAAGATAATTGCTTTTGATAATGTTAGACAAAAAATAATTATTATAGAAAACATAAAATTAAATGATTTAGATAATCAATATAAAAAAGCTGAAAAGAATTTAAACTTCTACATAGATTTAATAAAAGCTGATTTAAATCCTAATATTGGAAACAATAAAATAATAGAACCTATTAGAAGTAATGATACATTTAATGAATATAAAAAGAAAATTGAAAAGATTAAATATTACATTACAGAAGGAGATATATTCCAATGTGTTTATTCTAGACGTTTTAAAGGAAAAATGATTGGATCATTATTTAATACATATAGAGTCTTAAGAGGTTTAAATCCAAGTCCTTATATGATTTATCTAGATACTAATGAACTTGAGATTGCAGGAGCAAGTCCTGAAACATTAGTAAAAAAAGAAGGAAAATTACTTCAAACATTCCCTATCGCAGGAACTAGACCTAGAGGAAAGAATGAAAAAGAAGATTTAGAAATAGAAAAAGAATTGTTAGCTGATGAAAAAGAACTTGCAGAACACAATATGTTAGTTGATTTAGGAAGAAATGACATTGGTAGAATTTCTAAATTTAACTCTGTTGATGTAATTAACTATCAATATGTGTTAAAGTTCTCACATGTAATGCATATAACTTCAACAGTTAATGGAATAATTAGGGATGATAAAGATGCCATTGATGCTTTAAAAGCCATTCTTCCAGCAGGAACATTATCTGGTGCACCAAAAATAAGAGCCGCTGAAATAATAGATGAACTAGAACCTGTTAGACGTGGAATATATGGAGGAGCAATTGGTTATATCGATTTTAATGATAATTTAGATATGTGCATATGTATTAGATGTGCAATTAAAAAGAATGATTTAGTTTATGTACAAGCTGGTGGAGGTATTGTTTTAGATAGTGTTGCTGAAAATGAATATCAAGAAACAGAAAATAAAGCAAAAGCCATACTTACTGCATTAAAGTTATCGGAAGGAGAATTAGAATGATTTTATTAATAGATAATTATGATTCTTTCTCTTACAACTTATATCAATATTTAGGAACTCTAAATTCTGATATAAAAGTAATAAGAAATAATGAACTTAAAATTGAAGAAATAAAAGCATTAAATCCTAGTCATATAATAATCTCACCAGGACCTGGAAAACCTAAGGATGCAGGGATTATTGAGGATGTAATAAGATATATTGATAAACCAATTTTAGGCGTATGTTTAGGGCATCAAGCAATATGTGAAGTGTTTGGTTCTAAAATAATACATGCTCCTGTTATAATGCATGGGAAGAAAGATTTAATTAATGTTAATAATAAAACAACATTGTTTAAAGGCTTAGATGAAAAAATAGAAGCAGCAAGATATCATTCATTAGTTGCTGAAAACATCACAGATGAATTAATTGTAACAGCAACATCTAATGATGGTTTAATTATGGGTGTAGAACACAAAACAAGAAAAATATATGGTGTTCAATTTCACCCTGAATCAATAATGACAAATAAAGGTATGACAATTTTAAAGAATTTTTTGGAGGTAAAATAAAATGGATAAAAAACAAATATTAGAAAAATTAATGGATAAGAAAGATTTAACATATGATGAAGCATATGAGACAATGGATTTAATTATGAAAGGTGAATTAGAACAAGCTTATGTAGCAGCTATTCTAACAGCCTTAAGAATGAAAGGTGAAACAGTAACAGAAATTAGTGCTTGTGCAACAGCAATGAGAGATAATGCGACTACACTTGATAAAAGTAGCGATGCAGTTGATATTGTAGGTACAGGTGGAGATAATGCACATACATTTAACATTTCAACAATTTCAAGCTTTGTTATTGCAGCTGCAGGTATTAAGGTAGCTAAGCATGGAAATAGAAGCGTATCATCTTTATGTGGTGCTGCTGATTGCTTTGAGGAACTAGGAATAAATATTAATACATCAAAAGAACAAGCTGAACGTATTTTGTTTGAAGATAATATTTGTTTCTTATTTGCACAAGTTTATCATAAGTCTATGAAGAATGTTGCACCAATTAGAAAAGGTTTAGGTGTTAGAACAATATTTAACATTCTTGGGCCTCTAACAAATCCTGCAAAAGTAGACAATATTGTTTTAGGCGTATATGATGAATCATTACTAGATGTAATGGCAAATGTATTAAAAGAAATGGGTGTTAAAAAAGGTGTAGTTGTATATGGTGATGATGGATTAGATGAAGTAACACTTACTACAACAACAAAGATGACTATTCTAAAAAATGGCACTATTGTCAAGTTTACCTTTGATCCACACTCATATGGATTCTCTTTATGTAAAGCAAGAGATTTAGTAGGTGGAACTAAAGAAGAAAACAAAGAAATTGCCTTAGGAATTTTAAATGGTTCTATTAATGGTCCTAAGAAGGATGTTGTAATTATTAATGCAGGTATAGCTATTTATTTAATGAATGAGGATCTAACTTTAGAAGAAGCATTTGTTGTAGCTAGAGACACTATTGATAGTGGTAGAGCATATAAAAAATATGAAGAATATAGAAATGCGAGTGTTTCTTTATGATTTTAGATAAAATAGTTGAAAAAACTAAAGAAAGATATATTGATAAATTAGATAAAATAGAAGATATTAAAAAATTAGCAGCTAAAAGAGCAATATTAAATCCTAATTCTTTCTATGATGCTATTGGAAAGAAGGGTATTTCTTTTATATGCGAACTAAAGAAAGCAAGTCCTTCTAAAGGAATTATCAAAGAAGATTTTAATTATTTAGATATTGCTAAAGAATATAATAAGTGTGCTGATATTATATCTTGTTTAACTGAACCATTCTTTTTCTTAGGTTCTGATGAATATTTAACAAACGTAAAAATGAATGTAAATATTCCAGTACTTAGAAAAGATTTTATCCTTTATGAATATCAAATATATGAGGCTAAAGCAATTGGGGCAGATGCTATTTTATTAATTGTTGCTATACTTGATAAAGACACTTTAAAAAAATATATTGATATAGCTCACTCTATTGGTTTAGGTGTTTTAGTTGAAGCACATGACTTAGATGAAATAAATATAGCTATAGAAGCTAAGGCAAAAGTAATAGGTGTAAATAATAGAAATTTAAAGGATTTTACTGTAGATATTAATAACTCTATAAACTTAAGAAAAGCTGTTGATAAAGACATTTTATTTGTTTCAGAATCTGGAATAAAGAATAGAAATGATATAAAAAGATTAGAAGAAAATAATGTTAATGCAGTTTTAATTGGGGAGACACTAATGAGAAGCAATAACATATTAGATGAAGTTAGGAAGCTTAAAAATGACTAAAATAAAAATATGTGGAATAAGAAGAATGGAAGATGTTTTAATTGTTAATAAATATAAACCTGATTACATTGGATTTATATTTGCGCACGGTAGAACAAGAAAAATTTCTTTACAAGATGCTTTATTATTCAAAAAAAATTTGGATAATGATATAATAGCAGTTGGCGTGTTTAGAAATAATGATATAAAAGAAGTAATTGAAATTGCTAATTCTAAAGCTATAGATATGATTCAACTTCACGGTGATGAAGATGATAACTTTATTTTAGAATTAAAAAATCATACTAAGCTACCAATTATAAAAGCATACAACAATTATAAATACGCTGATTATGCTTTATTTGATAATGCTGATCCTGGTAAAGGGAAAGCATTTAATGAAAAAGATATTAAGAAAGATAAATTATTCTTCCTTGCAGGAGGAATAAGTATAGAAAATGTTGATAATGCTTTAAAGCTAAATCCATATGCAATAGATGTATCTTCATCTGTTGAAACAGACGGTTTTAAAGATGAACAAAAGATAAAAGAAATTATTAGGAAGGTGAGAGAATGAAAGGTAGATTTGGAGAATTTGGTGGACAATATGTTCCTGAAACATTAATGAATGCTGTTAATGAACTAGAAGAAGCATATAACAAATACAGCAATGATCCTGAATTTCAAGCTGAACTTACTAAGCTATTAAATGAATATGCAAATAGGCCATCTCTATTATATTATGCTGAAAAGATGACTAAAGATTTAGGTGGATGTAAGATTTATTTAAAAAGAGAAGACTTAAATCATACTGGAAGTCATAAGATTAATAATGTTTTAGGTCAAATTTTACTTGCAAAAAAGATGGGTAAGAAAAGAGTTATAGCTGAAACAGGTGCAGGACAACATGGTGTTGCTACTGCTACAGGTGCTGCTCTAATGGGACTTGAATGTGAAATTTTTATGGGCGAAGAAGATACAAAACGTCAAGCACTAAATGTATTTAGAATGGAATTACTTGGTGCTAAAGTTCATAAAGTAATGAGTGGCACAAGAACATTAAAAGATGCTGTTAATGAGGCTATGAAAGAATGGGCTACAAGAATGGACGATACATTATATGTATTAGGTTCAGTAATGGGACCACATCCATACCCAACTATTGTTAGAGATTTCCAAAAAATAATAGGTAAAGAAATAAAGGAACAAATGCATAAACTTGAAGGAAGAAATCCTGATTGTGTTATTGCATGTGTTGGCGGTGGTTCTAATGCTATGGGTACATTCTATGAATTTATTAACGATAAAGAAGTAGAATTAATAGGATGTGAAGCTGCGGGTAAAGGAATTGATACACCTTACACAGCTGCAACATGCAATACAGGAAGTGTTGGAGTATTTCATGGAATGAAGTCGTATTTCTGTCAAAATGAATATGGACAAATAGCTCCAGTATATTCTATTTCAGCTGGTCTTGATTATCCAGGAGTTGGGCCAGAGCATGCTAATTTATTTGTAACTAAGAGAGCAAAATATGTAGGAATTACCGATGATGAAGCCGTTTCTGCCTTCCAATACTTATCAAGAGTTGAAGGAATTATTCCAGCAATTGAATCAGCTCATGCTGTTGCATATGCGATGAAATATGCAAAAACTCTACCAAAGGATAAGATTATGGTTATAACTATTAGTGGTAGAGGAGATAAGGATGTTGCTGCTATTGCTAGATATTTAGGAGTTGATATACATGATTAATTTTAAGAATTATATTAAAAGAAAAAAAGCCTTTGTTCCTTTCATTACTGCAGGAGATCCCTCCTTAGATAAAACAAAAGAATTTATTAAAGCATTAATAGAAGCAGGCTCTACTATTATTGAAATAGGTATTCCATTTAGTGATCCTATTGCCGAAGGTAAAACTATTATGGAAGCTGATGAAAGAGCACTTAAAGGTGGAGCAACTACTGATAAAATCTTTGAAATGATTAAAAAAATAAGAATAGATTATCCAAATTTTCCATTAGTATTTATGACTTATCTAAATCCAGTATTTGTTTATGGATATGATAAATTCTTTAAAAAATGCCAAGAAGTAAATATTTGTGGAATCATTTTAGCTGATTTATCATTTGAAGAAAAACATGAAGTAAGTGATGTAGCAAGCAAGTATGATGTTGCAGTTATTTCCTTAATTGCCCCAACATCACTTGATAGAATAGAGCGTATTGCAAAAGAAGCTGAAGGATTCGTATATTTAGTTTCTTCACTTGGCGTTACAGGAGTTAGAGAAAGTATCACATCTGATGTAGAAGGTAACGCAAAAAAGATAAAAGAATTCACAGATATACCTGTATTTGTAGGATTTGGTATTAAAGATAAAGAACAAGCAAGAAAAATGGCAAGTGTTTCTGATGGCGCTATAATTGGTTCAGCTATAGAAAACATAATAGCAAAATACGGAAATGATTCAACAAAATATATTTATAATTACGCAAAAGAAATAGTAGATGAATTAGAAAAAATATAGGCAACCAACTGGTTGCTTATTTTTTTATGTTCGTTATGATATAATAGAAACATAATACAAGGAGATTAAGATGAGATGAATTTAGTAGAACGTTATTTGACTAGGTTTGGCAAACTTCCTGCTAGACCTTATGGATATACTTACGAGGATGAGAAAGTAAAAGAAAAAATAGAGGAAGCACTTAAAAGAAATAAACCCTTAACCCTAGAAGATTATAAAGGGTGGAAACAAGAGGGGTTATACATTGAAAAAGAGGAAAAATAAATCCTCTTTTTAATTTACTCTTATATTTAATAAGTATATTGTGTATAATATATATAGATTGGAGGAATACATATGATTTGTCCTTATTGTGGTATGGAATCAACTGATGAAGAAATATGTTCAGAATGTGGTTCTAACATTAAGAATTTTAATAAGTTAAAAGAAGCTAGTAGTGATCATGATATTTATACAAAAAGAATAATTATCAAAAGTTGCATTATATTCTTTATATTATTCATATGTATTTTTACTGCGATTATATTAATGGTTAAATAAAGGCTTAATAAAGCCTTTTTATATGTGAGGTGTTATTATGATTTATGATAGAATATTAGTTAGATATGGTGATTTAACATTAAAAGGTAGAAACCAAAAAATGTTTTTAACAAAGGTTCAAAATCTAACTAGAAATAAGCTTAAAGATTTAAATGTTACAATAGAATGTACACATAGTAGAATATACGTAATGCTTAATGGAATTGATTATAAGGAAGTTATAAAAAGATTAGATACTGTTTCAGGTTTATCTAGTTATAGTTTAGTATGTAGATGCGAATCTAACATAGATTCTATTAATGAATTAGCTCTAAATTTAGTAAAAGAAACAATTACTAAACCAGTATCTTTTAAAATAGAATGTAAACGAGCTGATAAAAAATTTCCTTATACTTCGTTAGAAGTTCCAAAGATTACAAGTGCACATGTTTTAAAAAATACAAACAATTTAACAGTAGACGTTCATAATCCAGAAGTAACACTAACAATAGAAATTAGAGAAGAAGGTACTTACTTATATACAGAAGAGATAAAAGCAATGGGAGGCTTCCCTGTAGGTGTTGCTGGAAAAGGATTAGTAATGATGAGTGGTGGAATTGATTCACCCGTTGCTGCATATCTTGCTATGAAGCAAGGAATAGAAGTTGAAATAATACATTTTGAATCCACTCCACTTACTTCAATAGAATCAGCACAAAAAGTAATAGATTTAACTAAGAAGCTTGCAATCTATGCTCCAAATAACAAGATTAAGGTTTATATGATTCCTTTTATGAAAATGCATCAAGCATTACTAGATTATGTAGATGAATCTTATAATATTACTATTATGAGAAGAATGATGTATAGAATAGCTAGTAAGCTAGCTCATATGAAAGAAATATTATGTTTAATAAATGGTGAATCAGTTGGCCAAGTAGCAAGTCAAACACTTGATAGTATGTTTGTTATCAATAGTGTAACAAACATTCCAGTTTTAAGACCTCTTGTTACATATGACAAAAATGATATTATTAAAATATCAAGAATGATTGATTGTTTTGATATATCTATTAAACCATTTGAAGATTGCTGTACAGTATATGTGCCAAAAAACCCTGTTATTAAGCCGTTAATGACTAAATGTGAGGAATATGAAAAGAGATTTGATTACGAAGCCATAATAGATGATATATTAAATAGAACTAAGTATTTAGTTATTAGTAATGATACAGATATCGATTTAGCAAACTATGGACTTGAAGTAGGAGAAGTAATTGACGAAATAGTAACAAAAGAAATATTAAAAAAATAGACTATCATTTTTGATAGTCTTTTTCTTATAAATATCTTATAATAAAAGTAAGGAGATGATACTATGATAGATGATTTATGGTTAATTAAACTTAAAATTGATGTTAAGAGTAGAAATCCTGATATGTTACTTGAAGAATATATTAAAACAACTAAGCAAGAACTTCTAGACTACACTACAGTGTTTAAAAAAGGACAAATACTTTATAGAGGTAGACTAGGATATAAGAGCTATGAAAAAGAAGGAAATAATGGTTTAGTTAGATTTAGATATCCTTTCTTTGGAAAAGATATCAAAAACCCACCATGTCACTTAAGTGAAGCCGCACGTTTTAATAGAGATGGTTTCTCATACTTATATTTATCAAGTGATCAAAAAACATGTATAGCTGAACTTAGATTAAAAGTTGGTTCTATTTGTAGTATTGCGGAATTTAGGCAAAAGAAGAATTTAAGATTATTAAATCTAGATAACAATAAAACATTAAAGGACTTCTTAATTACTCCTGTTGGAGATGAAAATAGATACCATTATAAATTTACTAGATTTATTTCTGATTTAATTAAAGAAATAGGAATTGATGGTATTGCATATGATAGTGTTCAATCAAATGGAAAATGTTTTGTTATATTTGATGATCAAAACTTTGAACTAGTTCCTTATTCAGAAAAAATGTTTTTAGCAAAACGTGTTGAATACCAATTTGAAGAAGTACTACCTGAGTTTTGTAATAATAATATATTAGATGAAATAAATATAGATGATGAAACAATCGAATATATTTATAATAATCAAAACTATAAAAAGGCTGAATAAAGCCTTTTTTATATTATAGAATTGATAAAATCACTATATTTTATATTTATTAATTTGCATATAGAATTCTCTTTAAATATATTAGTAATAGATATGTCAAAATTATAGATTGTTGTATCTATTATTATATAAGTCTTCTCATGGTTATAATTATTCATATATACTAAATCATGTTTTTTAGAATATTTCTTTAAAGACAATTGGGTTACTAATGAATATTTGGACGTATATATGATTATCTTTGTATTAAGATTTGAAATCAAGTCAAATACTTTATCATTTAAATATTTACTTATGATTATTATTTTTTCTTTTGCATGTTTAAATAAGTTATTAATAAAAATAGTTGAATCATATAATGTATCATCATAATTGATAACTGATTTATAATACATATATTTTTCTTCGTTGCTTAAAGATTTTGTTGCAAGTAAATTATCCGCTATATTAGTTATGGATATAATTTTCTTTTTATTGTTATAACATTTTTCATTATTAATATAATAACCATCTACTAAACATTTATATAATATCTGATACGCCCAGTTCTTAAAATCTATTCCTTTATTATTATTATTAACTATGAAGGCATAATCAAATATATCTTCTAGAGAATAATTTTTATCTTCTAAATTAAATGATTTATCTAAATCTAAAAATTTAATCACATCATCTTTATTAAAGGAGACGTTTCTTTCGTTAACTAAAAGATCATTTAAAAAAAGAAGACCATCTTTTAAATAGATTTTTCCTAATATTCTTTTTTTATACATATTTATATTATCAATTTCAAACTTTATTAGTTCTTTATATAGAGAATCATCTTTTATTAGTCTTTGTATTACTGAATTATCATAGAGATATGTTGTTTTATAATTGCTTTTCTTATATGGCTTTATATTTTCTTTAATATCTAAAATGTTATCAGTAATTAATTTACTTATTTGCCTAGATAAAGTTATATAAGAAGTTTTTGTTAGTAAAGATAGATTCGGTTTATCTATCCAAATTTTATCTAAATCAATATCATATAGTAGTTCAATTTGCTCTTTTTCATAGTCAAAATATATTTTCATATATGTAAAATCGTTCATTTTTTTCACCATCCATATTATAAATACGTGAAAAAAGGCAGTTTTTTCGCTAAAAAATAAAAAAAATTAAAAAAATTTAAATATTATGCTTGACATAATACTATGCGAGGCGTAATATTATAGATGTGGAGGTATTAGTATGAACGTACAATTAAAGAGAGGATTAATTGATGTATGTGTTCTTGCAGCTCTACAAGATGAAGCAAGTTACGGATATAAAATAATCTCTGATTTGAATAATGTAATCTCATTAAGCGAATCAACTTTATATCCTGTCTTAAAACGACTTGAAGGACAAGAGTGCTTAACGACATACTCGAAAGATTTTAACGGAAGACTTAGAAAGTATTATCAAATAACAGATATTGGAAGAAAAAGAATAAAAGAATTTATGATTGAATGGGAAGAAATGGAGAAAGTATTAAACTTTATCTCTAACAAAGGAGGAGTTAACTAATGTCTAAGAATGAATTTATGAATGAATTAGAAAGAAGAATAAAAAAGTATCCTGATCATAGTGAAATAATCTCTTATTATTATGAATTAATTTCTGATAAGATGGATAGCGGAATGACTGAAAGTGAAGCAGTTGAATCTTTAGGAAGCTTAGATGAAATTTGTAGAAATATAGAAAATGAAAGAGCATCTATTAAAGAAGAAGTTAAGGTTGAAGAAATTAAAGCTGAAACTACTAGTACAACTGAAGTTGCTAAAGAAACAACAAACGAACCAAAAAGAGTAAATGGTGGTAAGAGATTTGTTTATGTATTATGGATTATTGGAACAGTATTCATGGCAATATTCTCTATAGTTACATTAATCGTTGCTATATCATTCATGATTACTACAATCGCTATTATGGTTAGCTCAGCTACAGTAGTTGCAGTTAGCGTTTCAATGGCATCCTTCTACTTCGGAATAGGCTTATTCCTATTCGGTATGGCAATCGTTGGTATACACTATGCAAAAGTATTAGTTAAGTTCGTATTCCACAATCGTCCAAGATGGACACAAAATGTAAGAAAGGGCTTAGCTGGTGAATAATATGGCAAAAGGACTAGGAGTAGTAATCGCAGGTATTGCCATATCAGCTGTAGGTGCTTTAATAGCTGGTTTTAGTGCTAAAGCCGCATATGACGATTATAAAAAATTAGAAAAATTCAAAAGTGGACATATTGTCTTAAATGATTCAAATAAATTCAATTTAGAAGTAGATGCAGGTGTTGTAAATGTTCACCATTCAACTACTACAGAATCATACGTTGATTATAATGTTTTAGAATTCTACGATGTTAAATATGATTCAGAGGATAATGAATTAAAATTAAAGAGAAAATGGCAATATTGGTTTATATGGTTTAGCAATAACAAATCAGTTATGGATGTTTATTTAACTGAAAAAGATTATGAAACATTTATTGACTTAAATGCAGGAGTAATTAATGTTATTGGTGATTATAACTTTAGTTCATTAACTATTGATGTTAGTGCTGGATCATTAAACATTAAAGATAATATTAATGCTGATAAATTAGATATTAGGTTAAGCGCAGGAGACGTCAATTTAGCAGGAGATGTTAAAGTAACAAATGATGCAAAAGTTAAAGTAAGCGCAGGAGATGTAGATATTAATTATCTAGAAGCAAAAACAATTGAAACACGTATTAGTGCTGGTGATATCAAATGTAAAGTTAAATCTGATGATATTTTATTTAAAATAAGTGCTGGTGATTTAACTATGGATATCGTTGGAGAAAAACTAGATTACACAATTAAAATCAAGAAATCTGCAGGTTCTTGTAATATAAAGGATAATGAGGGTGGCTCAAAGAAATTAGACGGGAATATTAGTGCCGGTAAAGCCACAATCAACTTTGTTGATTAATTGAGGTTATTCATGATAATAACAATCATTTTAATCACAACAATTGTTTCGAGACATTTTAAGAAAAAAGGAGCTAGTGAATAGCTCTTTTTTTATGTGAAAACGCTATAAAATACTTTACTTAGTAAAGTTTATTTAGTATACTATTAGAGGTGGTGATTTAATGGGTAACGAAGTTAAAGAATTTTTAGATTTAGCTAGATTAGCTAAACATAAGATAAATCTACCAGGTTCTATTGAAATATTCTTACTTCTTGAAATTAAATATCATGAAAATATAACTGCTAGTCAAATAGCTGATAAATATCATGTGACTATTCCTGCAGTAATGCATAAACTAGATAGTTTAATTAATGATGATTATTTAATTAAAATAGTAGATGAAAATGATAAAAGAAAGAAGTATTATCGTTTAACTCCTAAGGCTAATATGCTATTAGAGGATAATAAAAAAATTATTGATGATAAGATTAATCATTTGTTTGACTACTTAGGTAGTGACAAAGAAGAACTTATTAGAATATTGAACAAAATTGTGGAAATGGAGGATGAAATTAATGTTTAAGTTTTTAAAATATCTTAAACCTTATTGGTTTTATGTATTATTGACTTTGATATTTGTTGTGGTAGAAGCACAGTTTGAACTTAAATTACCTGAATATATTAGTCAAGTAATGTATTCAGTAATGGGTTATGAAACAGATCCATCAGGTAATACAGTACTTGCCTTAAGTATTTTAGTTCCAATTATGCTTGCTATATCACTTGGTGCATGTGTTAGTGCAATATTATCTGCTTTCTTCAGTGCTAAAGCAGGTGCTGGTATGGCACGTGATATGAGAAAGAAAGTATTTGATAAGGTTCAAGGATTTTCAATGGAAGAGATAGAAAGATTCTCTACAGGAAGCTTAATCACAAGAAGTACAAATGATATTAACCAAGTACAAATGACTGTAATAATGGCTTTGAAATTCTTAATAAAATGTCCAGCTATGGCCATTACTGCTATTATTAAGGTTGTTAGAATTAGCCCTACAATTAGTGGTGTAATTGGTATTGGTGTATTAGTTTTAATTGGTTCTATTATAATAATATTTGCTATAGTTATACCTAGATTTAAAGTTTTACAAAAATGTACTGATAACTTTAATAAGATGGGTAGAGAAGAGCTTACAGGTATTAGAGTAATTAGAGCTTATAATGCTGAAGATTATGAAAAAGAAAAATATGAAGATGTAAATGATAAAAACTATAATAATATGAAAGCTATTGACTACACAATGGGTATAGTAAATCCATTATTAACTATTTTAATGAATGGATTAATCGTTGTTATTATGTTAGTTGCAGCTGCTTTAATAAAAGATATGAAGTTTACGGATGCCGCAAAGCTTTCTGAATTCTTTGGTTATACTATGCATATAGTTATGTCCTTTATGTTCCTAACAGTAGTATTCATCTTAATACCAAGAGGTGCTGTAAGTGCTAATCGTATTAATGAAGTATTAGATACTGAAACAAAGATTAAAGATAAAGATGAAGTTATTAATCCAGATAGATTAGGAACAATCGAATTTGAAAATGTTAGCTTTATGTATCCAGACGGATCAGATTATGTTTTAACTGATATTTCTTTTAAAGCTAATAAAGGAGAAACAGTTGCTTTCATAGGTTCAACTGGTTCAGGTAAATCTACAGTAGTAAATCTAATACCTAGATTCTATGATGTAAATAGTGGAAGAGTATTAGTTGATGGAGTAGATGTAAAAGATTTCAGTCAACATGAATTAAGAGATAGAATTGGATTCATTCCACAAAAAGGTGTTTTATTTAGTGGAACTATTAAAGATAACATCGATTTTGCTGGAAAGAATGTAAGCGAAGAAGTAATTGAAAAGAGCGCAAAAATAGCTCAAGCTAGCGAATTCATAGATGCTAAAGATGAGAAATATGATTACTATATTAGTCAAGGTGGACAAAACGTCAGTGGAGGCCAAAAGCAGAGATTAGCTATAGCTAGAGCTCTTGCAAAAGAATCAGAGATTTATATTTTTGATGATACATTTAGTGCTCTTGACTTTAAGACAGACAAGAAGTTAAGAAAAGCACTTAAAAATGAAATGAAAGAAGCAACATGCTTAATCGTTGCTCAAAGAATTGGAACTATTATGGACGCAGATAAAATAATAGTATTAGATGAAGGTAAAATAGTTGGAATGGGTAAACATAAAGAATTATTAAAGACTTGTGATGTTTATAAGGAAATTGCCTTATCACAATTAAGTGAGGAGGAGATCAATAATGCCGCCTAGAATGGGAAATGGAGATAGACCAAAAAACAAAAAGAGTACTTTCAAAAACTTAGGTCACGTATTAAAACCATTTAAACTATATTTTATTCTATCTATATTCTGTATTTTACTATCTGTTATAACTGCTATTTTAGCTCCAAGATTAACATCAGAGCTTACAAGTGGTGTTATTAGAAATGGTTCTACATTTATTGCTGGAATCGATAGCGAGTTTAAAGAAACTCTTGAATTTAAAATGCTTAATTTTAATATTAACACAACAATATTTAAATTAGGTATGTCAATTATTATATTGTATTTTGTTGGATTAGTATTTGGTTATTTTGCTGAAATATTCTTTGTAGTTAAAATTACTGATAAAATGGGTAAGGATATAAGAAGTGATATAAATAATAAGATTCATAAATTACCACTTAGCTATTTTGATAGTAATCCATATGGTGATACATTAAGTAGAATTACTAATGATGTTGATACATTATGTCAAGCATTCCAACAATCAGGAACTACATTAATTAATTCATTATTCCAAATTATAGGGTTACCTATAGTTATGTTTATAGTTGATTGGAGATTAACATTAGTATGCTTCATATCAATCCCTGCAAGCTTAATTATATTAATAATTATAATGAAGATTAGTAGAAAATACTTCATGGGTCAACAAATAAAACTTGGCGTAGTTAACGGATATATTGAAGAAATGTATGCTGGTCAAACTGTCGTTAAAGCATTTAACGCTGAAGAAAAAACAAAGACTAGATTTGCTGCTATAAACGAAGATTTATATAAGGATAACTGGAAAGCTCAATTCTTAAGCGGTATTATGATGCCTCTAATGGTTTTGGTTGCTAATATCGTATATGCTTTAGTATTATTTGTAGGTGGTACTATAGCAAAAGGACTACCTGGTGCTGAAGCTGCAGCATTCTTATCAATAATTATTACATTTGTTATCTATTCAAGAATGTTTAATAACCAATTCTCAAGAATTGGACAAGTATCTGGCCAATTAATGATGGCAGGAGCTGCCGCTGAAAGAATCTTTGAATTATTAGACGAAAAAGAAATGGAAGATGAAACTAATAAGAATTTAACTCTTGATAATATTAAGGGTGATATTAGATTTGAACATGTTACATTTGGTTATAATCCTGATAAGATTATTATTAATGATTTCAATGCAGACATTAAAGCTGGAAGTAAGATAGCTATTGTTGGTCCTACAGGTGCTGGTAAAACAACATTAGTTAATTTACTTATGAGATTCTATGATATTAATAGTGGTAAAATTTATATTGATGGCATTGATACATCAAATGTAAAACGAGAAGAAGTTCATAAAGTGTTCTCAATGGTTCTACAAGATACTTGGTTATTTGAAGGAACTGTAAGAGATAACTTATGTTTTGGTAGAGATGATAATGTTAGTGATGAAGAATTAATTGAAAAAGCAACAGAAGCTCATATCTATCACTACATTTCAACTATGTCTAAAGGCTTTGATACTGTTTTAGATGAATCTACTACAATATCACAAGGTCAAAAACAATTATTTACTATTTGTAGAGCGATGATTGAAAATGCTCCTATGATTATCTTAGATGAAGCAACATCAAATATTGATA
>CAMVDS010000011.1 GCA_947166335.1 uncultured Mollicutes bacterium
ACAGGGGTTCTAGCCTTTTTTATTTAATTGTCTACTTTTACTTGACTAGTGCATTGGAAGCACTTTTTTTACTTTTCTATTCTATGAATAAATAATCCACTTCTAAGCTTTGGTTCAAACCAAGTTGACTTAGGTGGCATTAATAATTTTAAATCAGCAACATCAAATAATTCTTGAATAGATGTTGGATACATAGAGAATGCTAATTTCATATCACTATTGCATCTTCTTTCAAGCTCTTTTAAGCCTCTTATTCCACCAACGAAATCAATTCTCTTATCTGTTTTAGGATCTTTTATTCCTAAAATTGGTCCTAAAACATTATTTTGAAGAATAGATACATCAAGCCCATCAACTGGATCATTAGGTACGATATTAATCTTTGCTGTTAATTTATACCATTTCTTATCTAAATACATACCAAATGTAGCTTTTCTCTTTGGTTTATATGCTTGCTTTTCTTCTTCAATATCAAATAAAGTAGATAGTTTATCTAGGAATTCTTTAGAAGTTAATCCATTTAAATCCTTAACTACTCTATTGTAATCCATAATCATTAATTGTTCATCAGGGAATAATACTGATAGGAAATAGTTGAATTCTTCATTGCCTGTATAATTAGGATGAGCTTCTCTTCTCTTTAATCCTACTTTAACTGCTGATGCACATCTATGATGTCCATCTGCAATATATAAAGCATTAATCTTAGAGAAAGCATCTTTGATAGTATTAATAGATTCTTTATTATCAATTACCCATACAGTATGCCTTATACCATCATTAGATGTAAAATCAAATAATGGAGCGTTTTTCTTTGCTTTTTCGATTTCTTCAGTAATAACACTATTTTCTCTATAAGCAAGGAAAATAGGACCTGTTTGAGCACTCATAACATCTACGTGATTAATTCTATCTACTTCTTTATCAGCTCTTGTATTTTCATGCTTTTTAATTACATTGTTTAGATAATCATCAATTGATGCAGTAGCAACAATACCTGTTTGACTACGTCCATCCATTGTTAGTTCATAGATATAATAATAGTCTTCATCTATTTCTTCATAGATGCCTTTTTCAACTTCTTCTTCAAACATTTCTTTTGCTTTTTGATATACTCTAGGATCATAAGTATCAACTGAATCATCAAATTGAGATTCTGCTCTATCTATTTTTAAGAAAGATAGAGGTTCTTTTTTTACTTCTTCCTTTGCTTCTTTTCTGTTATATACATCATAAGGTAGTGCAGCTACTTTACTTACAACATCCTTATTTGGTCTAACACATTTAAATGGTCTAACAACTGCCATAATATCCTCCTAAAAGATAAAATAAGGGATGTGCCCTTATTTTATGAATTTTATTTATCTTTATTTAATAACTCTTGCTCTTACTACACCTTCAATAGCTTCTAATTCGTTAACGAATTCAGCTTTTGCAGTAGCATCGATATCTAATACCATGTAAGCATAATCACCTTTAGCTTTGCTTACCATATTAGCAATATTAATATTCTTTTGTGCAAATGCATCACTAATCTTGTTGATTACACCAGCAACATTCTTATGGATAACAGAAATTCTTCCTTCGTTCTTACATACACCAGCATCACATGCAGGGTAGTTTACAGAATTCTTGATATTACCATTTTCAATGTAATCCATAATTTCTTCACATGCCATAGCAGCACAGTTATCTTCAGCTTCTTCAGTTGAAGCACCTAAGTGAGGTAAAATGATTGTATTTGGCAAAGTAACGCTAAGTGGATTAGCGAAGTCTGATACATATTTTCTAATTTCTCCAGCTTCTAGTGCAGCCTTTAATGCTTCTTCATCAACGATTACGTCTCTAGAGAAGTTTAATAATACTGATCCTTGTTTCATCTTAGAAATGATATTCTTATTAATCATCTTCTTAGTTGAGTCCATAGCAGGAACGTGGATAGTTACGAAATCAGCACTAATAATTGCTTCTTCAAGATTTGAAGTATAAGTTACATGTCTATCAAGATTTAAAGCATTGATTTGTGATAGATATGGGTCATAACCAATTACGCTCATACCTAAGTTTAAGCATGCATTAGCTACTAATACACCAATAGCACCTAAACCGATAACAGCGATAACTTTTCCTTTAATTTCTGTACCAGCAAATTGAGATTTAGCTTTTTCAGCTGTTTTAGCAATATTTTCATCAGTAGCATTTGCTCTAATCCATTCATTTCCACCAATGATATCACGGCTAGCGATTAATAATGCTGAAATAACAATTTCTTTAACAGCATTAGCGTTAGCTCCTGGTGTGTTGAATACTACAACACCTTTTTCAGCATACTTATCTAGTGGAATATTATTAACACCAGCTCCTGCTCTAGCAACAGCTAAAACACTCTTTGGTAATTCCATTTCATGCATTACAGCACTTCTTACTAGTATAGCATCTGCTTCATTGATATCTTCTGTAATATCATAATTATTTGTTAAAACTCTTAAACCATTAGGTGAGATTTTATTTAAGCAATTAATTTTCATAATTATAAATTCTCCTCTTCAAATTTCTTCATGAAGTTAATTAAAGCAATAACTCCTTCTTTTGGCATAGCGTTATATATAGATGCACGCATACCACCTACTGATCTGTGTCCCTTTAAGTTTTCTAGACCAGCAGCTTTTGATTCTTTAATGAACTTAGCTTCAAGTTCAGCTCTCTTTTCATCATCAGTAACAACTTTTGGATCAACAATGAATGGAACGTTCATTAATGATCTATCTTTCTTAACTACTGTACCTGTGAATAATTTAGAATTATCTAGATAATCATATAAAAGGTTAGCTTTTTCAACATTCTTCTTATAGATAGCTTCAAGTCCACCTTGCTTTAATAACCACTTGAATACTTTTCCACACATATAAATACCATATGTTGGAGGTGTATTGTATAATGAATCATTATCTGCTTGAGTCTTATACATTAACATTGTTGGAGTACCTGGAAGTACATGAGTAGTTTCTTCATCAGGAATTAAATCTTCTCTAATGATTACGATTACTGTTCCAGCAGGTCCAACGTTCTTTTGTGCACCAGCATAGATAATTCCATATTTTGTAACATCAACTGGTTTTGATAAGAAACAAGATGATTGGTCAGATACTAAGATATGACCTTTTGTATTAGGGAGTTCATGGAATACTGTTCCATAAATTGTATTGTTTTCGCAAATATATACATAATCCATATCATCAGTGATAGGAAGATCACTACAATCAGGAATATATGAGAATGTCTTATCCTTACTTGAAGCAAGTTCTACTGCTTCACCGAATTTTTGTGCTTCTTTATAAGCACGAGTTGCCCATTGACCAGTTACGATGTAACCAGCTTTTCTGTTACGCATTAAGTTCATAGGAACTTGAGCGAATTGCATATGAGCTCCACCTTGTAAGAATAAAACCTTATAATTTGATGGAATGTTCATTAATGTTCTTAAGTCTTTTTCAGCATCTTTGATGATTTCATCATAAACTTTAGATCTATGACTCATCTCCATTACAGACATACCTGATCCTCTGTAATCAAGCATTTCATCTGCTGCTTCTCTTAAAACTTCTTCTGGTAGTACTGCAGGTCCTGCAGAAAAATTATAAACTCTTTTCATTTTTTTTACTCCTTTTAAAAAATTATTTTTTAACACACTTAACATTATACATTATCCACTCTCTAAAGACAACTGTTTTAAAAATGAAAACATTTTTATTAATATTTTGTATTCTTTTTACGTGCAAGAACCTTTTTTTGTGTTTTTTTTAGGGACATAATATGCTATAATTCTTGCTTGTAGAGGTGTTTAAAATGTATTTATATTTAGTTAGGCACGGGCAAACTAATGACAATTTTAATAATATTGTCCAAGGTAGAATAGATAATGTATTAAATGATACAGGTAGAGCTCAAGCAAGGGAAACTGGATTAAAATTAAAATCATTAAATGTTAATTTTGATAAGTTATATTATTCTCCTTTAAAAAGAGCAAAAGAATCTGCCGAAATAATTAATGAAATCCTTAATATAAATGATATAAATGAAGAATTCGATTTAATCGAAAGAGAATTCGGTAATCTTGAAGGCTTAGATGTTACATACATGAGAAAAATAGTTCTAGATCCTTCTTTTAAAAAAATTGGATTTGAAGATGATGAAACTATCATAAATAGAGTAAAGAAATGTATTGATAAATTATCTAAGACTGGAGAAAATATACTTATCGTATGTCATTCTCATACTATTAAGGCATTTATGAGTTATGTTGATAATACAAAATACAATTTTGATTATCCTTTATTAAATGCTCAAGTAGTAAAAATAGAATGTAAAAACGATAAATACAGAGTTATAGATATAATTTAATTAATTAATTAAAAAATGTTTGTTTTTTTATTAGTTTGGTGTATAATCATATTGTGTTGGAGGAATTAATATGACAGCATTATCAAAATTAAAGTATTTTATTGCTACCATAGTCTTCCTAGTAATTTGTATCCTAACTACTGCTTATAAAGCAACGATTCATACAAACCTAGAAACGTTTAATTTAGTTTTAGATTTCACATTAGCTGCTTTATTTGTATGTGCATTCCTATTTGGTGGAATTGTTACAGGTATATCAGGTATATTTGGTATATGCCTATACATACTACTAAAAAACCAAAGTGGTTGGTTAGCCCTACTAGGATTAGTAATTGGATTAGTATTTGGAATAATTACAAAATTAACTACATATTTAATAGAAAAGAAAAAGTTAGACCAAAAAGCATTACTAATTAGTGCTGGAGCATTCTTTATAGCAATAGGTATAATCTTTACAGCATTTAAAATAACTTTTGGAGATTACTACATTTTAAAGAATACAACAGTATATATTAGAAATCATTGGTCATTATATACATTACCTTATATAATTGGTGTAGTATTCATTTTAGCAGCAATATTCTTAAACAAAGCTAAAGAATCAATTAGACAAATGTTTTCTATTGCAGCTTTCACTTCATCAAGTTTAGTAGTACTATATGGAATAGTTTGTGTATTATGTTCAATCAAGAATACATCATTTAGTGTTACTCTTGCAAGAGCATATAACACATACTTCTTAAATTTCTTCTTCAGCTTATGCTTAGGATTAATTATCGCAATGGTAATTTATGCTATAGGTGTTGTAATTCTTGAAGTAAGAAAAGTAATTAAAAATATGTTAAAGGATGCTGAATAAGCATCCTTTTTTTTGCACACAAAAAAAGATGAATATTAACTATTCATCTAAAAATCTTTTGACTGCATTTATTATCAATCTATAGTTTTTCGATTTTAACATTAAATGGCCTAAATCAGGGATAATTACTTCTTCTACATTCGTATAATACTT
This sequence comes from uncultured Mollicutes bacterium, assembly GCA_947166335.1. The sequence goes on from CAMVDS010000011.1 coordinate 5,414, forward strand.
TCTTATAAAAGTACTTGAAGTGCTTGGAACAAGCTCATCTAAGTTTCCTCTTACTATTAATGTTTTAACATTATTTTTTACTAATGAATCATTACAATATCTTACTAAAGAAATGAAAGTAGAAATTGAATCAATTGTATATCTAGGTAATAAATCATTTAGTACTACTGCCATTCCTCTTCTATCATTTTCTGCCATTATTTTAGCACTTGAAGAATCCTTATTTTGTAATAATTCAAATTCCCTTTTAAGCTTTAATGTAAATATTTTTGCGTTTATATATTTGTTTGCTGGGGCAAGTAGGATAACTCTATTTACCTCTTTTTTTACTCCTAAATATGTAGCTAGTACTCCCCCCATTGAATAACCATACACATCAACATATTCATATTTCTCTTTGATTTCATCAAATCTCTTATTAACAAATTCTATAACACTATCTACCTTAAAATCAGATAATTTAGCATTTGTACCATGACCAGGCATGTTCTCTAAAAAGATAGCATCATACCTCTTCTTTAGAAATGGTATGATGCTTGTGAAATCATTAATATCTGTAGCAAAGCCATGTAATAGCAATGCTGCTTTCATTTTTTACTTATTTTCCTCAACCTTAGCTAATTTAGCGAAACTCTTAATTGATTGGATAACAGATTCTGCTTGTTTCTTATTATTATAAGTTTCACCAGTCATTACTAGACGTAAAGTTTTTGGATCATATAGTTTGAAGAATGATTTTTTCATCTTATCAGTATAGATATAGAAATCTCCTTCATCAACTAAACGTCTGAAGTTTTCCATAGCTTTCTTACATGAATCGAATGATGTGTAGATTTGGCTATCACATAATACTTGTCCATTATTTGCTTTTAATGTATAGCTATAATGACCGTTCTTATCTTTAGCAATAATAAACTTACCAGTTGTTTTAGCTTCAACTTTATTTTCTTCAGCTAATTCAACGATATAATGTTTAGATTCAGCGTCATCAACTTCAATCTTATCAGCAGATACAAATCTCTTATAAGATTCTGAAGCACTTTCTGCTTGCTTTAATGTCTTATAGTTAGCACTTTGAGCAAGTGGTCTTCCTTGTGCTGTGATTAATCTGAAGCAGAATTGATTATGCTTATCCTCTTCAAAATCAACCTTTAATGTATCAACATTTTTCTTTAATGTTTCAATACCATTTCTACAAGCTTTTTCATCTTTATAAGCTTCACTAATAATAAGTGCTTGACCATTATTAGCCATTAGTCTATATTTGAAGAAAAATCCTCCTTCATTAAATAATAAATACTTTCCAACTGCCTTCTTCTCGTCTGCCATAAATTCATACAACCCTAAAAACAGGGTATCTCCTTTCCTCTTCTTTTTAATTATATATTGTCGTTTCTAAATATTATTATAACACTATATTATATTTTTTTAAATATAACAAATATAAGTTTTTTATTTTTTTATTAGTAAGATGGATATCTCTTTGAAGAAGTAAAAAAGGCTAAATAAGGCGTTTTTTAGTTGTTTCGAGACAATTGATGTAAAAAAAGTGTAAAAATATAGTATTTTCTTTTTTTGCAAAATAGTTTATAATATGATTAAAGATATCCTTCAATAGGTTTGTTTTGTGTTAAGCAAAACTGTAAGTCCTATTTTAATACTATAAATTTAATAAACGATATTAATCTAGAAAGGGCGATAATATATGAAAAAGTTTCTATTTAGATCTCGCCAAGGTAGTTTAGCTGATAGTATGAGAACACTAAAAGTATTCGACTCAAAAGGCGATATGGAAAAATATGCAGAAGCCCTAGCCGATAAGTTATACGGAAATATTGGACTAGTTAAATTTAAATTAAAAATTAAACCATACTCAAAAGATCCAGATTTAAGAGTTGGTTGGGACTTCACAGATCAAGTTATAATCACAGGTTGTAAGTGGTCAGGTGTTAAACCATTCGATGAAACTCCAATTGGTTTCTGCACAATTAAAGAATTATAAAAAAAATGAGAATCAAATCGATTCTCTTTTTTTAATATAATTTTGTAAAACAATCTTCTTCGTTAAAATCTAACTTGTATTTATTTGTATCCATAAATACGATTGTCCCTAGATAATTTATCTTTGCTCCGTTAATTGATAAATCTTTAAAGATTGCTGAAAAACGCCATCTTTCTATATTATCAATATTACCATACCCCTTAATTATTAATACTGCTTCTTTTTGAACTAATTCCTTTGATAGTTTAATTAAATCTATATTTAAATCTTCTTTTAAGTCTATTGTTATATAGTTAATATTCCTATCATTAAAATAGTCAGTAACAAGAATAGCTAAATCTTCTTCGTTACCATATAAAGCATAATTTGTATATTTATTACCATTATATTTAAGAGTATTTCCGTTGACAATTATGAAATTATCTAGATTGTCCATTAATTCCATTACATCCATAATAAATCTCCCTTCATATTAAATTTATATATCGCCTACCTACTTTTATTTTATATTATATACATATAAAAAACAAGAATTTAATTTTCAATTCTTGTTTCTAATACTATTTCTTACATAAAGGGCATTTCTTTCCTTTAACCTTAGATGCCACACTCATTTTATATTCTTTACCACATTTATTACATTTCCATAAAACTATTTTTTTAGAATCTATCATAAGTGATTGCATATCTATTTTATTATTAGTAGAATATTCTTTAACTAAGTCTGGTCTTAATGTTTTTAAATCAGTTTTCCCAACTATAGGTTTTAGATTTAAACAATAAGGACATGTTCTACTATTATTAATTCTATTAGAAAGTGTTGTTTGATAACTATGACCATTAGAACATATTAACCATATTTTCTTTCTAGAGCCCTTTGTTAATTTATATGGATCTATATCTATATTTTTATCTTTATCCCATTCTTTTTTTATCTTTGGATATAAAGTAAAAATATCATTGATTCCTTTAACAATTTTTCTTTTAGCACATTTGTTACACATAGCTTTTCCTGATACTAATTGTTTAATAGATGCTATAAAAGAGTGACCTTTATCGCATATAAAGCAGAACTTTTCATCAGATTTAGGAGAATACATATATGGCTTTTTGTCGCCATTTTTTACATCATCCCATCTTTTAGCAATATCAGGATATAATGTTTCTAAATCGTTGATTCCTCTAACTACTACTTTATTAGCACACATAGGACAACCTGATTCATAATGCCCTGTTCTTGCGTTTGGAGATAGCATATATGAGAAACCATCTTTAGAGCATTTCCAATATACTTTTTTTGTTGAATCAAAATCTATTTCTTTAATAGATATTTTGTTTTTTTCATTATCCCATTCATCTATTAAATATTGTTTATCATTATTAATACAATAATCATATAAATTATTAGGATTATCAGCTTCAACAATTTTTTCATCATCAAAAGAGAATTCTAATTGCTTACCCATAAATACACCTCCTACTAAATATTATAACATAATAAAAAAAGGATTAAATCATTTTGTTTTTGATTTAATCCTTATTCATTAAATTCTTTCTAATTTGAATAAAATATATTCTAGATGTCCTTCTTCGTCTAATCTTAATGGTTCAAGGTGAGGTTCATCATTCATTTCATCATAACCTAACTCAAAGAAATAATCATTTCCTTTTTTTATAATAGGTGTTACTTCTACTTCATATATTCCATCTTCAACTTCTTTAAATCCTTCTTCTATAGCTTCTTGTTTTTCTTTGCCAGTTAAAGGCATGCGTACAGCCATAGAATCTTCAGTAATTACATAGATAGCTTTTAACATGTATTTTAAATCAGCATCTACTTTTTTACTTTTTAAAGCTTCATCTCTGGTTATAAATTTTAATTCCCCATCAGTAAATTCAGGAATAAAACCTATTCTCCAACTTCCTTTAATATCAGCCATTTATTTTACCCCCAAGGATTTTGTGATTTAGGTGTTTTAATACCAACCATTAAGAATTGTTGCCATAGATACCATGTTCCTGAAGCAACTCTAAGTTGTACTTGACGCTCTGCATCTGCACCACCTGAATAAATGTGTAATGTACAATAAGTATCTTGTTCATAAGAATGTGAATTAGTAAATAATTCTAATGTATATGGTTTAGATGGAGTATATTCATTCTCTGGTGTTGCACCTTTAAAATAAGAAATTGGAATTAATTTTCCTCCATTACTATCTCTAAATCTATCATCAAAGAATTGAATTTCACTTGGAAGTAATGGCTTTTGGTGTGGTCCTCTAACAAAGTTTAAACATTTAATTCCTTCATCTTTATTTTTAGCATAAATGCATAAACTAAGAATTGATAACGCAGCTGTTTTATATGGAGTATCCATACTAGCTTCACTTAATGCTTTTAATTCATCTAAATTGTTAGGTAGACTGCTAAATTGAAATCTAACTGTACCTTGTTCTCTTTTTCTATTTTGTTCATTTTCTTTTACTGCTTGCTTAACATCATTTTTAACTTCATTAACTGCTTTTTTCTTAAATATATCGAATAATCCCATTATAATATCCCCCTTTTTAAGATTATTATCTAATTAAAGTATACTATAAATATAATAAATAAGAAATAAAAAAATCTATCAACCGATAGATTCATTTATTCTTTTGTTTTAATATAAAGTATTATGCTTCCAATAATATCAAAGAAAAACATACATAAGAATATAATTGATGTAATAATTGATCCTTTTACTTTTATTTCTTTTTTTGCCATCTTATTTATGATATATGCAATATCAAATAAACTTGTAGATATCATTAATATATAAGTTATAGCTACTAATATGCATAATACAATTGGAGCTGCAAGGAATAGCCATGGATTTAAGAATCCAACCACTAAGAAACAACAAATCATAAAATTAATTATATACCAAGGTATCAATAATAGTTTTATTATCATAGTTGTTTTTGTTGGATTATAAATGCCTCTAAAAAGGCTTATTAAGGCTATTATCACATTTACAATACAAATTGGTATAATTAATGCAGTCGCAATTATTCCGCCTAATAATAGGCCTGGAAATAATTTATCAGTTAATTCTCCTATATTAGGTATTCTTACCATAATTATTAAAATATAAAAAGGTAAATGAGCTAAATACATTAATATAAGCTGAATAATTAATAATATTTTATTACTTTTCATTTTTAGTCTTCAACATAGATATTTGGAGCAAGTTCTTCTAGTTCTTTTGCCTTCTTCAAATCTTGTTCTACTCCTATTCCTTCTTTATAGAATCTAGCAAGTTCTAATACAGCTTCACTATATTTTTGATCCATTCCACGTTCTAATAATTCTTTTGCTTTTTTATAATCTTGTTCTACATATTTACCATTAGTGTAATATGAAGCAAGTGTTGTTGAAGCAACTCCATTACCTTTTTCACTAGATTTATTTAACCATTCTAAGCCTAGATTTATATTTACATCAGTACCCTTTCCTTCTAGTAGGCATGATGCAAAATTAGCCATACCAGATAAAGAATTCATATTAGCGCTAGTATGATAATATTTGAAAGCTTTAACTAAATCTTTTTCTACGCCAATGCCTTGTTCATACATTACACCAACTCTATTTGTTGCTTCTGCATCTCCTTGATTAGAAGCTTTAATAAAATAATCAAATGATTTTTTTAAATCCTTTTTTACTCCATCCCCAAAATAATACATACATCCTAAATTATATGTAGCAAAATAATTACCCATATCAGAAGACTTCATAAATAATTCTAGTGCTTTATCTAATTGTCCTTCTTTTAATGCTTTATTGCCTTCTTGAAGTAATCTGTTATCTTCTTTTAGTGCCATTAATTCTTCTCCTCCCTAAATAAATCATAAGTTAAACATACTGGTTTATTTCTATCTTCATCCATTACAATCTTTCCATCAATTCTAAAACATTCTTTTAGCATTTCACTTGTAAGCACATCAACAGGATCACCGTATTTAAATATTTCACCTTTTTTCATAGAAAGCAATTTATCAGAATATCTTGCGGCTAAATTTAGATCATGTAATACCATTATAATAGTTACTCCATTTTCTTCATTTAGCTTCTTTAATAATTCTAAGACTTCTAGTTGGTGACATAAGTCAAGGTAAGTTGTTGGTTCATCAAGTAATATTATATCAGTTTGTTGAGCTAAAGCCATAGCAATCCAAGCTCTTTGTCTTTGCCCACCTGATAGGAAAGCTATTTCTCTATCTTTAAATTCAACCATATTTGTAGCTTCTAGTGCCCACATGATAATCTTCTTATCATCTTCTTTTAAATGACCAAATCCTTTTTGATAAGGAAATCTTCCATAACTAACTAATTCATATACAGTTAGAGTTCCTGGAGCTTGTGGAGATTGTGGTAATATAGCCATTTCTTTAGCTATATCCTTGCTTCTAGCATTAGATATATCATTATCATTTATAATGATTATTCCATCTTCTTTTGGAATGATTCTACCTATAGCTTTAAGTAGTGTAGATTTACCACACCCATTAGCTCCTATAATAGATGTAATCTTTCCTTTTTCAAATCCTATATTAAAATCAGGTACGATAATTACTTTATCATAACCAATTTTTAAATTTTTTGTTTCAATTGCATTACTCATAATTATCACCTCGTCTTAATTAATAAATATAAGAAATATGGAACAGCAATAATAGATACAAATATACCTGTTGGAATATTAGCAAATATACTTACATTTTCTACTAAAGTATTCGCAAGAATAATAATAATACCACTGACTGCACCACTTGCTGGAATCAAATACTTTGTTTTTGTGCCAACTAATCTTCTTGCTATATGTGGTCCTATTAAACCTAGGAAGAAGAAATTTCCACCAAATGCTACAGATGCACTTGACATTCCAACAGCAAGTAATGATAGTATTATAAATGATTTTTTTACATTTACTCCAAGACTTGTTGCTGTATCATAACCTAAATTAATTACATCTAATGTAGATGTATAAACCATTGTTATACTAAAGAATATTAATATCCAAACAAATAAAACTAATACATTCATCCAAGGTATTGTATTAGATATATCTCCAGCATTCCATCTTTGTAGATTGCCTAATTGATTTTCATCTAATACATACATAAGAAATGTCGATATTGCGCCATAAAACGCACTCATCGCAACACCTGTCATAATAAGCTTTGTAGGGCTTATAGGCTTACGCCTTTTAGTTCCTAAAAGATATATTATGAGTGCTGAAATAATACCACCTATTAAGGCTAAAATAGGTAAGGCAATAGGTCCCCCAATTGCTTTTGTTGATAGGAAAGCAAAGTATAATGTAACAAATAAACTAGAACCATCAGCTACACCTAATGTACCAGGGGATGCTAAATCATTATGTAATAGATTTTGCATTATAACACCTGCAGCTCCCATTCCAAGACCTACTAATAAGGCTAAGAATAATCTAGGAAGTCTACTATTAATAACTATATCTATTTCTTTTGGGTCTCCCTTATGGAATAAAGCCATTATTACATGAGGGAAGCTTATACCTGCTTTTCCTATAGAACAGCCTATTAAAAACACAATAAATAAACTAACAAACAAAGTAGTAATAATAATTATTCTTTTTATACTTCTTTGTCTTTGTGTAAGATCTTTAATCATAGAAGGAATCACCTTCCTGTCTTCTAGATACATAAATGAAGAATGGAACACCTATGATTGTAATTATTAAACCTACTGGGAATTCAAATCCAGGATGAATTGTTTTAGCGACTAAATCAACAAATAAAACAAATATTGCACCTAAAATTCCACAGCTAGGTAGAACTAATCTATAATCAGTTCCAACTAAGTATCTACAAATATATGGAATCATAAGACCGATGTAAGCAACAGGACCTATCATAACTACGGCTACTGCTGATAAGACTAAAACTATTATTGTTGATAATGTTTTAATTAATACAACATTAGCGCCTAGGCCTTTTGATACATCTTCTCCTAAATTCATTACTGTTAGGCTTCTAGATATTAATAATGATATTACTATACCTACCAAGAATATTGGTAAGGCAATATAAATATCATTCCAAATGGTATTTGCACTTGAACCATTCGTATATCTTACCATTTGAGTCATAAGCCCTTCTTTAATGATAATAGCTGTTGTTAAGCTTGTAAGTAATGTTGATACAGCCATACCAGACAAGACCATTCTATCAGCTGTTATTTTACCTTTACCTACAAAAGCAATCATATAAATTAAGACTGTAACAAGTGCAGCTCCGGCAGCTGCCATACCCATTTTTTCATAACGACCAGCCCAAGGCATAAACGCAACAACTATTATTACACCTAAAGTTGATCCAGCACTTATACCCATAATACCACTATCAGCCATAGGGTTTTTAGTAGTACCTTGCATTATAGCTCCAGCAATTGCTAAGCTTGCTCCAACAATTATATCAGCTATAACTCTAGGCATATTAGCTTCTCTAATATAAAACTGATTGTCAGAATCTGCGTTATAATGAAAAATGGCGCTAAATACGTCTTTTATGCTATAAACATGATTACCATTAAAGAAAAGCGATAAAAGACTTATGGCTAATAAAGCCACAAGTCCTATTATCAAGACAATTATAAATTTCTTTTTATTGCTTACTTTTCTTTCTCTCAAAGTATTCAACCCCTAAGCTTTTAAAGCAATTTTAAAAGCGTCTAATATTTGTGAATATTGATCAAATAATAATATTACACCTTTTTGAGCAAATGTATCCATATTAATTACACCTACTCTATTTTGTCTTACGGATTTTAATCTCTTCCATCCAGGTTTTTCAGTTACAAATGTAGAAATAGTTTTTCCACCTGTAGCTGCAAAGAAAACTAGATCTCCTTCGTAATCTATTAGATTAGAATCTGCGATTGGTTCATATGCTAGTTGTGATTCATTTTGCATAAATTCTTTAACATTATCTAATCTATTAACACCTAGATAATCAAATAAGATTGTATTCATAAAGAATCCTCTTTCAGGCACTAATGAAATACCACCCATATAAGTATAAATAGTTAATGTTTTATTACCAAGCTTTAAATCAGTTAAAGCAGTCATCATTTCACTTTTTAAATTAGTTTCATAATCAATTAGCTTCTGTGCTGATTCTTCTAAGCCAAATAATTTTCCAATATATTTTAATCTATTATTAAAATCTGTACTATCAGTTAAAAGTGGAATTGTAGGACATATTTTAGCAAGATTTTTAATATTATCACTACTCATTCTCTCATTAACTAAGATTAATTCAGGATGATACGAATATACTTCTTCATATGAATATGGACTAGCATTTTCAAGTTGTTTAGCACCTTCATAATACTTTTCATATCCAGTGATATCTGTTGAATTTTCATAAGCTAAAATCTTAATACCAAATGCGACAACATCTTGACTACCAAATATGCATACTATTTTTCTAGTATTCATGTTGTAGGTAACAGTATCGCCATTTGAAATCAAAACGGAATTTAGTTTTTCTTCAGTTCCTCTAGTATCTTCTAAAACTGGAAAATTATCATCTATTTGAACATCTTGTTTTTGACTATTACCACATCCAGTAATTGTAAAACACAATATGAATGTCATAATCAAAGTAATTATTTTTTTCATTTATATCAAATCCTTATTATTTTTGTTCAATTGTAATAACTATATCTCCTTTAACAATAATTGGAGATTCCATCATAAATCCAGGATATTCAATATCAACATGATTAATTATATCCTCTGTTCCAATAGTTATTGTTATAACATAACCATCTACATTATTAAAATTAGCTGCCATAACCATTAATGCATCATAAATATGAACGCTATCTCCACTTTCTAGACTTCTAATACCATCTTCAGTAGTATCATCAGGAACTGAAGCATAAATTTTAATATCTTCATATGAGTTATTAATAGTTACTATAAATTCTTTATCTTCAACTACTTTAACATATAAATCAGCATCGATATTTAAGTCCTCAGTAAAAATGTAATCATCACCTGCTTTAACTACCTTAGAGAATACATAATTTCCACCATAATATGCAACGATTACATAATCGTTTTCAGTTTCGTTTTTAGCAGTAGGTAGTAAACTAGTATATTTTGCTACTTTACTTCCTGATTCAACAATATCCATTTGATTATAAATTGCAATATCAAAGTTTTCTACTTCATCAAATGTAACTGTATATTCTTCATAATCTTCAATGATAAATGATGTTTCTTTTTCAGCTGGAACTTTAAAAGTAAAATCAGCATTAGCATTAATTACAAGTGAATCAACAATTTTATCGCCATCAACTAATGCATAAATAATATATTTTTTATCATTTGTATTATTACCTGCTACAGTAACATTGGAATTTTTATCTACTATATCTCCACTTGAAATAGTCTCATCATTAGCAGTGATTGTTACAGCAATAGTATCAGAAGTTTGGTTAGAATAATATATAGCTACACCCTCAGTTGATTCTTCATAAACTTCCATATCTACAGCGACTGTACCATTAACTGTAAATTCAAAAATACCATCTTCATCATGTCCGTTGCCATCAGGACCAATTTGTTCGTCTGTTAATTTATCGAACACTTTATTACAAACTTCACTTCCGTTGTTAGTAATAGTAACTTTTACAGCTGTAGCCACGTTCCAAACGATTACTTTTAATTTTTGTCCTACTTCAATTTGAGCACCATCAGTTAAATCATCCATATATAAAGTATCTGGTTTATAAACATGAATTGAATTTATTTCTGTTGAAGTGTCTCCTGATTCATCAATGCCTAATGATAATGAAGTAGCTACTGCATCATTTGCAACTTCTAATTTTAATGTCATATTTCCATTAAGTGGTAGATTAGTTAATCCACCATATTTAGTGTCTTCTTCAGCATCAATTCCTTCTATTAGATAGCTATCTAATTTAGAATTACCAATAAAGGCACTAATTCTAACTTGATCTACAGTTGTATTTTCAACTCTTACATATAAAAGAGTCTCTTTTGGATAAGCCTTTCCATATTCTACAACAGTAGATTTAGGAGTCCCATCAACAATTTCAAGATAGAATGTTTCAACTGTAACCCCTGATTTTTCTCCTTCTAGTGTAACAGTAAAATTATCTCCTACTGGTGTTGGTTTATCTGTGTCTTTTTCTGATGATGTATTATCTTTTGTTGTTGGGTCTGTCTTTTTACTACCACATGCTGCTATAGTAAAAATAGATACAAAAGCAAGAAGAAATACAAAAGCAGTTCTAAATAATTTCTTCATAAATAATCTCCTTTCTTTTTTTATGAATAAAAAATCTTAATATTATCAAGTGCTTAAATTATAGCATTATTTATAAATAAATAATAGACATTTCTCTTTTTTTGTGTCTCTAATTAATAAATAATTACCATAAAATTAACTTTAAAAAAAACTATTCATTGAGAATAGTTTTATTTTAAGTATATAATTATTGGTCACCCCACCGAGAATCGAACTCGGGATTCAACCTTGAGAGGGTTGCGTCTTAGCCGCTTGACCATGGGGCGATACACTAATTATTATACACTTATTTAAAAAAATCTCAATATATAATATAATTATATCAAGAGGGTGATATTTATGGCTAGACAAGAGAGATGGTATTATAGGAATGATCCAAAATATAGTCCTGAAGAGGTTGAAAGAATTGATAGAATTTTAAAGAAGGAAGATATTGTTACAGCAGTATTTGTGCCTCTTGTAGTAATAACTGCAATGCTTATGATTCCTTGTTTTATCATTAATATTGTTTTCAACATTAAAGCGCTAGAATTAGCCGTTTATATCCTTTTAGTTGTATTCTTTTTGGTTGTTTTTCTATGGGCTTTCTTCTATTTTAAAGTTAGTCAAGAAAGAACAAAAATAATGATGGAAATAGAAAAGGATAAAGTTAAAAAACCATATTAGAAAGGAAGAGTCTCCTCTTCCTTTTTTTTTGTTTAAATCCTATTGCTTCGCTTCTTTCATTTATGAACCTCTTATAAATACCATCCTTATTGCTTAGAGTTTCATGTGTTCCTAAATCAACAATTTTACCACTATCAATTAAAATAATATTTTTTTATTCAGCTTTTAGAGCTTCAACCATATTTATATGTTTATTCTTTCTAGCGACCATATATGATACGAATAAACTTGTTAATATAACTAATATAGCACTATAGATAAACATTCTTGGATCTAAGCTTAATTTAATGTCAAAATCACTTGCTAATAAATCCATTAATACTTTTAATACCCATACTCCTAGCGGAGCACCAAGTATAATTCCAAATACTGTCATCCACATATTTTGTGTAACAAGCAAGCTTGTAATTTTTCTATCTCTAAATCCTAATACTTTTAAAGTAGCAAGTTCTCTGTAACGTTCCATATAACTTAAGATTCCTAAGTTGTATAAAACAACTATTCCTAGAATTATGGAAGCTAAAGCTAATAATACTACCATTACATCAAGTACTTCCATAATTGATGAGAATGAATTAATAATATCTTTTTTAGTTTGATAACTTTCTATATTTTCGTTAATTGTAACTTCTTTTTCAGCTGAATAAATTGCATTATATTTATGCGCAAAAGTTAAACTTTCTGCATATTTATCTGTAATCACAATATTGCCTGTTAAGCTTCTTGTGATTTGAACTACTTCTATTTCATATTCAATTCCGCCAACAAATGATTTAATTTTAATTGTATCTCCAACTTTAACCTTTAATTCTTTAGCTATTTTATTTGGAACATATGCTCCATTATTACTAACTTCTTTAATAGGTTTTGTATTAATATCAAGTATAGAAATTAGATTGTTATCCATCTTATATACATCAATAGAATATACATCTTCTCCAATTAAAATAGGAGTTGTACTTGTTAAATCACCGTTATAATCATTCGCTATTTCTAGCGCTTTTTCATTAGTTGTTTCTTCACTTAGGTTAATACGAACTTCATAATTCATTGGCTTATCGTAATAATCCTTAACGAAACCTGTTAGCAAATATTTAACGCCAAATGTTGCAACTAATAATATAGTACAACCAACTACACCAATTATTGACATTAAGCTTCTTGCTTTATGACGGAATACATCTCTTATATTCCATCTAAAAGCAAATCTTCTCTTGTGGAACCATTTTGTTTTTTCAATTAATAATGGTTTCATTTTCTTTGGTGTATAAGGTCTAAGTGCATCTGCGGCAGTTCCTCTTAAAATATTTTTAACAGATAAATAACCAACAAGCATTAATAATAAATTAATAACTATTATTACTACCCATACATACCATGGCATATATAGATTCCATTTAGGTAAATCAAAGTATGTACCCATAGGTCCATGTGGATTCATTATGTACCAACATAATCCATAACCTAATCCGATACCTAATAGCGAACCAATTATACCAATAAATAAGGCATATGAAGAATAATGTACTACAATCTTTCTATCTTTAAAGCCTAAAGCTTTTAAAATACCTATTTGCATTTTTTCATTTACTGTAAGTCTATGCATTGTAGTAATCATAGTAAGCATTGCTATTGCTAAGAATAATACTGGTATTAAACTTGCCATTGTCTTACCTTCATTTATTTCTCCTTGAACTTCAGAATAAGATACGGCTTCATTTTTAGTTACAAGTAAATAGGCATTTTCTAAAGCTTCAAATGCTTTCTTTTCAAATTCTTCTTTTTCTAGTTTTGATACAACATTAATTTGTGTATAAAATGTGCTACCTAGTGCATTTTCAATAGTTTTACTAGTTACAAATCCATAACCCATATTTTTATAATCAGGCATCATTTGTGTTTTGTCAGTTACACAGATTAGGTATTCACTTGATTTAATTAATCCTTCTACTTTTAATTCTAAATCTAAACCTTTAACTTTTAATTTAAGATTATCATTTAATTTAATATCATTAGCTTTAGCATACATATCTGATAGCCAAATACCATTTAAATTATTTTCATCATATTCGTTTCCACTAGTTAAAGTAAAACCACTTACTTTCATGTTTGTTGAAGTATTGATTGTTACTTTATCTCCATCAGAAGCAGTGCTATCAGCTGCAAGGACTAAGCTTGCATCATCTATACCATCTAGCTTTTTAATCTTTTCTAAATCAACATTTGTAAATCCTGCTTGATTCATTATTCTATAATCAGCAAATCCATCTAGATTATAGAAATATTCACTATCTTTTTTAATTGTATACCATTCTCCAGAGAACCCTGCGAAAATACCTACACCAAGTGCGATCATAATAATCATTGAAATGAATTGAGCTTTGTAGTTCCATAGAGTTCTAAGTAATTTCTTAAATAACATATTACCACTCCACTTCGTCTACATTTTTAGGATTATCATTCTTTTCTATTGATTGAATCTTTCCACTTCTTACTCTAATAATCTTATCAGCGATTTCTGCGATATTAGAGTTATGAGTAACAATTACAATTGTCTTATTATATTCTCTTGCCATCTTAAGCAATAATTTTAATACTATTACGCCTGTTTCAGAATCTAGGGCTCCTGTAGGTTCATCACAAAGTAATATCTTTGGATTCTTTGCTAGAGCTCTAGCAATTGAAACTCTTTGTTGTTCTCCACCTGAAAGTTCTGATGGAAATTTCTTGTAATGTTCTTTTAGTCCTACTTCTTCAAGCATTTTAGTTGCTGATAGAGGATCTTTTGCTATTTCTTTAACTAATGTTACATTTTCATGTACTGTTAGTGTTGGAATTAAATTATAAAATTGAAATACAAATCCTACATGACTTGCTCTATATTCAGCAAGTTCATTGTTTTTTAATTTTGAAATGTCTTGCCCTTCAACTATAATTTTTCCGCTTGTTGGATTATCAAGTCCACCAAGCATATTAAGTAATGTTGATTTACCTGCACCTGATGGTCCAAGTATTACTACTAGTTCTCCTTCATTTAATTCGAAGCTTGCATTACTTAATGCTTTAAATTCCATATCTCCAACTTTATATATTTTTGATACGTCCATAAATTCTACAATTGCCATATTATACCTCCTAATATGAAATGTTTTTCACATTACGGCTATATTATACATAATGAACTAATGGTGTGTCAATACTA
The DNA here is from genome assembly GCA_947166335.1 of uncultured Mollicutes bacterium. Next base: position 20,646 of record CAMVDS010000011.1, read on the forward strand.
ATATGAAACTTTTTTCATATGAAATTGTTTTCACGCTTTTCTTGACATATTTTTAAAACAACTATAAAATGTATTTATGAAGGAAGTGATACTATGTCTGAAATTAGAGAACCAATTAAACAAACATCAATAGATAAAAAAAGACGAATCATTCAAGCCGGTTTAAAATTAATAAGCGAAAAAGGTTACTATAAAACTAATACAGCTGAAATAGCTAAAGAAGCTGGAGTATCTACAGGTATAGTTTATCAATACTTTAGAGATAAGAAAGATATCTTAATTTATGCAGTAAAAGAATATTTTGATAATATATTTAAACCTATTAATGATAGATTACATAAAATAACTAAAATATCTGATTTAGATCTTGCTTTAAAGGAATTAATAATCGCATCAATCGATGCGCATACTAAATATTCTTTAGCTCATGAAGAAATGATGGCTTTAAGCCATCTAGATGAAGATATTCACAATCTATTTATAGAAAGTGAGCATGCTATAGTTGATAAGGTTTTATATTTCTTAGAAAATGCAGGTATAAATGTTCCTCATATGCATGAGAAGGTTCATATTATATATAATTTAATTGAATCATTATGCCATGAATATGTTTATCATAAACATGATTTTATAGATTATGATTATACAATAGATGAAACTATTAGATTAATTAAAGTGTTATTAGAACAATAAAAAAAGGGCTTCATAGCCCTTTTTTACATGCTTTCTTTTAATATTCTAATTAAAGCATTTCTATCAAGTTCAACATACATATGTTCTCCTACAGTAGGATCATATTTTAATATATGTTCAGCCATTTCTTCTATTTTTTCTTCTTTTACTCCTACTTCAACTAAATGCATAGGTATACCTATAGATTCAAAGAATTTATAGAATGAATCAATCACAAGATATGCATCATTTAATTCTTTCACATCAATATTAAATAATTCTTTTCCAAGTATTTTAAATCTATTAAGTGTTCTTTCACTTAATATTTCTTTCATCCATCTAGGAGTTATAATTGCAAGTCCTGCTCCATGTGTAATATCAAAATATGCACTTAAAGCATGTTCTATTGAGTGCATTGGCCAACCAGATGAGCCTGCACCATTAGCAAGTATTCCGTTACATCCCCATGAGCATACATACATTAGTTCTGCTCTTGCATCATAGTTAGTAGGATCATTAATTGCTATTTTTACATTAGCCATTAATGATTTTAAAGCACTTATCATAATTCCATCATTAAATATAGAATTAGAATCACTAAAGAATTGTTCTAATACATGGTTAATAGCATCTGCTGTACCACATGCTGTTTGCCATTTAGATACTGTATAAGTATATGTAGGGTCTAGGAAAGAAAATGCTGGATATAATAAAGTATCTAAATACCCTCTCTTATCATTTATAGCTGTATTAGATATAACACAACCCATATCATATTCTGATCCAGTTGCAGCTAAAGTTAAAATATCAACAATAGGTATAGCAGCATTTGCTTTAACTTTTCCACTTATTAAATCCCATCCTTCACCATCATATTTTGCACATACTGCAATAGCTTTAGAACAGTCAAGTACTGATCCACCGCCTACTGCTAGTATAACATCTATATCATTTTCCTTGCATAATTTAGCTCCTGTAGTAACAGATGGATTATATTTAGGATTAGGTTCAATTCCTGATAATTCAACAATATTGAAATCTTTTAATAGTTTATGTACTTCATCATATAAACCTATTTTTTTAATTGAACCTCCACCATAAGTAAGTAAAACATTTTTTCCAAACATTTGTAAAACATCTGGTAGTTGTTTGATTACACCTTTTCCAAAAATAAGTTCTGTAGGTGTACTATAATTAAAGTTTTTTATCATATTAAATTCCTCCTTATATAGCGTATTCTATTTTTATTTTAACATATTTCTATTTATTGATGTAATATAGTATTAAAAAAAGGTCTAGCATTTGCTAGGCCTTTAATAATCTTTTATCTTTTCTTTACACCTTTACTCTTTAAGAATTCTGCAAGCCCTTCTTTATTGGCATAAGGAACAGCAAGTAATTTATTAATATAGATTAAAATATATTCTTTTTTCTCTTTAAAAAATAACATTTCTTTATAAAAATGTTTAACATCTTCTATTTGAACATCACCATTAAAACTTACTATATTAACGTAGTCATCATAGAATGTGGCGTCTGATTCAATTGTTTTATTACTAAATTCTTTTACAGCTTTTACATAAGCAATAATATAAAATGCTCCTAAAACAGCAATTAACGCAAACATAAATGACAAAGCAAAGATATATTTATAATCAAAATCAAGTATTATTCTTAATACTTGTATAGTTACAAAAAGAATAGTTCCAACAATAAGAGAAATAATTCCTCCTACTAATTTTCCTTTAAAAACATTTTGTACTAATTCTTTATTTATTGTTGTATGAATAGATTCCATATATATTCACCCCGACTAACATTATAGCATAAAAAAAATAAAGCTTACATTGCTTTACTATTTTTAGTGGTGCGGGTGACAGGAGTCGAACCTGCATGCCTAAGGCGCTAGATCCTAAGTCTAGTGCGTCTGCCAATTTCGCCACACCCGCATGTATAAGATAAAGTGGTAAGCAAAAGTGGCAGGGCCAGCTGGATTCGAACCAACGATGAAGGAGTCAAAGTCCTTTGCCTTACCGCTTGGCTATGGCCCTATAGTGTCTTTTGTTTACCGCACTATCAATTATACATTTTTTAAATATGTTTTTCAACCATTATTTTTTATTTTTTTATTAATGCAAAATAATATATTAAGAAAGATGCTGCAAGAACTAGTATTATCGTAGATAATGCTGACCCTCTTCTTATACTTCTTCCAAGAGCTTCATCCCTCTTCATTACATTCTTTCCAACGAATATACCCACAATAGGCATAAAGAATCCTATAATAGACCATTTAATACTAAGCTTCAAGGTATTCTTCTACCTCCTTTGCGCATTTAATTCCATCTTTAATAGCAAAAGCTGTAATTCCATTATTAATCAATGCTTCGCCACATATAAAGACATTCTTACTATTTTTATGATGATTCTCATCAACTAACTTATTAACAACATCTATATCAAAATAGTTAATAAGATCTTCCTCAAAACCAATATTACCAATAGATATAATAACTACATCAATTGGAAATATTTGATCATGTTCCATTAATGTTGGTTTATTATCTATCCATTTTACTTGACATATTTTAACAGATTCAACACAAGTTTCTCCGTTTATTTCTCTTATTGTCATATTAAAACTTCTAGGATCCATTCCCATCTTACTTCTTGCTTCTAAGGCTGATTCATTATTGTTTATAGAATCATCTGGCATTGGCCAAGATGTTGTTCTTTTAAGAGGTGGCATATTTTTATAATCAACTGTAGCTACCATTTTAGCATTTTCTCTAATTGCATAACTCATTACATCATTAGTAGTATCACCGCTACCTAAAATTAAAACACTTTTGTTTTCTAAAATATTAGATTTTCCCGTATCTAAGATATTATTTGTTACTTTTTTTAAATAATCAGTTGCATACATTACATTCTTTAAACCCATACCTTTAGTAACAAATCTTCTTTTTATAACACCACTTGCTATAACAAGTGCATCACTATCTTTTAATACATCCATAGGTGATATTACTCTTGTTACTTCTGTATCAGTTAAGAAATTAACCCCTTTTTTCTTTAACAAATCTATTCTTTTCTTTAATATTTTTTTATCTAATCTCATATTAGATATTCCATAAAGAAGGGTACCACCAACTTCTTTTTCTTTTTCATAAACAGTAACATTATATCCTTTATCAATTAAATAATTTGCGCATGCTAAACCAGAGGCTCCGCTGCCTATAATATTTATTTTCTTTTTGCTTAAAATGTTTACTTTTTCAGCGCTTGCTTTATTTAATCCATAATCCGCTAAAGTTCTTAAAATTTTTTTTATTTCTACTGGATTATTATCCTTACAATTTATACATGAATATTCACAGTATCCTTTACAAACTCTTTCAGTTATTTCAGGAAAAGGATTATTCTTAGTTAATTCTTCATATGCTTCATCAAGTAAATCATATTTAAGTAAAGCAATAATCTTATTAATATCAATCTCTAGTGGACAACCTATATTAACGTTATTTACAAGCATATTCTTACTACAAAAAGATTCACTACAATTCATACATTTAGATATTAATGGTTTAATATCATTAATGTTTAGAGGTGAATAAATTTCATCAAAATCTTTAATTCTATCAATTGGTCTTCTCAACATTCATCACCTCTTTAACGGCTTCATTAAAGCTTAATCCGCTCTTTTCTCTTCCTTTTACTCTTCTAAGCATTGCCCCATAATTCTTTGGAACAACTTTAAAGAATAAATCAGTGTTAATATATTTAGATAAAGCAAATGCTTTTTTAGATTTAGTTAAATCTTTAAGCTTATTTATTTGTTCAGATAGATATAATAAATCATCACCATCTATTTTTAAAATGTCTACTAACTTTTTATCTACCTTTGATTCTAAATTCTTCTTTTCATCATAAATATAAGCAATTCCACCAGTCATATTATAAGCAAAATTATCTCCTATTTCACCTAAGCATATAACTACTCCATTAGTCATAAAGCTACATCCATAATCATCCATACCTAAAACTATAGCGGTTGCCCCATTATTTGCAAACGCAAAATAACTTGATGCATAACCATCTATATAGACTAATCCTGAATTAGCTTTATATAATGCATTTTTACCTACTAAATAATTCTTCTCATCATTAATTTCATTTATAGAACTATTATAAATACATATGGTTCCACCATTTAATGATTTACCTAAATATTTTTGACATGTTCCATCTAATGTTAGATTAACATTACTATTTAAATACGATCCAAAGTTATAACCAACATTTCCATTAATTCTTATGAATAATTTCTTATCAATATTATTTAAAGCTGCACCTATGTTATCAACTAATAAGGCATTACAGCTCATATCTGTAATACCAGATTTAGCGTTCTTTAAAATCATTTCTTTAACATTAGATTCTTCATGTACATATATTTCATGATTATCATTAAATCCGTTAAAGCCGATTAATGATGATATAACATGTGTTTCATAACTTAAAAATTCAATAAATCTATTTAAATATATATCATTACCATAATATTTTAAATTGCCAAATAAACCATTTGGACATTTATAACATTTATTGTAATTCATACATCCAAGAGGTATTAAAATATTCTTTTTAAAGAAGAACCTATTAGAACCATTAATAGCCGCATTAATAATATCATATGCGTTATTATAATCAGCTTCTAATGATAATAAAACATATTGTCTTAGATTCTTTTCTTTTAATTTTAAATCAGCTTCTTTTAATAAATTAATATCATCAATTATTAATTCATCAATACCCGAAGTTACATAATCTACAATGTTTTTTACGCTACTAACTTTAACCATTATAAAGGCATCTTTATTTATTTCTTTTAATTCTAATACTAGTGCTTTTAAATCTTTAAATGAATAAATATCAAAATAATTTTTTAGCCCAACAAAAGGTGTATTTGGCATAATTTTATGCATATCAAACATCTTTTCATCAGTTAAGCTTATATTAGTAGAATCATCATAGAAATTAATCAAAATTTCCTTTGTATAATTAGTTTGGATAAATCTTTTATCTAATGTTGTTATATCCATATTAAAGGCTTTATTAAGGTATTTTCTAACATCTATTGATACTGGTAAAATACATCTAAATAAGCTTTTTATATAATCTTTTGAACATGCTTTATCAACTGATATTTCCCTCTTATAATTAAAGGAATTTGATAAGCATTTAGAGTAATCTAAATATTTATTATAATCATTAGATTTTAGAGCTTCTTCTAGTCTTATCAAAGCTAATTTATCCATTTTCTTATTAATTGTTTTATTAAATAAATTAGATCCTATAAATGATTTAATATAGTGGATTCCATAAGAAGCCATAAGCTTAGATAAATTATTTTTTAGATATCTGTTATATAAAGCAATACCATCTTCTTTTAGAACATTTTTAGCTTCTAATCCTTTTAAAACCATATAAGCCTTATATGGATATATTAAGCTTATACCTTGTGATAAATAATAAGCAAAATCTTCAAAACGATAATTTTTAGAAACCATAATAAAGCAAACCTTTTTAGAATAAAGGTTTATGACATCACTATATAAATCAAATTCCTCATCGTTAATAATTATAATATCCATATTTTCTTTTACTAAATATTCTAAATCATTATTATTTAGTTCACATATTTTAAATTCATTCTTTAATTTTAATATGTTTTCATATTCTACAAGCGATAAGAAAGTATTTTTAAAATAGATAGATTTTGTTAGGTTGATATTAGTATAAAACATATCTAGTCTAGTTTTTCTTACTGATGGATATAAACCATTTAAGAATGTTCTATAACTTATATTATCCTTGCATATTTCTATTAATTCTTCATTAAGTTCAAATAGTTCTTCGTAATTAGATATTCCGTCTTCTACTATAAATACATCATTTTCTCTTTTTTTAAATGTGCTTAATACTTCATTTAATCTTTTAATAGTTTTTGTTTTTAAATCAATTTCTAAGAAGTTTTTAACACTATAGAACTTATTGACATTGAACATATTTAAATTACTATTTGAAATATAGATATTTTTATCATTAAAGCCAATATAAACATCAAAAGCATTATCTTTTGAAATAACACAATTTAATTTCTCTCCATCTGTTGTAAGCATATATAATGGGCCTTCAAATAGAGTATGAACTCTATTATAATAATCATTAAAATCGTTTTTATAGAATTCAGGTAATATTTGTAATACTATTTCTGAAATATCTTTATTATAATTACTATTTAAATAATCTATTACATCTGCATAATAATTATTATTAAAATAAGCATCATTATATAGTTTTAAGAAACCTAATTTAGCGGAATTAAGATTTGAAATATCGCCTAAATAGGCGTTATTTTTATCTAATGAGTAATTATTACCACTATTAATAATAATGAAATTAGATAGATAATTATTGTTCATTAAATCTGTATTATTAATATCATTTGCTTCATAAACCATACATACATCCAAGTAATGACCTATCGTGT
>CAMVDS010000012.1 GCA_947166335.1 uncultured Mollicutes bacterium
TCATTAGCACCATGGCAAATAGCAGCAACATATACATGTCCATAGCTCATTGCGATAGCAGCTAAATCTTTCTTCTTGTTTTCTTTTCCACTTGCTGTAAACTTAGCAATTGAACCATATCTAGCAGATTTAGATGATTGTCCACCTGTGTTAGAGTAAACTTCTGTATCTACTACTAGAATGTTTACATCAGCCTTATTAGCGATAACATGGTCTAATCCACCGTAACCGATGTCATAACCCCAACCATCTCCACCGATGATCCATTGTGAATGTTTAATGATGAAGTCTTTTAATTCAAGAGCTTCTTTAGCAGCAGAGCTGTTTTCTTTAGCAAGTGCAGCAGAAAGCTTTTCTTGTAATTCGATTGACTTATCGCCATCTTTTCTATTCTTAATCCATTCTTCTGCTAAAGCATTAGTTTCTGCAGAGAATACATCTTTATTATTTACTAAGATAGTTTGTAATCTATCTCTAATTGTTTCATAAGCCATCTTCATACCGAATCCAAATTCAGCATTGTCTTCGAATAATGAGTTAGCCCAAGCAGGTCCCATACCCTTAGCATTTGTTGTGTAAGGACTTGATGGGAATGAACCTGAATAAATTGAAGTACATCCTGTTGCATTAGCAACGATCATTCTATCACCGAATAATTGAGAGATTGCTTTGATGTATGGAGTTTCTCCACATCCACCACAAGCTCCTGAGAATTCGAATAGAGGTTGAGCGAATCCAACGTTCTTAACGTTTGACTTATCAACTTTCTTGTATGAAACGTTATCAAAGAAGTATTTAGCTTCTTTATCTTGTCCTTCTTCAATAGCCTTATGGATTGGTTCCATAACTAGAGAGTTAGTTGGACAAACTGTTGTACATACACCACAACCTGTACAATCTAATGTAGAGATTTGTAGAGTATATTTGAATCCAGCGTATTCCTTTGGTACTTTAACATCTAAGTATTGAGTAGTCTTTGGAGCATTCTTAGCTTCTACTTCGTCTACTAAGAATGGTCTAATAACTGCATGTGGACATACGAATACACACTTATTACATTGGATACAAGCTTTCTTATCGCCTTCTGCATTAGCAATCCACTTAGGAACGTTAATAGCAACACCACGCTTTTCATAAGCAGCTGTACCAGCAGGCATTCTACCATCTTGGTAATCCTTGAATGCAGATACTGGAAGACTATCTCCATCAATAGCATTGATAACATCAGCGATGTTACGTACGAAATCAGGACGGTTAGCATCAACCTTCTTAGCTTCAACTGTTAAGTTAGCCCATTCAGGATTAACTTTAACTTCAACTAATCCAGTAGCACCTACTTCGATAGCTCTGAAGTTTTGATCAACTAAAGCTTGACCTTTCTTAGCATATGTCTTTTCAGCCATATACTTCATATATTCTTGTGCCTTATCATATGGCATAATTTGTTGATTTAATTTGAAGAATGCAGATTGCATAATTGTGTTTACACCAAGACCTGGTCTAAATCCACATTCAAGAGCTAACTTATTACCATTGATGATATATAATTTAGCTTTCTTTTCAGCTAATTGTTTCTTTACTTTATTAGGAAGTAAAGTTTCAATTTCTTCTGCTGGAGTAACTGTATTTAGTAAGAATGTTCCACCTTTTCTTAATCCCTTTAACATATCGAACTTTTCAAGATATGCATCAAGTGAACAAGATACGAAGTGAGGTTGTTCTACTAAGTAAGTTGATCTAATTGGTTTTTCAGAGAAACGTAAGTGAAGTCTAGTAGATCCTCCTGATTTCTTTGAGTCGTAAGCTGCATAGCTTTGAGCATATAAATCAGTATGATCACCAACGATCTTACAAATGTTCTTACAAGCACCTACTGTACCATCTGAACCTAAACCAAAGAATAATAATTCTGTTGTTGACTTGTCAGCAACGTCGATAGATTTCTTAATTGGAAGAGATGTGAATGTAACATCATCTGTAATACCAATAGTGAATCTAGCCTTTGGCTTCTTGCTAGCTAAGTTATCATAAACTGCTAAGATTTGTGATGGTGTAGTATCTTTACTTGCTAAACCATATCTACCACCAATTACTAGTGGAGCTTTTTCTGTTCCGTAGAATAATGCTTTTACATCTAGGAATAGAGGTTCACCGATTGAACCTGGTTCAATAGTTCTATCTAATACAGCGATTCTTTCAACTGTCTTAGGCATAACTTTTAAGAAATATTTAGAAGAGAATGGTCTATATAGATGTACTTTAATTACACCAACCTTCTTACCCTTCTTTCTTAATACATCGATTGTTTCTTCAATAGCTTCAGTAACTGAACCCATAGCAACGATGATATCAGTTGCATCAGGTGCACCATAATAAACGAATGGAGCATAGTTTCTCTTAGTTACTTTAGAAATTTCTTTCATGTAGTTAGCTACGATATCAGGTACTGCATTATAGTATGAGTTTTGTAATTCTCTTGTTTGGAAATAAACGTCATCGTTTTGAGCTGTACCACGAGTGATAGGATGAGTTGGGTTTAAAGCACCTTCTCTAAACTTTCTTACAGCATCCATATCAATTAGTTTTTCATAAACTGAATAATCCATTACTTCAACTCTTTGAACTTCATGACTTGTTCTAAATCCATCGAAGAAATGTAAGAATGGAACTGATGATTTAATTGCTGATAAGTGAGCAACACCACCTAAATCCATAACTTCTTGTACTGATCCAGATGCTAACATAGCAAAACCAGTTTGACGGCATGCCATAACATCTTGGTGATCTCCAAAGATTGCTAAGCTTTGAGCTGCAAGTGCTCTAGCTGCAACATGAATTACACCTGGTAATAATTGACCAGCAATTTTATACATATTAGGAATCTTTAATAACAAACCTTGACTGGCAGTATAAGTTGTTGTTAAAGCACCTACTTGTAATGAACCATGTACTGAACCAACTGCTCCAGCTTCGCTTTGCATTTCAACTACTTTAACTGGCATTCCGAATAAATTCTTTTTACCTGTTGCTGCCCAAGCATCAACGAACTCTGCCATTGGTGTTGAAGGAGTAATAGGATAAATTCCGGCTACTTCTGTAAATGCATAAGATGCCCAAGCGGCTGCTTCGTTACCATCCATTGATTTAAAGACTTTTTTAGACATAAATAAAATCCTCCTTATTTTTTTCGTCTATTTAATTATATAACTTTAAGTTATATTTTTCAACATAAAGAAAGCACTTTTATTTTATAAATAAACATAGTATATCCAATTAGTTTACATAAGCACAAAAAAAGACTGTACAAAACAGTCTCTTATATCGCAATTAATCTATTTTTTTACTACATTAGTTGCTTGAGGACCTTTAGGGCCATCATTAATTTCAAATTCAACAGCTTGACCTTCGTCTAATGATTTATATCCTTCAGATTGGATTTGTGAATAATGTACGAATACATCTTTTCCATCTTCTGTAGAAATAAAACCATAACCTTTTTCAGCGTTAAACCATTTAACCTTACCTGTCATTATTTTAGTACTACTCCTTTGCTTAATATAAGCATAACAATATCGCTACACCCATAAATAATTATATATCATTTTATTTTTTTTAACAATACAAAAGTTAATAATAAGTAAATAAAAGACTAGCGGCTGCTAGTCCTTCTTTTTCTTTATTATATGTAAGTCTTTCTTTCTTCTATAAATCATAATTGCTTGAGGTATATGATAAATTGGAATTAATAATAACATTATCCATAATGGATGCCACATATTAAAGTATGAAGCACATAATACATATATTCCAACTAATAAGAAACAAATATCAATATACCAAAAGAATTTATAAGAAATTGCTTTGGCAATACTTATATATGTAACAATAGTTAAGAATAATACCCACCAAGGATGCCACATGTCAAATACCATACCCATTGTTAAATAAATAATTAATATGAAGTTCGCATAAAGGATGAATGTTACTTTTCTTGCGGCTATCGCAAAGCATATTAAATAGTATAGTGGAATAGTCAAGAATAATAACCATCCAGGGCTCCATAAATCACATATAAATCCTAATACAACATATAATCCTATTACAATACAAGGATAGTTAAATAAGGCTAAACTACGCCTAAATATGGAACTTCCTAAACTATAATAAACTGGAATAGATAAGAATATTGCCCATGCAGGATGCCATGCTCCAGTAGTAAAACCTATTACTAAAAATATAGCTAAAGCAACTAATGGATAAGGAATTCTATTCCATATTATTTGTCCTTTTATAGGTTCAGAATGAAGCTTTTGCATTTCTAAGACGAAATTTGGAATATTACATTCTTCTTCATACATTTCTTTTAAGTCGATATATGACTGTTCATCTATATCTCCTGTTTCTTCCCACTTCTCTACATCTTCTTTATTAACATTTAATATTTGAGCTAATTCTTCTGTTGAATAATTACCTCTAAATCTAACTAATTCTTCTTTATCCATAAGTTTAATAGTACTATTGTACTTCCTCCCTTACATCAATTAATTTATCATTATCATATGTATGATGATATTTATGGCCATCATAATCAACAAAAATAAATTCTCCCGTTTTCTTTCCTTTTATGAATTCTCCAATAAAGATTCCATTTGATGGAATGTTTAGCTTACCTTTACCAGTTAATTCATCATTTTCATAGAATCCTTCATAGATATTTTTGTTTTTTAAAATAGCTATACCATTTTTGAATTCATCTGAAATGTTTCCTATGAAAGTATCAAATACTTCATTATCATTATAATGATATATACCTTCAATTAGATTAGAATATTTATCAATCATACCAAAGAATCTAAAATCATCTTTTTCAACAATTCTATAAACCATATGAGTGTTTAATTCACTAGTTAATTTTATTTGGCCATGAATTAATGTATAACCTGAATCTGTATATTCAACCTTTATACCATATGATCTATTATCATGCTCCATTATTACACCAATACCATATTCTTTATCGTTTTTAAATTGACCTGTAAAAATATTACCATTAGCATAATAAACAGTTCCACTTCCATTTGCTAGATTGTTTTTGAATTCTCCAACATATATTTCTCCATCACTATATTCCATATAACCTATTCCATTAGCTAGATTATTTTTAAATAGTCCTTCAAAATATTTGCCATCATCAAAAATGATTCTACCAAATCCTTCTTTATTGCCTAAATCAAATGATCCGATGTATTTAAATTTTCTAACCTTATCAATTAATGTACCAAATACATCAAATAAACCATTCCTAAAATATCCTTCATATTTTATAGTATTTGTTTCATAAATACCATAGCCATGAGGCAAATCATTAATGATTTCTCCAGTGTATCTAGCTCCATTTAAAAGTAATTTATTCTTTACTTCCATAAAACCATTCCTTTTACATTATATCACAAATTATTAATTAATCAATTTAATTAATATCCTCATAATAACTATCTAAATATCCCTTTTTAATGAGCTTTTTTACTTTTCTATCTAAATATTTTCTCCATATTTTATTAAACCATTTAAATCTTCCAAACAATTTAATAACAATAGGAGCATTAAAATAATAAAACTTTATGAATAATCTACCATGCCAAGTACGTCTTAAATGTTTATCTCTATAACGACGTAAAACATATAATTCTTTTGTTTCATAAGATTTATATACACAAGTAGCTATATAACATTTTTGTTTTTTAGGCATAGCAAGCTTATCTTTATAAATTGGTTCATTAACTGTCTTAGAATCTAAGAATGCACAAGGACTTATTTTACATCCTTCTGGAGTATTAACTTTATCTAGCATAGTGCACTCTCTAAATGACCAGTCATCTAATCTTTCTACTTCTTCATGTAAGATTACTGTTTGAAGTCTAACGCAGCTATAAAAACATCCTCTAGGTATAACTTTTATACTTTTAGGAATTACTATTGCTGGTAATTCTCTACAATTCCTAAAGGCATACATTTCTAGTGTTTTTAAAGTTTCTGGTAAATTAATTTCTATTAATCTAATACAATTTTCAAATGCACTTTCTCCTATTTTAGTTAAGCCATCTGATAAATATATTCTTTCAAGCTTACTACAATTTTTAAAAACATTCATTTCTATTATTTTTATATTAGAAGGTACTTTTAATTGAACTAAGTTACAGCATTCTTCAAATGCTCCTGGCATTATTTCTTTAACTCCTTCAGGAATAATTAAATCTTCTAAGCTTTGGCAGTTAGAGAATGCTTGATATCCTATAACTTCAACAGTTTCAGGTAACTTTATTTCATAAATATTCTTACATTCAAAAAATGTCTTTGTTAAGAGGTTTTTAACATGTGTTTTAGATAAATCTAAAAGCCTTATTTCCGGGTGATTTCTAAATATTAATGGTTTAATTTCATTTATTTCTTCTGGTAATTCAACTACTTCACTATTACCATCATAACCGATTAATACACCATCAACGATATTAAACATATAACCACCTCCTAAATTAATTATAGCAAAAAAAAGAGACTAATTTTAGTCTCTATTTTAAATATGCATATGCTTTCTTTAAGATTTCTTTATCAGAATCGTTTGTAATTGTCTTTAAAGCTTCTTCATAGCTTAACCAAATAGCTTCTATTATTTCATGTTCTTGAACAATAATCTTTTCGCTTGTAGCTGCAGCAATGAAATAAACAACATCTTTAATTGTTCCAAACTTTGGTGAATAAGTATTAATCTCTCTAAATCCTGTATCAAGTTTAACATCTAAGTATGTTTCTTCTTTAATTTCTCTTAAAGCTGTTTCTACTTCTGTTTCATTCTTTTCTACATGTCCTTTAGTAAATGAATAATGGCCTTGTTTATGTTTAGAAATTAAGAATCTTAAACCACCATTTTCATACTTATAAATAATTGCTCCACAAGACTTTTCTTTAACTGGATTAATTTCAATTTGTTTTAAGATATCATGTCTAATAATCTTACCACTAGTTGTCTTTGGTAGTTCTTTTGCATATACTATAACTCTTGGATATTTATATGGAGCTGTATTAACTTTTACATAATCTTGTAATTCTTTTGTTAATTCATAGCTTGGTTTATATCCTTCTGCTAAATGAACTACTGCACAGATTACTTGACCACGAATTGGGTCAGGTAAGCCAATTATTGCACTTTCAGTTACTGATGGATGTGTATTTAATACACTTTCAATTTCAAATGGTCCGATACGATATCCACTAGATTTAATCATATCATCATTTCTACTTACATACCAGAAATATCCATCATTATCCATATAAGCTATATCACCTGTATGATATATTCCTTTATAATCGATACAATCAATTCTTTGATCATTTAAAACATAGTGATCAAGTAGTCCAATTGTTGATCTTGCATTTGTAACAACTACTTCACCTGGTTCATTAATACCAGCAAATGTTCCATCCGATTTTAATAATTTAACATCGTATAATGGAGATGGTCTACCCATACTTGCTGGTTTAACATCTAAGTACTTAAATGTACAAGTAAATGGTGTAGATTCACTTTGACCAAATCCTTCAAAAATATAATGATCTGTTAAATAGAAGAATTCTTTATTGATTTCTCCTGATAGAGGTTCTCCAGCTGTAGAGAAATGTTGAATAGATTTAACATCATCTGCTTCTAGTCCATCAGTTAAAATCAATCTATACATTGTTGGTGGAATACACATTGTTGTTGGTTTATATTTTTTAAGCATTTTTCTAAATCTAAATGCATCAAATCTAATTGGATCATATCCTAGAATTGCTGTACCGCAAATCCATTGGCCATAAATATTACCCCAACCAAACTTAGCCCAGCCTGAGTCAGCTTGAGTGATATGTAATCCATTATTTTGAACTGCTTGCATGTATTTAGCTGTAATAATATGTCCTAGAGGATACTTCCTATTATGGATTGCCATCTTAGGATAACCACTTGTTCCACTAGTGAAATAAATAATCATTTCATCATTATTAGTTAATCCACTATATCCTTCATATTCCTCACATCTAATAAATTCTCTATTAAAATCATGTCCTATTGTTTGTGCTTTATCTGAAACAATAATAACATTCTTTAATTCTTCAGCTTCTTCCATAATACCATCTATTTGTTTTAAAACAAATGAATCATCTATTGCGATTAATGCCTTAACGTGGGCATTTTTTAATCTATATAAAATATCTTTTTTAGTTAATTGAATACTTGCAGGAACAACTACTGCACCAATTCTATGAAGTGCTACAGCAATATACCAATATTCTGCTCTTCTTCTAAGCAAAGTTAAAACTCTATCTCCCTTTTTAATTCCTAACTTAGTGAAATAAGTTGCTGCTTTCTTAGATAGAATAGAGATATCTTTAAAAGTATATCTTTTTTCTTCATTGAAGTCATTGCAGTATAAAAGAGCTAATTTATTAGGTTCTATTTCTGCCCATTTATCGACGATGTCTCTAGCAAAATCAAAATCCTCAGGAACGATAACCTTAAGATTTTGTTTAAAATCATCGTAATTGTCAAATTCAATTTTGTTTAAATAGTTTTCTAATAGTTCCATATTTCCTCCTTCTGGCACTATATGCTAGATAAAAATAAAAAGTCATTCTCCACTTTAGGACGAATGACTCGTGATACCACCTAAATTCATAAGAAAGTGTTACTTCCTTACCTTATCCAACACATATTATGCCGCTTCCCCATTATACGGCGGGAATGATTTTTTCCGTCAGAGACTACTTAAGTTTCCTTGTTCGATCTGCCGCTCCAAGACTACCTTCAATAACACTTGCTAGATTGCTCACACCAATACAATCCTCTCTATAAGCAGTAATTTATCTACTCCTTCTTTTCATAGCGTTTGATTAAATTTTCTACAATGAGTATTTTAACACAATTGTTTTTTCTTGTAAATAGTTAATTTTTATATTTTATATATTGCATATTATTATTTCTTTCTTTTTTCATAAATTGCTTATAGAATATGAATCCAATAATTGATGTTATTACTTCAGTAGTAGGATATACTAACCAAAAATAAAATAAACCGATTCTTGAAAATAAATATCCAAGTGGAACAAAGCATATTACTGTCCTAATAACTGTAAGTATGCTACTTCTAACAACATAACCTACAGATTCAAAGAATACAGGATAAATTAAAGACGTTACCATAGGAATAAAACTAATACCTATAAACCTAAAGGCATAGCTTGAAATATCTATTACTTCACTTTCATTAGTAAAAACCATAACCATTTGTTTAGGTATTAATTCAAAGCACAATGTTCCTAAAAACATTAATACTACTCCTATCAGCAATGCCATATTTAATGTTTTTTTGCACCTATCAATTGATTTATCTGCATAATTATAACTAATTATAGGAACTATACAAGTTTGAAGCGAACCTAATGGAATAAAGAAAAATGTTTGCCACTTATAATATAGACCTAAAGTTGTAACTGCCGCATCAGAGAAACCAGATAAAATAATATTTAATCCAAATATATAAAATGTATATGCTGATTGCATTAAAATATTAGGTAACCCTAGCTTATATACTTTAGGCAAATAAGTCTTATAAATCTCTATATTAGGAGATTTTTTAAGCCCTACTTTAATTAATATTAGTGCTGAAATGGCTTGAGCAATTACTGTAGCTATAGCTGCTCCAGTTATACCCAAATTACATTTAAAAATAAGGATAGGATCTAGCACAATATTAACAATAGCTCCTACTATTTGGTCAATCATCGGTAGCTTCATTTTGCCTTTTGCTTGTAATACCTTAGCCCACATACTTTCTAAAAATAAGCCAATAGATAAAACACAAACTATTCTACCATAAACTATAGAATAATCTATTATGGTACTATCACTAGTTTGTAGCTTTACATAAAATGGTAGAATAAGGAAAGTAAGACCTGCAAATATAAACCAAGAATATAAAGCTATTATTGATGACATGTTTGATATTTTATCTGCAATATCTTTCTTTTTTAATCCTAAGAAATGTGATATTAAGGAATTAAGTCCTACACCTGTACCTACAGCTATAGCTATCATTAATAATTGTAGTGGAAATATTATTGATAAAGCTGTTAGACCTTTGCTATCATACTTACCTATAAATAAACTATCAACAATGTTGTATAGTGCTTGTATTAATTGTGCAAGCATTACGGGAGGAGCTAGCTTAAATAATAATTTATGTACTTTTTCATTACCAAAATCTATTTTTCCGTCCATAAATATACACCATAGGCTATTATACTACTTATAAATAAAAAAGTGTATACAATACACTATTTCATCAATTCTTTAAAGCTATAAATATATTTATTAGCAACTTCTTTTATATGTTCGTTATCTCTATCTTTTACTCCTACAACATAAAAGCCTGCACTTTTTGCGCTCTTACATCCTTTATAAATATCTTCAAAGACCATACATTCATTAGGATTAACTCCTAAGCTTTTAGCAACATCTAAATAAATATCAGGGCTATCTTTTCCATTTTTCATCTTTGATAAACTTCTATGATCATCAAATAAATCATATATTCCATTTCTTTTTAAGCATGGAATGAATAAGAAATCATCAAGTGCAGTGGCGATACCAATCTTTACTCCCTTACTTTTTAAAGACATAATATATTCTTTAACAAATGGCTTAATTAAAACTTTTTCTTCATATTCGTTTTTAGCCATATCATTCCATTTGTCAACTAATTCATTAATGGTGTAATTTAATTTGAATCTATTAATAGTGTATTTAGCTATATCAAAAATATTCATTGCACTAATATTCTCTAAATAATCTTCTGGAACATCCATATTGTGTTCATTAAAGAAATCTTTATCAACTTTCATCCATACATTCGAACTATCTAATATAGTTCCATCTAAATCAAATATAGCACCTTTAAACTCCATAAATATCACCATAGAAATTATATAAAAAAATGGTAGAAAAATCTACCATTATTTTTTAGCACCAAGCTTTGTATATAAATTATATTTATCTCCATTTAAAACAAAATGTAATCTAAATGTTTCTATTTTATCTCCTGCATATACTGGGCATCCTAAATAATATACATCTTGTTTTCCTGGGTTAATTGTAAAACCATTACCATCTAAAGATTTAAATGTAACTTTAGTTTTTTTCTTCATGAAATAAGGATTAGAGAATGTAAATGTTTGATCAGTATCTAATGTATTAGTTATAACAAAGCAAACATAATAATATACTTTTCCATCAACTTCTTCTTGTGTAGTTGATGAGAAATTTAATTTATAATTATCTGTTACTATTTCTGAATCCATAAAACATTTTTTACCACTATCTTTACTCTTATTTATAAAAAATATAATAATAAATACAATAACAGCAATCAACCCAACAATAACACTAAATATAGAATAATTCTTTTTAGATCTATCCATATTACCCCCCCTTTTTATATAAAGAATAAATGCCTTTTTTTAGGCATTTTCTTTAGTTTCAGCATCAAGTTCTTCTACAGGTTGTTCTTTTGTTTCTTCTTTTACCTCTGCTGGTTTAGTTTCTTCTTTTTTCTTGTAATTTCCAATGAATTTTTCAACTACTGGGAAGAAGAATCCGCCTACTGAGTTACCTAAAGTAATAACTAAAATACATAAAATAGATTTACCAAAGTTAGTATAGATTCTACCGCTCATACACCAGTAATACATATCTGCGATACTATGCTCTGTACCACAAACAATAAAGCATGTTACACCAAAAATTAAAGATAAATATTTACCCATTTGATATTTACTCTTAGCATATCCATTAACAGCAATAAAGATAAATACATCACATAAGATACCCAAACAGAATAATGATAATAATCTTAAGGCAAAGCTTCCATTGAAATTAGACATTTTCGCATCAACTAAAGCTGCAGCTGCTTCTTGTAATGAACCATTTAATGATGTGCACCTTAGAATAAATGCAATTAACATAGTGCCTAGCAAATTACCAATCCATACAACAAGCAAGAATATTAAATATTTTGGCTTATTATCAAATACATAACAAACTTTACCAGTAAATAAGTTATAACCTCTTTCACAAATAGTGAATAAACCAATTGTGAAGAATAAAGCACCAAATACTTTTACAAGCATTGGGTCAATCGCAATTCCAGCTTCTCTTGATGAAGTTGCTAATGCGTTACTACTTAGTAAGAATGTTCCACCAAGTCCGATACAGAAACCTGCAAGAATACCATAAACTAATTCTTTTAACCACTTTCTTTTATCCATTTTTATATATCTCCTTTTTAAAAAATACACTTTTATTATATTATATATATTTATAAAAATAAATATAAAAAAAGAAAAAAGGCATATTAAATATGCCAATAATTATTTAGTCTTTTTCTTTTTAGTTGAACTACTTCCGAAATTAAAAGAAATACCTGTAACTTTACCATTTTTTAGACGAGTTGAAACGTTACCTGTTTTAACTGTATTTGTTGTAGTTACTTTTCCTTTCTTATTAACTGATACTGTAGTTCTTACACTATTTTTACTATCCCCTTGTTTTGTTGAAACACTTGCACCATTGCTTCCTACTGAAACTCTTGCCATATAATCACTCCTATCTAATTATATTTTACTATAACTATACGTTATTTTAAACTAACTTTTAAATTAATAATTGCTTCTCCGTTATTATTTGGAACTTCAAATATGGATGTTACTTTATTTTGATCATAATGTTTTAAATTTGTAAAATAATTTTTTAATGTATTACCACTATTATACCCATAAATAATTCTGATTTGACTAAGTTTTAATTTAATAGCTTTATCTATTTCTTCATTTACTATTTGTTTTGCTTCTTTTAAAGTCTTTCCATGTAAATCAATTATCATAACATTCTCCTAAATTAAAGCTTTTACTAAAATAATAATTCCTATAATAACAAGAATAATACCACCTATAATTGTTGCTTTGCTATTAATCTTATCTCCTATTTTCTTTCCTATAATAACCCCTATAATACAAATGATGAAAGTAAGTACACCAATTATAATACAACTTATTATTGCCTCTAAATATGTATAATTTTCTATAGCAAAGCCTACTGATAGAGCATCAATAGATGTAGCTAGGCCTTGAAGTAATAAAATAGGAATGGATGTAATGATAGTTTCATCTTCTTTTCTTAAAGCTCCTTCTATAATCATTTTAGTTCCTATTATTAGTAATAAAGCAAAACCAATAAAAGGAGCTGCTTTAGCAAATACTTCAAATTTTTCAGCTAATGTGTGTACACATATAAAGCCAATTAAAGGCATTAGCAACTGAAATATAGCAAATACTAAAGGTATTATTATGAATTTCTTTTTGCTCATATTTGGCTCGTTTAAGCCATTTGCAACACTTACACTAAACGCATCCATCGCTAAAGCAATGCCTAAGGCAATAGCAGTTAAAACGAACATATTAACACTTCTCTTCTTTTATAATTTCATCAAGTAACACTTTTTCTTCTTTTGTTAATTCATGATTCTCTAATAAATCAGGACGTCTTAAATATGTTCTTCTTAAGGACTCCTTTAATTTGTATTTTTCTATTTCTTTATGATTACCATTGCATAATACTTCTGGAACTTCCATACCATTATAATTTCTAGGTTTTGTGTATTGTGGGTGTTCTAACATCCAGTTAGAATATGAATCATATTCATGTGACTCATCTTCTATAACTCCATCAAGTAATCTAACGATACTATCAGTTATAGCCATTGCTGGAATTTCTCCACCTGTTAAAACATAATCACCTATTGATAATTCTAAATCAACAATACTCCTAATTCTTTCATCAAAACCTTCATAGTGACCGCATAATAGGATTAAGTGCTTTTTTAAAGATAATTCTTTTGCAATACCTTGGCTGTATTGTTTCCCTTGAGGTGTCATCATAATGACTAAGGAATCTTCTGTTCTAACAGAATTAATACAGTCGAAGACTGGTTGACACATTAGAACCATCCCTGCACCTCCACCAAAAGGTGTATCATCAACATGACCATGTTTTTCTTTTGTAAAATCTCTTAAATTGATTAAATTAATCTCAACCTTTTTTTCCTTAATTGCTCTACCTATAATAGATTCATTTAAAAACCCAGTAAACATATTAGGAAATAAAGTGATAATATCTATTTTCATATTAATCCCTCAATTTCATGAATAATAATAGAGTCACTAACACTTAAAACAAATTCTTTTCTAAATGGAACTAAAGCTATTTTTTTATCCTCTTTTTCTATTTCTAGCATAAAGTTAGAAGGATATTCAGTCACTCTTTTAACTATACCTATATATTTTTTATCTTCATTATAAACTTTTAGATTTAATAAGTCTTTTATATAATATTCATTTTCTTCTAATTCTTCTAATTGATCTTCTTTAATATATAAGAATTTATTCTTAAATGGTTCAATTAGATTAATATCTTCATATCCTTCTAAGACTATATAGTCAAAGTTATCTTTAACTCTATGAGATTTTATTTTAACTTCAATATAGTCATTAGATAAATATAAAGTATTTCCCACTTTAAATCTATCATTATTAGTATAGCTTTTAATTTTTATTTCACCTTTTAAGGCATGAGTGTTTACTATTTTACCTACTTCAATATATTCCATTTAATCACCTTCATAACTAAATAAAGGCTTGTTTAAGCCTTTATTACTATTTGTTTAATTTCTTAATTTCTTCTAGTAATTCTTTAACCTTAGTATCCATATTTTCGTTAGAGAATTGACATGTACCTACAGCCTTATGTCCTCCTCCACCATACTTAAGCATTAAAGAACCTACATTTACTTCACAAGTTCTATTTAATACTGAGTAACCTACAGCACAGCTGCAGCCTTCTCCTCCTTTACCTGATACAATCCATACAGATAAATTACAGTTAGGATATAAGCTATAGATCATAAATCTATTTCCTGCATAAATAGTCTTTTCTCCTCTTAAATCAGTAACAATAGTCTTTCCTTCAACAATTGTATGTGCTTTAACCATTTCAACAAACTTTTCTGTTTGTTCATTATATAATTCTACTCTTTCTAATACATCTGGTAAGTGTAAGATTTCATCTATAGATTTAGTTGCACACCAATCAATCATCTTTTCCATTAATTGGTAATTACTGATAGTAAAATCTCTAAATCTTCCTAAACCTGTTCTTGGATCCATTATAAAGCCTAGTAAAACATATCCTTTAGGATTTTTGATATCTTCAATTGATAAATTTGCACTATCAACCTTATCTACAGCTTCAATAAATTCTTCTAAACCAGGGAATGTATCTTTTCCACCATAATATTCATAAATAACTCTAGCACAGCTAGGTTTTAGTTCACTTCTACCATGATATTGTCCTTCATATGCGTTTCTTTCTGTTTCTGATAGATGGTGATCAAACCATAAGCCACATCCTTTTACAAAAGGAACATTAGCTAGACAATCATTTTCATTTACTTCTACTAATCCATCTTGTAAATCTTTTGGATGAACAAATTTATATCCATCAATAATTCCTACCTTATTTAATAGCACAGCACATGCTAGTCCATCAAAATCACTTCTTGTTAATAATCTCATAAAAAAACCTCCTATTTATTTTAATTCTTCTAATTCTGGTATAACACAGAATATTACTAAATTCTTGTCATGACAGTTTTTAATAGTATGCATCTTTGTTTTAGGACAATAAATAACATTTCCTTTTTCAACTTCTTCTTTAACACCATCAACAATAGATGTAGCAATTCCACTTAATACATAAATAACTTCTAAGCTTGTTATATGCTGATGTAATCCTATGGATGCTCCTTTTTTTAATGTCATTTTAACAATTTTTACTCTACCATCGTTAAACATATATCTAATAACGTGTCCATCACCATTATTAAAATTTTCTATTTTTTCTTTTTTAAGATTTTTAAAATCTATCATATTACGCCCCACTTTCCTTTGATAAAACCATAACTTTTTATATAACACTCTTATGAATTAATTATAATTCATTTTTCTTCTAAAATAAATACTACCATAAAAGTTCTATTATTTCTGGGATACTTTTTCCTTTCATTTGTTCTCTTAAATATAGTAATTCTTCACTAATCATTTTATCTAAGACTTTCATACCCAATCTTTCAACTGGTGCTTTATCATCAGTTAAAATATGTTTACTACCATCTATAGTAACAATATCATCCTTCATATGTTCCATAAAACTTTTTAAATCTTCTTTATCAATTTTATTTATATTGTTTTCTAATTTCTCTTTTAAATCTATATCTCCAGCAAATAATTCCTGGTTACTTCCAGCTTCACAAGTATAAACATTATTAAATACTTTTTTTACTGTGCTCTTTAAATAATCATTTATTGAACCTTCAGAATTATCATACATATTCATATTTAAAACCATATTACCATTTTCATTTAGATGTTCTTTAACTTCTTTAAAGAATTCTATACTAGACATTTGAAATGGTACAGATATATCTCTATATGCATCTACCATTATTAAATCATATTTTTTCTTTGTGTTATTTAAATATGCTCTACCATCTTCAACATATACATTTACACTTTCTGGTAGATCAAAATATTTTTTAGCAAGTTTTACAATCTTACCATCTATTTCAACACCATCAATATTTAAGTTTTCTTCACCAAAATAATCTATGCATTGATAAGCAAATGTTCCTGTGCCAAGCCCTAGAATTAAGACATCTATTTTTTTATCACATACATCAGCCATTACTGCACTTGCCATTGCGTAATCATAATAATATCCTGTTAGTCCTTTTTCTTTCATTTTAACTGATTGAACACCAAATAAAACATTTGTAGAAAATATTATTTCATCTCCTGTATCTTCAACTCTTAAATAATTATATTGGCTTTCTCCTTCATACATAATAGAATTATTCCAGAAAGCTACCCTTATTTGTGTAGAAAATATTCCTAAAGCAATTGCTAGAACGGATATTATAGAAGTTCTAATTACAAATTTTTTTCTTAAAATTAAATAAACCATACAAATTGTATATAGAATAATACTAAATATAACAAATGTTGCGGCAGTGCCTATAAATGGGATTGTTAAAAATGTTGGAATAAAAGTTCCTATGATTGAACCTATTGTATTAAAGGCTTCAATCTTACCTATTACATTACCATTTGATTCAAGGTTTTTAGTTGCAAATTTTACTATATTTGGTGTAACCATACCAAGTACTAATAACGGGAATACAAAGACTACTAAACAGCTAATCAAGGATGCCCATATTAAATATCCATGGGTTATAAAGGTAGCAAGACCTACAGCTATACCAGCTATTATAAACTTTCCTACTAAAGGAATTAGAATTATCCATGTAGCAGCAATAAATAGCATAATAAAAAGCTTATCGGGCTTTTGATATTTATCAGCCATCTTACCTCCAATAATATTTCCTATAGCCATTGCGATCATAATAACGCCTATTACAATAGTCCATATTATTTGAGATGAAGAGAAATATGGTGATAATAATCTTTGTGCACCAAGCTCTATTGCCATTACAGACATTCCTGAAAAGAATCCTGTAAAATAAAATAGCCACTCCTTCTTAACGTATTCTTTAATCTTTGTAAAAAAGCTCATCTAAATCACTCCCAATTTTTATTTTATCATACAATATGTATAAAATAAAATAAGTATCCTTAATTGGATACTTTATTTTTTTCTTCTTCCATTTTGTTATTATAGTTTGCATAAGCATATTGTTTGATGAATATTCTATTTTCATCAACAAATTTCATTATCTTTTCTAATAATTCTCTATAATCTTTATTTTCAATCTTCTTTAAATCTACTTCTTTAAGTGGTTCTTTTGATTTAATTAATTCGTCTGTTTCTATTGCGCCTAAGAATTCATCATTATAAGCAATAATAACAGCTCCTTTTGTATTTTCACTTACATTATATTCTCCATTTTTTTCAATTATATATTTAAATCCATTTGAAATAGGAGCATAATAAAAATCTTCTCCAATAGGAAATAATGGACCTATATATTTTCTTGTTCCAGTTGGATTATCATCTTTTACCATAAGTTCATATAACTTCATAATAACACCTCAAAAGTAATTATATCATAAAAACAAAAAAGAGATATATGAAATATCTCTTATATTGTTATTTTCTTTTTCATCATTCTTATAAATATTTCTGAAATAATAACTATTGTTATCATTATTAATCCCCAAGCAAAAATGTAGTCCATATCCAAGAAAGCTCTATAATTTGACATTTCTTTACCTATACTATTTTTTGTTTGAGCTATTAGTTCTGCCATTACCATTGCTTTTAAACCTAGGCCTACTGATTGTAAAATAGATAATATAACATATGGTTTAGTAAGTGGTAAATAGACTTTTCTCATAACAAATAGATTTGTTTTAGATAACATTTTTGTTTCATTAATTATTGATTCATCTATGTTATTTATTCCATTTAATAGTGCTTCATACATTATAGGCATTATAACAAGTAATGCGACATATATTGGTGTAGTATTTCTACTAAATAAGAATAAGAATAATAAAATTACTACTACAACAGGAACCGTTTTAAGTAAAGTTATTATAGGTGAAATGAATGACCTAAATTTTTTAGATAATGTAGATAAAACAACTAATATTATTGATGTTGCAAAAGCAATTAATATGGTTAAAGCTATTTTTAGAATAGTTCTTCCAAGTATTACATAAGTATTTCCATCACTAAATAAATTTGCTAATGCTTTTGATGTTTTATCTATTTTAGGTATAGCAAATTCATTATTAATTGCTATGCTTAATACAAACCAGATAATAAAGATTGATACAATAC
Organism: uncultured Mollicutes bacterium; assembly: GCA_947166335.1. The sequence continues at coordinate 19,004 of CAMVDS010000012.1, forward strand.
CTAATATAAAGAATATAGTATCATTCTTTTTATCTAAAGAATTCATCAGTTACCATTCCGTTTAAGATTGCTGCATTATAATTATTTACTTCTGTAAAATAGGCTTTTATATTATCTTTATTATCTTTTGCTTTAATAAAGCTTATATTTGCATTTGGAATACTTAAAGCTAATACTTCTTTTGTCATTGTAGTAAAGAATTGATTCTTTGATTCTACTTTTTCTGCATATTCAGTTGGGTTAGCATTTAAATATGTAATATTAGTTTTAATATCTGAAATAACTTCATCGCATCTTGTTTGATTTGCATTAGGATTTACAAATATACCTGCTTGATAGATTGTTGTTGACATATATGTTGATAAATCTAATGTTTTAATATTTGCTCCATTATTCTTAATCTTTGAAATTTGTGGTTCAGCGATTAAGCAATAATCATAATCTGATCCACCCATGAATGTTGACATAGCTGTTGTAACATCTGTTTCATATGTTATATCAGCATCTTCAATATCATTATTCTTTAAAGCGTTCTTTAAAGCAATATCAGGTGTATTATTTTGGCCATAAGCAATAATCTTTTTTCCTGATAAATCAGAAATATTTGTTAAAGTTGTTGTGCCCTTTGCCATAATGTATGTATTATTTGTTGTAACTACTGCTTCTAATTTATATTTTGATTTACCTGCGATAGATAGTTTTGCACCTGCAGTTAGTGGAGCAACTATAATATCATATTCTCCTTTTGATAAACCAGCAACTAAGTTTTCTGGACCATTTACAGCTTCTATATTTACTCCATCAGTACCAATTAATCCACCAATAGCCATTAAAGGAGTTCCTGATGGAGTTAAAATCTTAACTTCTTCCTTCTTAACTGGTGTTACTGTTGTTGAATCATCTTTTGTATCTGTAGAAGGTTTATTTTTATTTCCACAAGCAAATAAACTTAGTGATAAAGCTCCTACTAATGTTAATTTTAATAATTTGTTCATAATAATCATTTCCTTTCTTTACAACCATATTATATATGAGTTATAATTTAAATATCGTAACATATGTTACAAAGGGAGCGTTTTATATGAAAAGTTTATTTGAAAATGCAAAAGACTATGAAAAATATGTTTATTATAAAGAATATAATAAAAATGCCCTTATTTTTTTAGAAGGTGAAGCGTGTAATAACGTATGTGTTGTTGTTAAAGGTGAAATATCAATAGTCACATCAAATTATGATTCTTTAGTAGAAATAAACAATTTAAAAGAAAATGAAATATTTGGTGATTCATTAATATTAATTGAAGATAATAGATATTTAGGAAATATTATGGCTTTAAAGAATACTAAGTTATGCATAATTCCTAAAGATAATTGGCTAAATCTTTTAGAGAATAAAACTATTCTTAAAAACTATTTAGAAATAATAAGTAATAAAGTTTTTAAAATTCAATCAAAGGTTAAAATATTAAGCCAAAAATCTATAAGAGAAAAAATATTATTCTATTTGATTACTGAATCTAAAAGATTAAATAAGAAAAAAATACCTATTAAATCTAAAGAATCATTAGCTTTTTATTTAAATGTTCCTCGTCCTAGTTTATCAAGAGAATTAATAAAATTAAAAGAAGATAATATTATAGATTATGATAGATATTATATAGAATTATTGTAAAAAAATCGCCTATTAGAGCAGGCAAGATATCAACGATTTTAATTTCGTAGGTAGCTTGCCTCTCTTTTTTATGATTTTGGTGTATAATTGATTAAAAGGTGACCTTTATGAAAAGATTTATAATTCTAATTACAACTCTAGTTTTAATGTGGACTCTTGTTTCTTGTGGTAGATCTACATCGAATCCAGTCACTGAGCCAAGCCAACCTACTACGCAGGAGCCTAATACGACAAGTGATGATACTACAACACAACCTAAAGAGAATGATGAACTTATGAATAAAACTTTATCTTTAAAAATTGGTAATACTGAAGTTAATGTTAATTGGCTTGATAATAATTCCGTAACTGCATTAAAGAACCTAGCTAAAGATGGTCTTACTATCGAAATGCATATGTATGGTGGTTTCGAGCAAGTTGGTTCTTTAGTCACTTCAATTACATCAGCTGATACCAGAATTACTACTTCACCAGGAGACATTGTTTTATACTCATCTAACCAAATAGTGATCTTCTATGATTCAAATACATGGGCATATACTAAACTAGGTCACATCAATTTATCTAAGAGTGAACTAACTGACTTATTAGGCGATGGTGATGTAACCATTACAATTACTCTAAAATAAAAACACCACTAGATTTTACTATAGCAGTGTTCGGAGGATGTTCTGACTTTAACAGAACTAATTTATATCTCTATATGACCAACGCCATTATAGTAGATATCGACTTGTTGAGTCTTTACACCATCTATTTTTATCTTATGATGTACGACTATCTTTTGGATGAATTCTTGAACTATCTCATCCGTTAATTCATTTATCTCAGTGTATTTCTTAACTAAGTTAATTAGGTAAGATGCGGAGCAAATGTGGACAACGTACCGATAGAATCATTTTTTTGTTGTCTAAAGTCAGAATGCATATATTTGAAAGAAAAAATATACAAGGATGAAATAGAGGAAATCATAGATAGTTTCATATATTATTATAATAATGAAAGATTACAAGAAAAAATAAAAGAGCTAACGCCGATTGAGTATAGGTCGTTAGCCCTTAGTAAGTCTTTTTAATTATTGTCCGTTTTCTTCAAACAGTATCAAATCAGTTCCTTTTTTATCATTTATCATTAAGTGTTTTAGCAAAAGCACCTAAAAACGTTCCCCCAAATTCTGCAAGAAACAATAGTACTTTTTCTCTTCTTTGCTTTATTATTTCGGATCCTTTGGATGTCATATCATACCCGTTTGCTCCATAACTATTACATAATCCGTTTCTTTTAATTAACTTTTCTTTTTCTAAAAGTTTTAGCATATCACAAAATTGCTCTTCATATAGCCTTAGTTTTCTATGATCAATATACTTATAAGAATCAATAGCTTTAAGCAATACATACATTTTTTGCTCATAAGTATCGATTTTATATATGCCTTTTGCTGGATATCTAGTACCTTTTAGAACTATTATTTTGCCATCTTTGACTGATGCTCCGGGAATCTCACCTTTTTTTATCTTACCCCTTAATGTGTTATCCTTGACATGGCACATTTCTAAAAATTCATTATATTCTATTGTTTGTTCTTTCATTTTACTCTCCCTAATCTAAACTATCCAAGAATTGGAAAAATTCATAAGTTCTTATCTTGCTAACATTTTTAGATATCATAGATAAATTATTATTGATAAACTCTAGTTTATTACCTATTTTATATAATAGTTCATTAGTTTGTTGCAAAGTTGAATTAATATCAGATAATCTAGATTCAATATTTGCTAATCTATTATTAATTTCTCCTAATGAACACTTTACGCTGTTTCTATAATCATATGTATCGAATAGATTAGCTAATTCTTTCCATGTAGATGCTTTACCGCTGTCTAACAGACTGATTAAACCATAAATAGAATAAATATCTCTATATTCATAAGGTAAGAAGAAATCTTTTTCTAATTCTTTACTTATTTCTATGTATTTTTCGGCATCATGAATAACCAATTCTCTGCCTTCGCCATTTACATATTCCAAATATTTATTGAAATCCTTCCATAATTTGTTGAAAACAGTATTTACTTTACTATAAGCTTCCTTAAAATTAAAGTTTGGAAAAACAGGGTATCTCTTTTCAGCGCCTGTAAAATAACCATATTTATACGCATATGGACCTATAAAATTTGAACCAGTTAATTCATTATAACGAAAAATGCTTATTCTATAAAAATACTTTGCCAAATCATTTTTATCAAAATCGTAATAATTAAGTTTAGGTATTCCGTTCGACGTTTTATAATTACACCAAGGCCAGTCTATAATTCCTTCTTGGTCCTTTATCAAAACTGGAAGTGTATCCATAGTTAATGCCTTAATTTCTTTTATCATAAAATCATTATTCCTTAATTGCTTAACTTGCTCTTTCATAAATGTTTTTGTAAATAAAAAATTTCGAAATGCCTCGCATTCTCTTTTCATTTTTTCTTCAGAACTTGCCCATTCAGCAAATGGAATATCATTGAACATCCATTTCTCGTATTGAATTTCGAAACAATAATCTCCATATTTTAAATATTCTTTTAAACTGTATTCATCATTAGGCATATCTTTATAACATTTTGTTAAAAGCGAAAAAAGGTCATTATTATCAAGTGTTTTTTCAATTTTTTCTTCGCTAAAGTTATTCCAAAAATCACTACTATTAGTATCATGGACTTTATATAGATAATTAATTGTATCAAAATACTTTAATATATCTGCCCATAGTAGTAATTGTTTTTTTAAAACATCAGCATTTGAATTAAATCCTTTTTCTTCAACAAAGGATTTAGGCTCAACTACGCTATTATTTGGACCAGTTGAATCTTCTGCTTCAACCAGGAGGTTTCTAGCCTCTTCAAGTGAATATTCAGTACCACATTCTTTACATACGAATACTCCTTTTTCTTTTTTTATTGATTGCGATCCACATATTTCACATACCATTTTTTTCATAGGAATCACTCCTTAATATCATAAATCTAATAACATTATAACACAAAAAAAGAGATTAAACGTGCTTTTATAATTTTCTATTTGCAGCTTCTTTGAACTCAGGAATAATTGTTTTAAATACTTCTACAATATTTGGATCAAAGTGACTTCCAGCATCTTTAATAATAATATTTATAGCATCATCTATAGGCATTGCTTCTTTGTAGCATCTCTTAGAAATCAATGCATCAAACACATCTGCAATAGCCATAATACGGGCTGATAAAGGGATTTCTTCTTCTTTAAGTCCCATAGGATAGCCTTTGCCGTTCCACTTTTCATGATGATGTAAAGCTATATCATGAGCTACATTTAAATATTTTTCATCCTTTAAATCATTTAATATATGATTAATTATTTCTCCACCCTTAGTAGTATGTAATTTCATCTTTTCATATTCTTCATCAGTAAGTCTACCTTTCTTACAAAGAATTAAATCAGATACTGCTATTTTACCTATATCATGTAGTGGAGCTGCATTTGTTATTATTTCAATTTCTTCATCAGTTAATTCATCTTTAAATTTATCATTATTCTTTAAAGCATTTGCAAGTATATTAACATATAATTTAGTTCGTTTAATATGATCTCCTGTTTCTAAATCACGTGTTTCAACTACATCAGCCAAATCTTCAATAACGTTTTGTTGCATAATTGTTTTTTCTTCTTTTTCTTCAACAATAACATTATTTAACATATCTTGAATATCAAGCATATTTGCTGTACGTCTTGTGATTGTAATAGCAATAAAATCAATTGCCATAATACATAACCATTTTGTCATAACATAGTGGAAAAATATTTTTAATATTCTATCACCACTTAAATTATTTATTCTGTTTTGCATCTCTGCTGCTTGTTCTTCTGTTAATGGTTTAAGTAAGTTTGCATCATACATTCCAAAGAAATAATTACCATATATAACTATAGGTACCATAACAATAGTTGCGGCTAATACCCAAATAAATAATTTTCTATCATTTTTGTACTGTGCTACAACAATAGGTGGTATAGCAAGTAAAAGTGTTGCTTGGAAAGATAATGTTAAACATAAATCTGTTACGCAAAAGAATATAAATATGATAATGATAACCTTAAAAAATGGCATCTCTAAGATAGTTTCATGTTCTTTGCACTTTCTAATTTTATCATGAATAAAGTAAATTAAGAAAGGTACTAAGGCATATGCGATTAATTGTAATACTGAACTTCTAAGCATTTCTTTTTCAGCAGTAAATATACCTACTTCATTTAAAACTAAAGCTATTAATCCTAATCCTGACATAACAAGCATTAGTATTATATTAAAGAAGTTAGCTCTAGCTTCCTGATATAAATATACAGATTTATTAGGCATTTTCTCACCACCTTTGAAACAATTATATCATAAGATATTATTATTTTAAAATAATATTAATACGCTATCTTTATAAAACTATTATTTTATTCTTTTTTTAGGTTTTCTTTCTCTATTAATCTTATTTATGCACATTTCATAATAATCATCAACGTCAATATTACTTTTATTTAATAAATATTTAAATCTACTAGCAGAAGGTTCCCAATTTTCATCTAAATCTTCAATCTGATTGATAAGGTCATAATAACATTTGCCATGATCAAGTGATATTTCTCCGGTTTGATAAAATTTTATATTCTTCTCCCTAGACATAGCCTCTATTTTGTCAATAAGAAGACTCACTTCTTGATCATAAGCCAAGAAATAATATTGACCATAATAAGGACTTGTAGGATTGTTTTCTTTAACTGGTCTAAGAACAAGAGAATAAATAAGGGCACATATTCTTTTTAGATTATCTTTTTTTGTATAAGATTCATCATATGTGCCTTCATACCCAAAAATAATCCTATCCACAGTACAGCCAAAATATTTTGCTAAAATAACTATTTTATCAAGAGATGGGACAATTTTTGATTTCTCACTCTCATAAGATTTATACGATCTTAAGCTTATAAGTTCTTCTCCTAAATCATATATTAAATCCTCTTGTGTCATTCCCCTTTTTGACCTAAGTTTCTTTAAATTATTTGCTATATTATATTTTATTTCATCCTTATCCAAGCAATCATTAAACATAAAAGTGCAACTCCTTTCACTTTTTTATGTTATACCTTTCATTGTGCAATGTCAATAAAACTAGTATTATAATGGCATAATAAATGAAAGGAGATGAAAATATGCCATATAAAAAAGGCCCCAAAAATACTATAAGGTATTATGATCCAGCAACAGGCAGATATGCTTCATCTTTTAAGTTTGATATTGTTCATCAGAAAAAAAATAAGCTAAGCAAAAAGGAGAAAGACGAATTAAAGAAGGAGTCATTATACAACCATGCTGCTAAAGCAAAAGATAAATACGTTTATGAATTATTTTTGGAATTAGAAAAAAATAAACCTGGTTGTGTTATAATAGTTAATGAAAGATTATATCATAAAAAAATTAGACAACCTAGAGAAATTGATTTAATGACTAAAGATTATATAATAGAAATAAAATCAGGTAAAGTAAAGCATAAAACAAGGCAATTTGTTGATCAACAGGATTTAGCCAAAAGCCATAATAAAGGGCACATCGTTTATGCTCCTGATATAACTGATAAAAAGTACAGCGAATTAATTAACAAAGGAATAAACGTTGTACGAACTAAAAAAGATCTTATAGAAAGGGTGATAAAATGAGAGATCTTATAATTATAAGTGATAGGCCAATAACACACGATTCTATAGCTGATTTAATAAAAGCTGAATTCAGAAATTATCCTCTATTAGCTGATACACAAGAATATATATACATGAAGAAAAAATGTTCAGGTTTTGAAATAGAGTTTTCTCCAAACGATATCTTATCAGATCCAGAATGTATGATGGATGAAACAGTAGATAGATGTCCTAACAAAAATGCATATCTTACAAATTTAAACTATACAAGTCCAGAAATAGCAAAAAGAATAATTCGCATAATAGAGCCACTATTTGGTAATATGTGGATTCAAAGCGATGAGGATGATGACTGGTTTGGAACAGCAAAAGAATTTGTTGATAATTATTCTTATTCTCTAAAAACAGGATGTTTAAAATAAAAAAAGTGCTTG